>JAGAJY010000007.1 GCA_017848125.1 Oscillospiraceae bacterium
GGGGTTTCCGTCAGAACTGTCAGAACACCGCCTGCATAGGTGTAATCTGTGCCCTTTGTGCCGCCTGTTACTGTAAAATCATAGCTGATTACAGTACCGCTGCCGCCCACAGAATTTCCTGTGATAGTGCCGCTGTTGTCGAAATCATCAATAGTACCGTTGTTTGTGATAGTGCCGTTGTTTGTGATAGTTCCGTTGTTTGCGAGAGTACCGTTATTGGTCAATGTAAAACCTGCGCCGACAGTAAGTGTCGCACCCTCGGTGACAGTCATTGTATAGTCTGAGAGAACTTCAAAATCCTCTGTTAAGTGTCACATTGCCGTAAACAGTAACAGTCCTTGCTGTGTTGTCAACGATAATTGCGTTCTGTGTGTTTGAAAGGTCAGCCGCACCGTTGCCGCCTCTGCCGCCGCCGATAGAGCTGGCATTAGCCCCTGCGGTCACCTTTACCAGGCTGTTGCTTATATTGATACCCGAGCCGTCACCGCACCATCCGCCGCCGATGCCTGCTCCATTCTTTCCGCCATTTGCGGTAACTGTGCCGTCCTCGATGGTGATATTTGAGCCGTCACCGCCGTCGCTGCCTCCGCCGATGCCTGCTCCGGAATCTCCGCCATTTGCGGTAACTGTGCCGCCCTCGATGGTGATATTTGAGCCGTCACCGCTGAGGCCGCCGCCGATGCCTGCTCCGGAATCTCCGCCATTTGCGGTAACTGTGCCGCCATTGATTGTGATACCCGAGCCGCTGCCTTTATATCCGCCGCCGATGCCTGCTCCGTAATTTCCGCCATTTGCGGTAATTTCGCCGCCCTTGATGGTGATATTTGAGCAGTTGCCGTTCTGACCGCCGCCGATGCCTGCACCATTGTATTCTCCTCCATTTGCGGTAATTATGCCGCCCTCGATGGTGATATTTGAGCAGTTGCCGCCGCTGCCGCTGCCGATGCCTGCAGCATTGTATTCTCCGCCTGTTGCGGTAAGAGAGCCTGTGCCTTGAATAGTAAGCGTTCCGAGATCTTCGGAATATTCGCCGTTCTTCTGTAAGCCTGCACAAAACCTTCCGCTTTTCAGCGTATTTGTTGTGCCGTCTGCAAGAGTGATAGTTACATTTCCTGCGCTGTTGTCGGCTATCTTGAATGCCGCTTTATTATTCTGTGAGGAAACATCAATATTTACCCCTGCAAGGGTGATGTTTGCGGAAACTCCGCTTTCTACCGTAATGGTGTTTGCTGTTGCCGTACCGTCTCCTGTGATGGTATAATCACCGTCTGCGGTAATTGTAACAGCGCCATTGTTGATGTTGAACTCCGTCGCCGCCGAAACGCTTGCAGGCATTGCAAAAAGCACCGCACCCAGCGTCACCGCAAAAGCGGCAGTCCGTTTCAGCCATTTCATAGGCTTCTTCATTTTGTTACCATTCCTTTCCAATAATCAAAAAACGCTTTTATAGCCCTTTATTCCAAGAGCTTTAAAGACGTTGATTTTATATAAAAGGGTATAGTTATGCCCTGTCTGTCGAAATTGCAGACATTTTTCATCAGCTCGCCAACCCCTTTTTACGAATATTTATAATTATTTGTATTATATCATATTATTTCAGATATTTCAAGCATTTTGAAAAAAATCTGCAAAAATTAAAACTGCAATATTAAACAGCCGCACTCAAATAAACATAGTCAGATAATGCGGCAGTGTGATCTTACCGTCAGCTTCACCCACATTGCCGCTCACAAGCTTGTAAGCTATAGAGGGCGAGTAATTCTCAATAAAAGAGTTCAGGGATTTTGTGGCAGTGTTGCCTGCCTTGACTTCAATTGGGATAACCTCACCGTCTTTTTCAATAATAAACTCCAGCTCTGAATTATCATCAGGCTTGTAGTAATGAAGCGAATAACCGTTTTTGATGAGAGTTTCGGCAACAAAATTCTCGTAAATTCCGCCCTTGGCAAAGCCTTTAAGATTTCCGTTGAGCAGTGCTTGTTTTGTTGCAAAGCCAAATAATGCCAGCAGCAGACCTGTGTCATTGATATACAGCTTGAATTCGTTATCCTTTTCATATGCATTCAGCGGCAGCATCGGAGTTGTCGTATTACAGCAGATATACGCCATATTTGCATCACTGAGCCACTGAATACTGTCTCCGAATTTCCTCGCAGTAGCCTTGCTTTCAACTTCGGAATACTTGAATTTCTTATTTTCCTTTGCAAGCTGTCTCGGAATACTGTCATAGCATTTTCTTACCTTGACCTTTTCCGCACCCTTTGCATGCTGAGATATATCATCGGCATAGGAAGCTATCAGCTTGTCCTGGATTTCCTGAACTCTGCCGAAGTCCTTATGTTCCATAAAATCAGCCACTACCTCGGGCATACCGCCCACGACAATATATTCACGCAGTATTGAATCGAATTTCTGATTGGTTTCGGGAGGGATCTTCTCTTTTGATTCATAAAAGCTTCTGAGATAATCTATCGTGTCAGCTTCATAGCCGTATGCCCATAAAAACTCCTCAAAGTCAAGAGAATACATCATAACCGACTTTTCATATCCGACGGGTATCGACTCAACCTCTTTTACTTCACGGTCATCGTCCTGACCGTAGGAAAGTCCGAGGAGCGAGCCTGATGCAATAACATCATATCTGCCGTCCTCTGCAAGAAATTTTAGTGCCGTTCTTGCGTCTGCACATTTCTGTATCTCGTCAAGAAAAATCAGCGTTTTGCCTGGAATGAGCCTGATTGCGGGAATGTTTGCGGTAATTCTCTTGTATATTTCTTCAGCAGACCTGTCACCCTCAAATATGACCTTCAGACTGCTCTGCATATGAAAATTTATTTCGATAAAGCTTTCGTATTCAGCCTTTCCGAATTGCCTTACAAGGTAGGTTTTTCCTACCTGCCTTGCACCCTTTATCAACAGACATTCCTTGCTCTTTGTTTTTTTCCAGTTAAGAAGATAATCATACATTTTTCTTTTAAGCATATCCGTAGCCTCGCTTTCTGTAGATATTTTAGCATATTATATGAAAAAAATCAAGAGCTATGCATAAAACAGCATATTTATAAAATGGAATTATGCATATTTTCGGGTATTACAGTTTAAAAATAATGCATATTTCCGGATAGTGTTTAAAGCTGTAATTATAACGGTTACTAAAGTCACTTTGATTATATAGACCGAATAGTTAGTATGTTTTCTTCGCAGGATAAACGCTTCTATATAAGTTCATTCATTTTATTTGCAAGATAAAGAGGCAAATTTATAAAACTGTCATTATGCTCATATCCGAGCTTTGAGAAACGCACAGCCGTTGCAGGCTTATGCTCCCTGAGATAACTTTTGAAGCTTCCTGATGTTACGCTTTCGCCTGCCTTGACCTCGATCGGAATAATATCCATACCGTTTTGAACAATAAAATCAATCTCGCTATAAGCAGTGGGAGTATAATATTTTGGCTCGGTATCATACAATGACCTTATTTGCTGTAACACATAGTTTTCTGTCAATGCACCTTTGAACTGATAGTCCGATTTCAGCAGAATTGCCTGATTACTGATTCCTGCCATATGCTTCATAAGCCCTACATCAAACATAAACAGCTTAAAATGATTTAGCTGCTCGTAAGCTTTCAGAGGATGCTCAGGCTTGCTTACATTATAGATACGCAGTACCATTCCTGTCGAAACGAGCCACTCAATAGCCTCTTCAAACTCTCTTGCCCTTGCACCCTCACGAACACAGCCATAGACGAATTTTTCATTATCCTTGGAAAGCTGAGTTACAAGGCTTCTGAATACCATAAGGATACGCCCGCTGTTGACTTTTCCATTATGCTTTGAGAAGTCATTTTCGTATAATTCAATCAATTCCTGCTGAATACGTGAGATATCGGCAGGGTCCTTGTTTGTGAGCCATGATTGTACACATTCGGGCATACCGCCGATAATCAGATAATAATTATATGCATCAAGCAGTTTGTTGTGGAATATTTTCTCTATTTGCTGTCCTTTTTCAATGGAGTTATAGTATGAATATAAACTATCGTCAGCGGCGGCAAGAAACTCATCAAATGTCATTGGACTGATATTCATTAAGTTTACCTTTCCCACAGGGTATGACTTAGGCTTTGCAAGCAAAGTGCCAAGCATACTTCCGGCTGAGATAATATGATAATCATTTGCCTTTTCACAGAAGTATTTCAGAGAGTTCAGAGCTTCAGAGCATTCCTGCACTTCATCAAATATGATCAGATGCTTTTCAGAGAGAATTTTTTTGCCTTTGATCAAACCTAAAAGCTCAATAATTCTGTGAGGATTTTTGTTTGCTTCAAAAATAGACTTTAATTCGTCCTCTTCGTCAAAATTGAAGTAGAATGAATCTTCATAATACAGCCTGCCAAACTCCTTCATAAGCCATGTTTTGCCTACCTGTCTTGCACCCTTGAGCACGAGGGGTTTGCGGTCAGTGCTGTTTTTCCATTGTACAAGCTGTTCTATAGCATTGCGTTTCACATTATCACGCTCCTAATGAAAGTATTATACCACTTTTTCGAAGGAATTTCAATACTGTTTTACACATTATTTGAAGCAGATTAAGTGATTTTTTCACACTATTTAAAAAACTGCACTGTTTTATAAATCATACGGCATAAAAATCAGATTTAAGGATTATTTAATAATTTACCTGCTATAATGAAATCACAACGATGAAAGGAGAACGAAAATGTATCTCAATATACTCAAAAAAGACCTTAAACGAAAAAAGACAATGAATGTAATACTGCTGCTGTTTGTAATTCTTGCAACAATGTTTGCGGCAAGCGGTCTGAACAATGTGTTTACTGTTGTCAACGGTACTGACTATTATCTCGATAAAGCAGAAATAGGTGATTTTGCAGTTATTACCATGGGTGATAATTCCACAGGAAATGCCGATGGTATTCTTGCAGAAGCTGATTGTATAACGAGCTACAAAATCGAAACCTGTATTTTCGGCTCGCAGGACAGCATTAAACGTGCAGACGGTACAGATGTCGAAACCAAAAACACACCATTGTTCCAGTCAATATCCGATGCAAAGCTGAAATTCTTTGATACATCAAATCAGCCTGTTTTTGAGGTTTCTCAGGGCGAGGTCATGATCGCAGGCAATTTTATAGGAAATAACAATTTCAATGTCGGTGATAATATCAGAATAAAGCTCGGCGATGTTCAGATGGAGCTGAAAATTGCAGGCAGGGTCAAGGACGCTTTTTTAGGCTCTGATTTTATGGGCAATACAAGATTTCTGCTTAATCAGACCGATTATGATAAATTCCTTGCTGATGAAATGATAAAAGCCCATTATCAGGGTGAGGTGATATACATTGAGACTGATGATGTCACAGCTACGATCTCAGCTATATCCGATATCCCCGGAATTGCATTTTCAGGAGCAAGAAGCACACTTGAAATGTGTTATGTAATGGAAATGATCGTAGCATTTGTTGTTCTTATACTGAGCATTTGCCTTATAATCGTATCATTCGTTGTACTGCGTTTTTCTATCGGATTTACGATCAGCGAAGAATACAGAGAGATCGGCGTTATGAAGGCTATCGGTATCAAGAATCATAAAATCAGAGGTCTCTACATAGCGAAATACCTGCTTATGTCTCTGATTGGCGGCAGTATCGGATTATTTGCAAGTATTCCCTTCGGAAATATGCTGCTTATGTCAGTAAGTGAAAATATGGTGCTTGGCAATGATGCAGGTCTGCTCATAAATCTGGTCAGTGCAGTTGGTACTATGATAATAATTCTTCTGTTCGCCTACAGCTGTACAGGCAAGGTAAAAAAGCTTACACCTATCGACGCTATACGTTCTGGACAGACAGGTGAACGCTTCGGCAAAAAAAGCTGCCTGAGAATAGGCAGAACAAATGCAAGACCTGCATTTTTTATGGCAGTAAACGACATTTTAAGCGCACCGAAACGCTTTATGACTATCATGATCTCGTTTTTTCTCTGCACACTTTTTGTTCTTATGCTGGTAAATACCGTTTCCACAATGAAAAGCCCAAATCTTATCACAACCTTCGGTACAGAAAGCGACCTTTACATAACTGATGTTAACGGTGCAATGGAGCTTCAGAGTTCTGGGGACAAAAATACTGTTGCAGATGAATTGAAGAAACTTTCCGATAAGATCACGGCAGAAGGTATGCCTTGCGATGTCAGCGTTGATATACAGTATAAATACAAGGTCATATCTTCGGAAAATGATTTCTCAATATCCTGTGCTCAGAGTGTAAATATTCCTGTAGCTGATTATGATTATTTTGAGGGCACAGCTCCTCAGAACAAAAATGAAATCGCCGTAACACCTTATGTATCTGAAATGATAGGTGCAAAAATAGGTGATACCGTAACAATTGACTTCGGAACTGAAAAGCTCAACTGCATAGTAACTGCATACTTCCAGACTATGAATAATCTCGGAGAGCTTATCCGACTTCACGATGACGCACCTACTGATATGAGCTGCGTATCGGCGATCAGACAGTTTCAGGTTGACTTCACCGATGACCCGTCCGAAAAGGAAATTGAGACAAGAAAAGAAAAAATCAAGAAGCTTTTGGACAATGACGATGTTATGACCGCAACGGAATACTGCATAGACTGTGTGTCTGTTGTTCCTACAATGGAGGCTGTCAAGCTTCTGCTTTTAACGATCACCATTGTGGTAGTAATTCTGGTAACAGTTCTTGTTGAACGTTCATTCATTTCCGATGAAAGAAGTCAGATAGCACTTTTGAAGGCTATTGGTTTCAGAAACAGCTCAATAATCAGCTGGAATACTCTTCGTTTCGGAATAGTTGCCCTTGCGGCGGCAATTCTTGCGGCAGCAGCTTCAATTCCTATGACTGACCTTTGCATTACACCTGTTTTCGGAATGATGGGTGCATCAAAAATAGAGTTTAACATTGATCCTTTGCAGATATTCCTGCTTTACCCCGCAGTTATCTTTGCTGTAACGATTCTGGCAGCATGGCTCACATCTCTTTACACAGGAAAAATCAAATCCTCCGACACCTCCAATATTGAATAATGAAAGGACACCGCTATGAATATTTTAAATGTAAAAGACCTCTGCAAAACATATATCCTTGACAAGCGTCAGAACAACGTTCTGAAGAATGTAAGCTTTACCGTAAACGAGGGCGAAATGGTTGCTATTATGGGACCCTCTGGCTCAGGAAAATCCACTCTGCTTTACTCTGTTTCGGGTATGGACAGCGTAACCGCAGGCGAGGTGGAGTTCTGCGGAAAGAATATTGCAAAAATGGGCGAAAAGGAGCTTGCTGACCTGCGACTTGATGAAATGGGTTTTATCTTCCAGCAGATGTATATGCTGAAAAATCTGACTGTGCTTGATAATATCATTCTCCCTGCCTGTCAGTCTAAAAAGAATACTGAAAGCCGCAGGGAAACTGTACAGCGTGGTCAGGAGCTTATGCGTAAGCTTGGTATAATCGACATTGCAGATAACGACATCAACGAGGTTTCGGGCGGTCAGCTCCAGCGTGCCTGCATCTGCCGCAGTATGATAAACAATCCTAAGGTCATTTTTGCGGACGAGCCTACAGGTGCACTTAATCGCACATCCTCCGACGAAGTTATGGAGGAGCTTGCTAAGCTTAATCGTGAGGGTACTACAGTAATGCTTGTTACTCACGATGTAAAAGTAGCGGCAAAATGCACAAGAATTCTTTATATAGTTGACGGAAACATAAAAGGAGAGTATAATTTAGATAGGTACGAAAACACATCTCAGATGAGAGAGCGTGAACGTGCACTGAATAACTGGCTTATGGAAATGGGTTGGTAATACTTTCTGAGGAGCATTGTTATGGTCACAGACAATCTGCAGAAAAAATTTCATCTCATAAGCTTTACCGTCAGAATGCTGATAATCGGATTTCTGGTATTCTGTGCGGTGCAGATGTTTGCGCTCCATATAGTCAGTGATGCTACTGTACAGTCTGACAGTTCAGGCTTTTACGGACACAATTACTGCGGGACATTCTTTATTGATATAACACGTGATAATTCCTTTATTGACGAGAATAGCTATCTTAATGCAATTCAACCCGACAGCAACCCCGTTATACAGGATATACTGCTTAATACAGCTTCTGTGGTGATGCTGCTTTCGCTGTTGATTTTTCTTCATCGTGCCGACAAGCAGACAATACACAGCAAACGTACTGCCTGGCTGCTGTTGCTTTCGGGCGGATTGTATGCGGCAGGAAATACAGTTGTTGAAATACAGCTGCTTACGTCTCAGAGAGACGGCTTAAAGGGAATTATGGCTACACAAAGCTATTATCCTCAGCTTTATGCTGTTTACGGAATACCGCTTCTGATTATCGCTTACGGACTTATTCTGCTTTATTACGAGCAGATTTCCCGCGGAAAAAGTGTTATTCCCGTACAGCGTGCACTTAAAATATGCACGTGGCTAACTGCAATTTCCGCCTTTGGATTTATGCTTTGGAGATTTGTTGTACGCTGTTATGAACTTTTCAGCAAGGACAACGCGCGTCTGCCGTTTTACTCCGTATTGCTTGACTTGCCGAAATCGGAATGTGTTTCAGACAGTGCTTACACAAAGATACTTGTGTTCAGATTTGTCAAGGATTTGCCTGTGTTTGCGGCATCGGCAATTGCGGTGCTTGCATTGATAAAGCTTATGCACTCTGCCGCTGACGGGCAGACAAACACAACCGAAAACCGTCGCAGACTAAAACTTGCGGCACTTGCGCTGGCTGTATCTTCTGTGATATTCAATCTCCTCGGACTTGTCGAAGTGAATATGCTGAATGAAAGCTTTACGGGAATTTATGGCGACGTAACATACACCATAGGAATACGCTCAGGCTGTGAGCCGATGCTGTATGCATTCCTGTTAATCATTATCGAAATCTACCTTCAGGCAATACCACAAACTGAAAAAGCGGGTAATACTTATGACCGACATTCTTATTGTTGAAGATAACAAAGAGCTTGCAGGCCTGCTGTGTGATTTTCTCCGTGCGGAAAATTACACGGTATCGCTTGCTGAATCTGGTGAAAAAGCCTTGTCGCTGTATGAAAAATACGGCGCAAGGCTTGTAGTGCTTGATATAATGCTCCCCGGGATAGACGGCTTTGCTGTATGCAAAAAGATCCGTGAGGACAGCAACACGCCTATCCTCATCGTAAGTGCAAAGACGGGCAAGGAAGATAAGCTGAACGGGCTTTTGCTGGGTGCTGACGATTATATCGAGAAGCCATATGACATTGATATAATGCTTGCGAAAATAGGCGGCATTTTCAAACGCAGATATGCACTTGACGAGCTTATTGACGGTGATATCAGAATAAACAAGGTGAGCCGTACTGTTTACAAGAATAATACACAGGTCGAAATGACTGCAAAGGAATTTGAACTGCTGGTGCTTTTAATTGAGAACAAAGGCAAAGCACTTACAAAGGATTACCTTTTCAATCAGATATGGGGAAGTGACAGCTTTTCCGAGCAGCAGACCCTGACTGTGCATATAAAATGGCTTCGTCAGAAAATCGAGGACGACCCTAAAAAGCCTGAGCATATTCTGACTGTATGGGGAGTTGGCTATAAATATGAAAGCATTTAACAGGATCTTTGCATTTGTTACAGCTGTGATAATTGCTGTGTTTGTTTCGGCAAACGTTATGCTGCTTGCGGAAAACAGTGTCGGCGGCAGACCATATCTTGTGGAAATATCAAGGCTTGTCAGTGAAATTGAAAACGGCAATGATTATGACATTTCCGCCTGCGAATATGTAACAGCGGTAAACAGATACGGCGAGGATTTCTATGATACAGCAAGCGACTATGTTATCCGAGAGATAAATGGTGAGCTTTACCGTTTTGATTATTCAGTAGATAACAATGATAAAAAAGCAGAGCTTATTGTGACAGTAAATGCAATTCTCGGAATTATGACGGCTGTTATCATCACAGTTATGCTGTACATAAAGGTAAAGATCCTCAAACCCTTTGAACAGCTTACAGATGTTCCATATGAACTCTCAAAGGGCAATCTTACACCGCCTGTCAAGGAATCGAAAAACCGTTTTTTCGGAAAATTTATCTGGGGCGTGGATATGCTCAGAGAAAATATGGAACAGCAGAAAGAGCGTGAGCTTAATCTGCAAAGAGATAAAAAAATGCTTCTGCTGTCCTTGTCACACGATATAAAAACGCCGCTGTCAGCCATAAAGCTTTATTCAAAAGCACTTTCCAAAGGGCTTTATACAAGCCCCGAAAAACAGCTTGAAATTGCAGAAAGCATAAATGCAAAGGCTGACGAGATCGAACGGTATGTTTCGGAGATAATCTCCGCTTCAAGAGAGGATTTTCTGAGCCTTGATGTAAAAAGCGGCGAATTCTATCTTTCTGAGCTTGTAAATAAGATCAGCCTTTACTACAGCGAAAAGCTGTGCCTTTTAAAGACTGATCTTACCATAAGCAGCTATACCGATTGTCTGATAAACGGTGATATTGACAGAAGTGTTGAGGTTGTGCAGAATATAATGGAAAATGCAATAAAATACGGCGATGGAAAAAACGCTTCAATAAGCTTTTCCGAGGAGGACGGCTGTATTCTCGTGACCGTTGCAAACAGCGGCTGTACGCTTCCCGATACAGACCTGCCGCATATTTTTGACAGTTTCTGGAGAGGTGCAAATGCTGAAAATGAAAAGGGGAGCGGCTTGGGACTTTATATCTGCCGTCAGCTTATGCATAAGATGAACGGCGATATTTTTGCTGAGATAAATAACGGATATATGTGTGTTACTGCGGTATTCGGCAAAGTGTAAGCGCTCATTTGATCATATCTGGGGGCTGTCAGGAAAACTGTTGGGTCAGAAATCAAGACCGTCATTCAGAAGTTCAATATATTCCTTGTAGCTTATTGCCTCACCGCCCATACTTTCGAGATGATCTGTATGAAACTGGCAGTCGATCATAACAAACTCATTTCTTTCAAGAAGCTCTGCAAGAAGAATAAGGGCAGTCTTTGAGCCGTTTTCCATATCTGAAAACATACTTTCTCCGAAGAAGCATCTGCCGAGACATACTCCGTACAGTCCGCCTGCAAGGTTATTGTCGATATAAGCTTCGACGCTTACAGCAAACCCATTTTCATGCAGCCTGAAATATGCTTTTTCCATATCATCATTTATCCACGTTCCCTCGTTATTTTCACGTTTTGTTCTGCACCTGTGCATTGTGTCGGCAAAATCTCTGTTTAACTGAATCTTTACATCATGCTTTCTAATAATTTTTTTCATCGAATGGGAAATATGAATGGCTGATGGTCTGATGATAAACCTTTCCTTTGGACACCACCACATAATGGGATCATCTTTATTATACCATGGAAATATTCCGTTGCTGTATGCAAGAACAAGCCTTTCTACAGATAGATCTCCGCCTATTGCCAGCAGACCGTCATCTTCTGCAAGAGTTGGCTCGGGAAAATATATCTCATTTTCTTCCAATGCAAAAACAGGCATTATTATCACTTCATTTCTGCTTTTTTGATGTTCTGATGACAAACTTGTCATTCTCAGCCGAAAGTACAAGCCTGCCGCCCTTCTTTAATTTGCCGAAAAGAATGTCATCTACAAACATAGGCTTGATATCATTTCTGATAACACGGTCAAGCTCTCTCGCACCAAATTCGGGACTGATACCCTTTTTCATTATCAGCTCTTTTGCGGACTTTTCAGCTGCAAATTCGATTTGTCTGCTCATAAGCTGAGTCGCAAGCTCGTTCAGCTTTCTTTCAGTAATGCTTGCAGCCATAGCATTATCCATGCCGTTAAACACAACTATCTTGTTCAGTCTGTTGCGGAATTCAGGCTGAAAGGTCTTTTTAACAGCTTCTGTAATAACGCTGCTGTCAGTGCTTGTGCTCTGAAAGCCGATGCTGCATTTTCCGAGACGGCTTGCACCTGCGTTGGAAGTCATAATGATTATAACATTTCTGAAATCTGCTTTTCTGCCCTGATTGTCTGTCAGCGTTGCGTAATCCATGACCTGAAGCAGTACGTTGTAAATATCGGGGTGAGCCTTTTCAATTTCATCAAGAAGCAGTACCGCTGACGGAGTTTTTCTGATAGCTTCTGTAAGCAGTCCGCCCTCCTCATAGCCCACATAACCTGCAGGAGAGCCGATAAGCTTAGCTATTGCATGCTTTTCGCCGTATTCGCTCATATCAAAGCGTATAAGCTTCACTCCCAGCTCCTCAGCCAGACTTCTTGCAATTTCGGTCTTTCCTACGCCTGTGGGACCAACAAACAAAAGGCTCGCAAGAGGCTTGTTATCCTCAAGCAGACCTGCCTTTGAAAATTTCACAGCATTTACTACCTGACTTACAGCCTCGTTCTGACCGAATATTCTGCTTTTAAGCCTTTTTTCAAGCCCTGCCAAAGCCGAAACATCTTCCGTTTTCACAGTTTCAACAGGCACTCGGCATATGGTTGTCAGCACCTCATTGATAACCGCTTTATCCACTGTCTGAATCTTTTTGTCTGTGGGGTGCAGCCTTCTGTAAGCACCTGCCTCGTCAATAAGGTCAATGGCTTTATCGGGAAGAAAACGCTCGTGGATATACTTTCCGCTCATCTGCACAGCGTATTCAATAACGCCCTTTGCAAACTTCACATTGTGGTATTTTTCATATTTTGACTTCAAGCCTTCAAGAATCTTTATTGCTTCACTTTCATCAGGCTCTTTGATCTCCACATTCTGAAATCGTCTTACAAGGCTCTTGTTTTTCTCAAAATACTTCTTGTATTCTTCAAATGTGGTAGCACCTATAAATCGGATATGACCGTCGGAAAGATACGGCTTCAGCATATTTGACGCATCAAATGAGCTTTCTCCTACAGCACCTGCACCTGAAAGATTGTGTATCTCGTCAATATAAATGATTGGATTTTCCTCTCTGCCTATCTCAGACAGCACTTT
Source organism: Oscillospiraceae bacterium (assembly GCA_017848125.1). Lineage (GTDB taxonomy): Bacteria > Bacillota > Clostridia > Oscillospirales > Ruminococcaceae > Huintestinicola. The sequence continues at coordinate 13,048 of JAGAJY010000007.1, forward strand.
TTTGAAGCGTTTTTCAAAGTCGCCTCTGTACTGAGTACCTGCCAGCATTCCACCGAGATCAAGTGCAAAAACTTTTGCGTTAAGAAGCGGCTGAGGAACTTTCTTTTCATTTATCAGCCTGACAAGACCATAGGTGAGAGCAGTTTTGCCTACTCCCGGTTCACCGATATGGAGCGGGTTATTTTTATCCTTTCTGCAAAGTATCTGAATAGTTCTGTCAAGCTCCGCTTCACGCCCGATAAGAGGATTCTGATCGGCAATAGTATCATTCAGACAAGGGGCATATAATTCCCAACTTTTTTTCTGCTCCTCCTCATCTGTATTTTCAGTAACGTTTTCAAACAAGTCTTCATTATCCTCAATATCAGCAATTACCTGAAGCAGGTCGGCTTCCGTTACACCTTGCTTTTCCATAAAATATACTGCATAACTGTTTTCAAGACTGAATATTGCATGTATCAGATGCCTGATACACACTTCGTCACAGCCGCTGTTATATGCGCTTTGACCTGCACGGTTGATAACATTCTTTACACCTGCCGATAATTCAGGCTCCTTATTATTCACTTTTTCAACATAGGTTTCTGTATATTCCTTCAGCTCAGCTGCAAGCACAGGGGTATTACCGCCGCATTCCTCGAATGCTTCTGAAAAAACGTCACACATTGTTATCATCATCAGAAGTATTTCGGGTGTGATATATTCGTATTTGTTTTCTGCCGTATATTCAGCAGCCTTGTTCAGTACATTTGCCGCTTCTTGCGATAATACCATCGTTATGCCTCCTCAACTGTCATTCTGAAAGGAAAACCCTGTTCCTTGGCACGGGCAAGGGCAGTTCCTACCTTTGTTACAGCTATATCATACGGATATTTTCCAACAACTGCCTGCCCCTTTTTATGAACATTAAGCATAAGTGCCTGAGCTGTTACCTGATCCTTATGAAAAATATCTATCAGCACATTTACAACAAATTCCATTGAAGTAAAGTCATCATTGAGCATTATCACGTTATACTGTTTCGGCTCTTTTATTCTGCTGTCTGTGCGTTCTTTTACTGCGTCTTTGGTTGCCATATTTTCATCTCCCGATACATCATTATATTTATTCTACCATAATTCGACAAAGAAATCAATTGCCTTATCAAGAAATTCTGCAATGTGAGCTGTGCTGTTTTGTGTCTGTATGAAGTTGTCATCTTTTTCTGAGCAGGTCGCTGATTTTTTCATAAGAGGGAGATGAATGTTCAACAGTATATCGTCTGATGTTATCATCTGACCGTACATTCTTCTTAACCCCCGTCAGCATAAGCAGTTCATTCCATGTGGCAATATTCAGATACCTTGCAACCGTCAGCCATGTAGGACTGTCATTATCACGCTTTGCATTATATTCCTTTGCTGACGCAGGACAGATGGAATTATACTGATTTATAAAATCCGATATCCATTCTTCCTTTGTCATGACAGTGTATTTACTGCTGTTGCGCTTGCTTTTTTTAACAGGATAATAGATACTCAGAAACGCACTTGCTTTCATATCAAATAATTTCTGAATAGTCACCGCCTTTGGCATATTCGGCTCAGCAAGGTCTGTTACAGTGGGATTTCTGCCGTGAGCCTCTGCCCATTCATCAAGTGCCTTTCGGACTGTTTCCTGAGTCCAATCAATGGCCTTACAGTCATTTTTGATGTTTTCAAGCCGCTCTATTGCCTGTCTGTTCTGAGATGAATCGGGAAGCTGCTTTATGGCTGATATTGCAATATCAATAGCCTGAAGTCTTGTTATGTACATGTGAAAACCTCGATTCTATGCTATTTCAACAACTTTATATCATCGGCACAGCGTATGTTGAGAAACGCACATCAAGCTCTGTGTTGAAATTATCAATGGCTTTCATCAGACCAATACAGCCCACTTGAAACAGGTCATCGGGATTTTCTCCTCTGCCCATGAATTTCTGAATAACGCTGAGTACAAGTCTCAGATTTCCTTTGATAAGCTTTTCACGAGCAGCTCTGTCGCCTGAGTGGCATTTTTTCAGAAGCTCGATTTTTTCCGATTCTTTAAGCACAGTAAGTCCCGATGTATCAACTCCGCTGATGTCCACTTTGTTATAATACATAAATATCCCGCCTTTGCGATAATATGCTAAAATTATTGGCGGTGATTAAGTGGGTTATACATTACTTGCGATTGTAAAATTTGCCAGCAGCTTAGATTTGCAGAGTGTAGATTACAGAAAAAGTTCTGTAAAAACTATTGACAGATTTATAAAGCTGTGCTATAATTCATTCGAGTGGTATAGTGGTATATATGAGTATATCACCTTATAAAGAATAGGAGTATCGACCTGAAATGGCTCAGAATAATGATCAGCTTGCTTATATAAAGCTAAAGGAATGGCTTGAAGATGAAATTCTGGCAGGCTCATTTCCTGAAAATACGCAGATACCGTCAGTGGCAGAGCTTTCCGTAAGCTTTAAGCTTAATCACATTACGGTGCTTAAAAGTGTAAATCTGCTTTCCGAAGCAGACATAATATACAAAAAAAGAGGTGTGGGAATGTTTGTTGCCGAAGGTGCGCCTGATAAAATCAGAATCCAGCGGCAAAGTGAGTTTTACAGCAATTACATCGTGTCAATGGTGTCCGAGGCGAAAAAGCTCGGGATACCCATTGATGAGCTTCTGAAAATGACTGAAAGGGGTTATGAAAATGAGTGAGCTTATAATTGAAAATGTAAACAAAAAATTCGGAAAGAATGTTATCCTTGACGATGTTTCCCTGAAATTTGAACAGGGGCATTGCTACGGACTTCTTGGAAGAAACGGAGCGGGCAAATCCACACTTATAAACATAATAATGCAGCGCTGTCCCAGAAAGGGAGGAAAGATACTTCTTGACGGTATCCCTGTGGATAATAACGATAAGCTGCTTTCAAGGATGTTCTGTATGAGTGACAGCGCTGTTTATCCTGCGGAATTCAAGCTGAAAACCATATTTTCCATTACCGCCGCTATGTATCCGTCTTTTGACAAGGAGTATGCAAAAAAGCTGGCTGAGCTGTTCGGGCTTGACTTTAAAAAACGTGTGGGAAGGCTGTCAACAGGATATAATACCATCTACAAGGTGATACTTGCGCTGGCGTCAAATGCGGACTTCATTTTCCTTGACGAGCCTGTTCTCGGAATTGACGTAAATCAGCGTGAAGCGTTTTACCGTGAGCTTGCGAGGAAAATGAGTGAAAGCGGCTCCTGCTTTGTGGTATCAACTCATATCATAGAGGAAATGCAGGATCTAATCGACAGAGTTATCATTCTGCACAAGGGAAAGATACTTCTCAGCGAAGAAACAGAACGGCTTATGACAGATTATTCTTCTGTATCGGGAAAGGCTGAGCTTGTGGACAGCTTTACCGCTGATAAGGAAGTGATCGGAAGCGAGAGAATGAGTGTGTTCAAAACTGCTGTGATAAAGGATATTCCCGAAGATGTTCCCGATGGTATCAGCTGTGAAGCGGTCAATCTGCAAAAGCTTTTTTACTTCCTGACAGGCGGCTCGCCCGATGTATCAGACGAGCTGTAACGAAAGGACTGACAATAATAATGAAAAACAGATTTTTAAGCGGAATTGCCCTTGCATTTCATTCAATGGGGATTTATGCGGCGGCGGCAATTATTATCAGAATGGTGATTGCAATTGCAAAGGTACACGAATACGGGGCTGAGGTAGTCTGGGGCAGAGACGATTTCGGAGACGGCTATTCTCTTATTATTCTTTTCTTTTTGGGAGCTTTTATGTACCGCAGACACAGAGGTCTTTCGGCTGCCGTAAACCTTTCCTCGGGAAAAAGCGTTGTTACGTGGTCAATAGCGGCAGTATTCATTTCGGTTTCATTTGCTTTGTTTGATATTGCTATGGTGAAGTTATATTTCAACATTTTCAGTGTATTCGAGGAAGAAGGTATATACTTAAATACATTGCTGGAGTATAATCTGATTACCTCCCCCCAAAAGCATGCAGATCTTTTTTCAAAAAACGGTTTGCTGCTGTTGTTCAAGACGACGTTGATCTATCATTGCTGTATTCTTGCAGGATATTCTGTAAGGCATATTTTCGGTTCAAATCCAAAGCTTACAATAATGTGGGTAATAATGCTTCCTTTAATTATGATGCCATTGATAGAGCTGGTAGGGCGTCTCTATGTTACTTTTGATCTTTCTGATATAGTAGTGTATTTTTTTCTGGCATTATTTCTGCTTTTTGCATACATTATGGCATCGCCTTTATGCTTCATAGTATCTGCAATATCCTATAGTGTAGCAAATACGCCCATTGAGTCAGTTTCTATGATGCTTCTGATGTGGCTGGGAGGCATTGCCGCCGCCGTTCGGCTTGTAAGCAGGTATAAAAGCGATATACCCAAAGAAAAAAGAAAGGATATGATAATATGAACAGGCTTAAAGCAACAATGCTTTGCTCATTTTCGCTTGCAAAGGGAAAGCTAATCGGCTTGCTGTTTCCGACAGCAGTAACTGCTTTTGCGATCTTAATGAAGATGCCTGTGGGGGCAGATGTAGTGACAGTTATTCATCTTTTCACCTTCGGAATAATCTTTTACAGCAGACATAATTCATTCTGTACAGCAAATGCCGTGTCATTGAAATACAGGATATATTCCTTTGCGGCGGTAACGGGGGCAATGTGCCTTATTGCGGCTGTGGTGACATCTGCCGCATACAGCTTTTCTGACGTTCATTACAGGATATCATTTTCCGAAATATATCGATTTTTTGTATTGGGAGGCGTAGTACCATCTTATTCGGCAGTGGGAATGTTTGCGGAAAACCTGTTTTATTACATATCGGCTGCGGCTGTAGGCAGCTTAGTGGGCAGTATCAGAATCGTAAAGGGCGACAGATTTGCTCTGACTATGCTGTTGTTGACTGCGGCGGTACTTTTTGCAGCTGTGATGCTGCAAAAAAATTTTCCATTGCCTACCGTATGGCTTGCAGTGCTGCCTGCCTTAATGCTCAGAGGACGTTTTACGGCAATTCTGCTGTACATTCTTATTTCTGCCGCCGCATTGGTATCGGCGTACTTTATGACTTATGGTGTTCAGAGGAAAGAGAGGAGGAAAATGCGTGAAGCTGAATAGAATCTTGTGTCTTGTTTTAACTGCGGCATTGTCTGTATTCTTCTGCGGCTGTGATGCGGATAATATCCCCGACGATATGCAGTATCAGCTGGTTGATTTTATGTATTGTATAAACAATGCAGATTTAACGACCTTTGTAAAAGTATCAAAGGAGCATAAGAAATTTGCAGAATCATGTTTTGATGATATTGAACTGTACGGAGCTAAGCTGAGTCTGCCTATGAAACTCAGCGACCTGCCCGATGAGTTTGTATATGTGCCTAACAAATCTCCTTCAGGAGAATATAACGGTATGTATTCGCACTGGGGAAATATTGATATTGATGACACAAAGGTTTGCACAGCGGAAATAATCTATCCTGTGGGAAAGGATTATAAAGAAGGTGTGATAGTTTCACTTGGTTTTTCTCACTTTCCCCAGATACAGTGTGCAACATTTCGTATGGGCGGCGAATACGGTTTTCTGTCGATGAGCAAAGCGGAGGAGCTGTTGGGAGAGTTTGAAGACATAAACGAAGTAATATACTATTTGGGTGATGATCGTGTAATAAGTCTGTATTATAGTGATTCCTATGGTACATACGATCCTGAAGGCTGTGCTCTTGCTGTAACTATTAGCACTGTGGGAGATTATTATTAAGGAGGCGGTATCGATGAAGAATTCTATATTTTGTGCTTTATCTGTTGTGCTTATGGGTGCTGTCTTCACTTTTGGGCTTTCGGTGCTTCATTCGGGAGAGGGTGCGGCGGTGCTTGCGTCAGCCCGTATTGCAGCGTCAAGGAATTCGGACAAAATAAGCGGCATTTCTGCCGTTGCTTATGAAAAGAAGCAGGTGGTGCTTCCCGAAACTCCCCGAAAGCTTACCGCCGCCGACCTTGACAGCATTATGATAGACGGAAAGGAAGTTGCCTTTCCAATAAGGCTTAAAGAGCTTCCGGACGGATTCGGTTATGCTCTTTTAAACAGCGGAAAAAATGCTAAGGGCGGTGATGAGTACACTTGTACTGCAACGCTAAACTATAACGGCAGTATGATTGCAACGGTTAACTCTTATAACTCGGAAAATGCGGAAGAAGCTGTTTTCACGGATATTGCTTTCCCTTTTGAAACAAACAGGTATATCCCGGAGATAACAGTTGCGGGCATAGATGTGTTTGATGCAGATATGCGTGAGCTGAACCGTATTTACGGATATGATTCTGACGAATACGGATATGATGAATTATCAGCCGAAACCGCAGACGGAGCATACAAATTGTATATATCAGACAGCAGAATAAGCCGACTCAGCTATACAGATTCTGTAAGTGCTGTAGGCATTAGATTTTATAAAGATGAAATAAAACTGCCTGAGGGCTATACAATTGAAGCTGATTCGGTGAACAGTGCTATGGAATATATTCCGATAACGGAAAAGAATGAGGAATTTCAGTCTGTTATGGACATTGTTATGCCCCGTGAGAAGGGCTATGTTCAGCTGCCCTGCACGCTTAACGCACTTATGATGTCTTTGGACGAAAATGCTGTATTCGAGCCTGACAAAATCCCCGTTACAAATGAGGAATATGGCTGCTATATTGCATACGGGGAAATTCGGTTTAATGAAAACTCGAACATAGACATTACTCTTCTTATGACCCCTGAAAGACCTGTGGGAGAAGCTCAGGTCATATCCATATCTTATTCCGCAGGAAGTGAGTTGTGGGAATTGCTGGATATAGACGGAGAGAATCCATATGGATTTTCTGAAAAAACTTATTCTTATCTTCTGACAGATATGATATACAATAATTTTGAGATTGAACACGAGGACAGAGTTTCAAGTAATGTTTTCGTGGACAAAGCAACATTATCCTACTGGGGTGAAAATACAGAAAAAACTGAATAAAATCAGAATATCACCCTGTTTCCCGAATTTCTTCAATTTCAAAATACCCGAACTCCTCAGCAAATCTGCGGCATATTTCAAGGGTTTCTGCATTTGCTCCGTAATTCATTATGATACATCTGCAAGGGAAATCTGACTGCCCCGCCATCTTCTGTGCCTGACGGAGTATGTATTCGGCGTTATCCGTTTTATTGCTGACGGGAATAATAATAACTGTCTGACAGCTGCTTTCGTTAATTGTCTGACGAATGGAAATAATTCCCATAATAAACTCGGCAAGCGCCGTTATACCGAAAACAATAAGAATTATCAGAAATGTCATATCCATAAAAAATCCCTCCGTACTGCATTATAATATGCAATACGAAGGGATTCTGCTATGCCTTTTTTCTTATAATTGAATGAGGCGGAAAGTCAATTCCTGTACTATTGGGCATTGAAAATTTCATTGCGGCGTGGCATGTGTTTTCCACAGGCTCGCCTTCACCGTTAAGAAGCTCTGTAACCTTATAGCTCACAGGCTTTTGAGAGGGTGCAAGTATTTCAAGCTCATCGCCAAGAAGAAATTTATTTCTCTGCTCCGCATAAATACGTCCGTTTTCGCACTTGTCAACCACAGCGCAGACATCATATGCACGGATATATCCGCTGTCCTCGTAATACTGCCTGCATTCTGAGGGGTGTCCGAAAAAGAAGCCTGTGCAGTAATCTCGGTGACTTACCTTGAAAACCTCGTCTCTTACATAATCGGGCAGAGTGTAATTATCGGGGTCTTTTTTGAGAATGTCAACAGCCATACGATATGCGTTTGTAATAACAGAAACGTAGTAGGCAGATTTCGCACGTCCCTCGATTTTAAGGCTTGTAACGCCTGCCTTTGCAAGCTTGTCAAGGTGGTCTATCATACACATATCCTTTGAATTGAGGATATAAGTTCCTTTTTCGTCCTCGAAAATCGGGAAGAACTGCCCGTCACGCTTTTCCTCCATCAGATGATAGCCCCAGCGGCAGGGCTGTGCGCACTGACCTCTGTTAGCGTCTCTGTTCACAAGGTATGAGCTGAGCAGACAGCGCCCCGAAAATGATACGCACATTGCACCGTGAACAAACACCTCAATATCAAGGTCGGAAGGGGTCTTGGCTCTTATTTCCGCAATCTCGTCAAGATTCAGCTCTCTTGCCAGTACCACACGCTTTGCACC
>JAGAJY010000116.1 GCA_017848125.1 Oscillospiraceae bacterium
AGGCGGAAAGGTTGTTTCTGATGTCCAGACAAGTCCAGATTGATTGGGAGCTGTTTCTTGACCTTTATGACTTTTTCTTCTCCGATGAAGCTCCAGAGGGTTACGAAGCGGACGAAATCAGAAAAAAAATCTCTGAAAAGGTCGATAAAATCATCAATAGAGAGCTTTTCAGCAAATACAAGCGTTCACCCACAGGGGCAGAACGTGAAGCGGCTCGGCAAGAATACCTCAATCACAGAGGAATTTCAAAATCGTTCCGAACGGACACGGAGTACCACGAGCCAGAGCCACCAGAAGAATAATGAAACAGGGTAGAAGGACGCTTCTACCCTGTTTTTTATCCCAGTTGTAACCCTCGATTGAGTTTCTTTTGAAGCTGTCGCTCCTGTTCCTCGAAGTGTTCCAGAGCTGTCGTACCGTCATTGAACTGCAAGCTCTCCATATATCTCCGCATTCGGTCACGCTCCTTTGACGGTGTTCCTTGCATTATCTGACTTACCTTTTCAGTAGCTTTTACTTCTGCTTTCTCCTCGATAAGCCGTTCTTGCTGTTCTCGAAGCTCCTTTGCCCTCTTGCGTTCCTGTTCGGCTTGCTGATGAGCGACACTTGCTTGTTGGTACAACGGCTCTATTGCCTTTTCTTTGCGTTCAGCTCTCTGCTGGATAGCTACAGCCTCTTGCTTGGTTTGATTGGCTTTTTTGAGATGTTCAGAGGCTTCATAGCCTATGGCTCTTGTACTATCAAGCATATTTTCGTTGTAAGTCACCGTATTTTTGTGCTGTCCTACTCGATGAAGCATAGAAGAAAGGCTTGTGATTTCCGAAGCCTTTGCGGCTTTATCGAGGGCGGTTTTCATTTCTTGTGTAGCAATTTCGACCTTTGCATTAGCTTCTTCGAGTTTGCGTTCCGCTACTGTCGCTCTTTGCTCTGCACTTTGTGCTGCACGCAATGCAGCGGCGGCTCTACTCTCTGCATCCGTTGCTCTGGCATCAGCTTCAAGGAAGCGTGTAGCTTCCTGCTCGGCAGCTCTTTCAAGTTCTTCAATTCGGCTTTGTAGCTTCAATACTTGCGTTTCAATATGCTTTCTGCCCTCGATTTTCGGGTGGTCAACGGTTAGCCCCATATCCTCACACAGCCTTGTCAAGCAATCATTTTCACGCTGTTCCCATTGAATTTGGGCGGTTGCCTTTCCGATTTTCTCAAAGCCTTGTTCCCCCAGAGCCTTTACAAGTCCAGTTTGCGTTTCCAAGCCTTTTTTATATCCGTGTGCTACTGGAATATAGTCAATATGAACATGCGGAGCTTCTCCGTCTGGCTCATCGCCGTGATAGTATGCACCTATCAATTCTAAATTCGGGTTGCGTTCTTGCCATTCTTCGACAAATTTTCGCATTATCTCCTTTCCCTGTTCTGCGGAGCATATCGGAGAGCCGTCCTCATTCTTCCCATATATGCCGATAATCATTTCATAGACAGGGTGTTTCTTGCTGTCCTTGCACACATCATTGTAATAGCTCTTTATCCGTCGCTCTGGGCGAGCCTGTTTCGAGTTGTATTCTTCGACCGCCGCACCGAACAACCTGTCATACGCTTTCCGAACAGGCTCATCTATCCAAGTTTCGTGTATGCCGTTCGGGTCAATATGCGGCTCTTTGCTCACAACTTTCTCATTGCGTATATTATGTTCCCGACGAACATCCGAGCCATTATGCGTGCTGATAGTAACTCCCATTGACTGCGTTCTCCTTTCCAGTTCGCCTATCTGATACTATCAATTATAGCATTGTTAGGGGCGAGCTGTCAAGCCTACCTTGTCAAAGGTAGTAACACAATACCAGTTTAGGCAAGCCAAAACTGGATTGTGGCAAGGGTAAACCCCTGCACCCCAGAGAGTTCCGACCTCTGCGGAGGTCGGGCAGAGCGTTCCCCTCTGCACTCCCTCGGAGGGCTTCCGCCCTCTTGCCCCATTGAAAAATTGAAAGCCATTGAAAGCCCCTTCGGGCTTCCAACAGCTTCCAACTTTCCAACAGGGCAATTCACCCTCACTTATCTTATCTTATCTTATCTTATCACCTCTAGGGCACGTTATATTATCAATAGGTTTTTTTACCTTTTTGATAATTATAAAAAGCACTTATTTAGTCAAGTTACCTTTCCAGTACTCGTCATAGTTTTCTATCATACGGCAGAAATATCTATAACGGTTCTTTATCGGTTCGCCGTACAGCTCCGCTTGATGAACCGCCACCAAGAACTTGTTATACATATCGGTCAGCCAAAAGACCCTGCCGAAGCGCAGGTCATTAGTCTGACGGTCGGGCGGTATGGGTAAATCTCTTATCAGACCGAAGATAACGCTCATTTGGTCTTTGTCGAACTCATACTTGCAGGCTTCGGCAAGCTCCGCCATACGTTCCGAGCCGTAGACCCTCACCCACTTTTCGTCCTCGTCCTCATAGTCCTCGCTCTGATCGGGAGCGTTATCTTCATCAAAGAACGATGTTTGACCGACAAACTCACCGTCCTCGCCCACCGTATCGAGGGCGAGGGGTTCGGGTTCGGGCTGTTGGGAGATAAACTCGTCAAGCGTAAGTTGGTCTATATAGTCCTCGTTCCGCTTGATGTGGAACACCACCGACAGCCATTTACCGCCCTTTCCGACTTTGCCACGCTCATAAGTGTAGCATATATCCGTTGTTTCCTTTAGTGCCTGTTGGCAGCTATCGAGGACTTTTTTCTTGAAATTCGACCACCCTGTACGGTCAGTGTATTCATTCTTGCCTATCCCGAGCAGTTCCCTTAGCTCCGTGACGGTCAGCTCACGCTTGCCCAAGCCCTCATACTGTTTCAGTATCTCATACATACGCACTTGATTAGGGCTTTTTAAGCGCAGAGCGTTCCACAGCTCATACTTGAAGTAGCGGTTTTTGAAGTCGAACATCAGAGGGAGAGCATCGTCGTGGGCATCGAACTCGACATACCACTCGTCATTCTCGTTCTTTTCGACCTTTGCCCTCTTGAATAGCTGAAATGCTGTGTAGCCCGTGCCTTTTTCGTTCGGAACTTCCACCACTTGTTGCAGGATATGCCGAATGGTATATCTGAAATGAGCTATGTTCTCACCAGCGCCAAGCCCCATAATGCGCCTGAAATCGTCCAGAGGAAAGCGCACGACCCTTGTAGACTTGTCCCACGGGTTTATTTTGGACAGGTATATGCTGAAGAACCTCAGCTCCTGCAACGTCATACTGTTACTTCTAACGGCGTTTAGGATATTCCGCTTTTCTACTATCGCTGTATTGAATAGCTCAGACATAGTTATCACCTCGATATCAGTATAGCATATAATTACGTACCTGTCAAGAATTTGTACGTAATTGCCGATATCAAAGTACGTAATTGCCGATATCAAAGTACGTAATTGCCGATATTGAAGTACGTAATTGCGATATCAAAGTACGTAATTGCCGATATTGAAGTACGTAATTGATTGCGGAAATGCCCGAAAATGCGCCGTTTTCGATAGCCGAAATCATATTATAATCACTATATAAGTATTTTTTAATCAATCTATCAATCAAGAGCGAGCAAAGCCGACAAAAGAAAAAAGGTTGCAAGCTCTGATTGACTGATTGACTGAATGCAAGAAAAAGCCTATTTTACGTTGTTTTACGCACTGAAAAAAGAAATAGAAATGCAAATTTTGAACATCTGCTTACCGTTCACGACCTCTTGAACGTCCTCTCTGCAACAATTCACGCTCTTTATCCTCAAAGGCTTCTAAGAGCGTTCTGCCGTCTTTGAGCTGTATATTGTCGCAATACTCCTCTAAGCGTTGAGCCTTACCCCTCGGAACGTTTCCGAACATAGCCTTTACTTTCTGTTCTGCCAGTTCGTCAGCTCGTTCTTCGACACGTTTCGACAGATTATTGACCATATCTTCATATTTCGCCTTGTATCGTTCAGCTTCTTGCAGGGTAGCTTGAGCTTTTTTATACATAGGCTCTACCATAGAAGCCCTTTTATGCGTATTTTCAAGCAGTTCCACCGCTTCTTGTCTTGTTTTGTTTGCTTCTGAAAGCTCCTTGTAGGCTTCTGAACCGATAGCACGAGTGCTTTCAAGCATATTCTTGTGATATTCTACTGTTTCCCCGAAAATATGGGATATCTTGTGTATCTCCGAAGCCCTTGCCTTTTTATCAAGCACTTTTTCAAGCTCTTTGGCAGCTACATCGTGCTTCTTGTTGGCTATATCGAGCTTGTGTTCCGCTTCTGTCAGCCTTTTTTCGGCACCGTCCGCCCTCTGTTCGGCTTCTGCTTGCCGTGTTTCGGCTTCTTTTGCCTTTTCATCATATTCCAAGAAGCGGTCACGGGCATTATCCGCTTGCTGTTCCAGTTCCGTGACACGGTGGTGCAGGGTATCGGCTTCTTTTCTCAGCTCAGTTTCCTCTTTGAGCCGTTCAACGCTCTTGTGTTCGGGAGTCTCCTTAGTGTTCAGACGTATTCCGAAGGATCTGAAACACATCTCGTCAAGCTCTGTATTCAAGGATTTGAGCCTTGCCCTTGTTTCAAATGCCTTGCCGTTGATACCTTTTTCGGGGGTGTACGCCGATACAAGGACGTGAACGTGCTCCAGAGACGTTCTAACGGCTTTGTCCTTATCGGTATAGGTATGCACCTCGTCCTTGTGTACGAAGCCACCGTGGACGTTCTCAGCCCCGAAGAAGTCGCTAAGGGTTTTATATGCCTCTTTGAAGAAATCGTCTGAGAGACCCCTTTCCGTGAGCGTGAGGGGGCAAGGAAGCTCGATGAAGCAACAAGTCACTCTATCCTTGCGTATCCTCTTGGGCGGTATCAGCTCATCGACCTCTTTCGTTCTGCGCTTCATACGTTCCAGAGCTTCCCCATAGTCAGCACAGCCGAGGGCATAATTGTTCTTGCTCAATGATTGGTCTATGTCCGTGTTGCTGTGATTGCCCTCTTCTCTTTCTTTTTGTCCGAGGTGCTTTTTCATCGCCCCGGCTTTCTGCGTGGTAGCTTTCATCCAGTTAGCACTCGCCATAGTATCAGCCCCTTTCCTCTCTATTGTAGCGCATTAGAGACCCAATGTCAAGACATTAGGTCTTGCACCTAAGACCTAAGTTCGCAAGCTCACTTAGGTCACGGTGCTCTGCCGAGGGCTTCAAGAGGGTGTTCCCCCTCTTGAAAATCTCCCCCGCAGGCGTTCCCCTCTGCACTCCCCAGCTCGCCGCTTGGCAGAAGCCGCCCCTCGATGAGGGACAGCTTCAAAGCAACAGCTTATACCGTGTCACTCCGTCAAGGGGTTCGGGTTGTATTTTCGCTTGCGAAAATCTCCACCC
>JAGAJY010000117.1 GCA_017848125.1 Oscillospiraceae bacterium
TTATGGAAAGCGAGTTTGACAAGGAAAAGGCGGAGCTTACAGCCGAAATAAAGGAAACAGAGTTTGGTCGGAAGTTACTTGCTTCTACGGTTTCGGATCAGTGTAAAAAGTTAGAAGAAAAGGATAACCGTATTCATCAGCTCTATAAGAAGAGTGACGAGCAGGAGGACACTATGTCAGGGAAAGGGAAGCTTGTCGCATAATCTACGGTTGTTTACAGCGAATAATGTTGATCGCACCCGAACCAAAGACAATATTGTGTTTGTGAATATATCGCAGCAGGAGATATATGAAAAGCTTTTTGATAATGCAGTTAAAGAGTATAATGCAAAGCAGAAACGAAATGACCGTAAGATAACCACAGGTTATTATGAAGATCAGTTCGGAAGAGGATATTCTCCGAATGTGGTCACATCAGCAGATAAGCGGCACAGCTTTTATGAGGATATTGTACAGATAGGAGATATGAAGGATACAGGTGTCGGTACTGTAGATGCTGAAATTGCAAAGGAAGTATTGACAGAATATATGAACGGCTTTGAACAGAGAAATCCGAATTTCAAGGTATTTTGTGCTGTTCTTCATATGGACGAAGCAACTCCGCATCTGCATATTGACTATGTGCCTGTGGGTCACTATTCAAGAGGAATAACCGTTCAGAACGGTATTGCTCAGGCATTAAAGGAAATGGGTTATATAAACAGCATCTGGGCTGGCTCACGGCAGCTTATCGCAGTAAGAGGTCTTCTTGCAAAGTTCCGTCAAAATGATCAACTTCAAAGCAAACTTCTTGAAACAAAACAATCATTCCTTGTTGAGTGTGCTCATTCAGATACGATATGGGCTTGTGGCAAGCGTTTAAGAGAACCTGAAAGATTAGATGCAAGCAAGTGGACTGGACAGAATATCCTCGGATTTTCTCTTATGGAAGTTCGAGGTGCTATTCAACAAAATACGGAGTAAAAAACTAACTAAAATAGCGGAAGTCCATCTTTCAATATTAGAGAGACTTCCGCTTTATCTGTATCCGCCCAATAATCCTGTGACTACCGCAAACGTAGAATATGTGTTAAAATAACTCTAAAGAAGTCTAAAGTGCCTTGTTTTCATATTCCTGTATTTTTCCGTTTGTCTTAGTAAGCTGAATGTCAATATTCTTGCTTTTTCTTTTGGCTGTAATCTGCTGTTCAATAAGCTTATCTTTCTTGGCTTATAATTCAGCAAGCTTTTCAGCATCGGTACGTTTGACAGATTTTTTCTCCTCCGATGATATTTCTGCGGTAATAATTGTGTTATTCATTGAAATTGACCTCCTTGTTTTTGGCATTTGTTATTTTGCTGAATTGTGGATATTGGTTTCCTTACTGTCCAGCCACTTGAAAAACTTATCCCTTCATTATGACATATAAAGAATCATATACAGTCGAACTTAAACGAGAGCTGAATACTGATTTTAAAAAGGATATAATAGCTTTAGCAAACTGTGATGGCGGTGAAATTTACGTGGGCCCGCTTTTGGGAATATCCGGTGAAGTAAGAAGAACAGCAACATTTCTGCTGCTGTTCTTCACCGTTTTATTCTACAGCTTGCGTAAGGTCGCTCCTCAGCGTTGCCCGATTTAGCTGCAGTTTTAGTATTGTCATCTTTTGGTGGATTAATTCCGTTTACACAGTTTATTTTTCATACCCCTGTAATAACGTCAGTCCTTCTCATTTGAGAAAGTTGATAGCAAGAAACAAGTGCCCTGTCAGACACAA
>JAGAJY010000118.1 GCA_017848125.1 Oscillospiraceae bacterium
GAAATGCTGTCGCATTTCTCACCCCTTGCTCCGTTATTTCACGGAAATAAGGGGATTTCGCTGTCTGCGGACAGCGACCAAAGGGCTCTGCCCTTTGGAAACCCGCAAGCCTTTGAAAAGGCTTGACCGAAACTTTTACCTTGTGTTTATTTGTGCAACTTTTTTTATTAGCACACTTTATCGACAGACTGAGGCTTCGCCGATTTTATTCGGCGAAGCTTTTTTACGATATAAACACAAAGCGGACCGCCCTAATGTGAATAGTAATAAAAGCATAACCCGCAAAGAAATTCTTCACGGGTTATGCAATATCTTACAAATAAAATCGAAATCTGCACATCTACTTATTATCCAACATTTCCTTTTTGGCAGCTACTGCGACTATATTAAGAGTATTCGCTATAAACGCAACAGCGACTACCAGTATCATCACAATAACATCCTTAATTGTTTCCATTGGCAGCAATATAAGAATAGTAATTGTCAGCAAAGTTGTAACTGCCAACACACACATCATTTTCTTTTCATAATTCTGATAATCCTTTTCCAGTTCTTTTAAAGCATCTGTAATGTTTTGCTCTGCTATCTTTGCAAAAACTTCTCCTGAAGCACGTTCACCGGCTAAGATCTCATTGATGCTTATATTATAAATATCGCTTAATATACTAAGACAATCAACAGGCGGCATATAATTGCCGGTTTCCCAACGTGAAATAGTTTTATTGCTAACACCTATCCTTTCTCCTAATTGCTCCTGCGTCATTCCCTTTTCATTTCGCAATTCTTTTAAAAATGCACCTATCTTTTTCATGTCCATTTACAAGACCTCCTTTTTTATGTGCCTATTATATCACTTAAGGCATACTTTTGTCATTACCATAAACAGCGAATACCCATAATCAGCGACTGATTTTATACATATCTCTAAGGCAACATCTTATTTATCATTAGTTAATTATAGCAAAGCCACTTTTGACATCAACATCAAAAGTGGCTTTGTAATACTTCTATTCGACCATCTGCCCTGAGGCGATCTGCTTTATTTATTATTTCAGAACATATACATTAACAGGCTTGTTGCCCCACTGAATACAGTCATCATATTCATTCATAAAGAGGTCAACGATAATATGACCTGCCTTTACGGAATAGCCTGTATCGCCTGCAATAGCATAGCCGTAAACCTCGCCGTCCTCGGCTACTATGTAAAGCTCGGAGCCGTAGGGAATAATATCGGGGTCAACCGCTACATAGCCCTGGAAAACTGCGTCTCCTGTGGACATAAGCGCTCCGGGCTCTGCGGTGTATGCACACGCTTTTCCTGTGAGCACTTCCTTATATTCTGACGGAAGTCCGTTTTCGTCAAATTCAAGCCACTGAGGAAGGTCAAACAGGGAAATTGCTCCCTCCTGGGGTGCAGACTTCTTTTCGCCCTCTTCGTCGTCAAGAGTAATATCCTCGGGAATCTCGCTGAGATCCTCATCTTCGGTTTCTTCGGGCTGTTCCTCAGTCTGAGCAGGTTCAGCTTCCTCTGTGTTATTCTCATATACTACGGCAACTGTATCGTTATCCGCTTCGGTATTCTCGATAGCTTCGTTTATTGCCTGTGCTTCCATCGCTGCTTCTTCAAAAGAGATTTCGGGGTCAAGCTCATATTCTGCGGCAGGAACGGGGGTAATATCTATATCAAGTGCGGAAGAAAGACCGCCGTCGTCTTCATCGCCGTTTGCTGCGGAATTTCTCTCGGAAACAACGTTGCTGTTTTCGGAAGCAGGCTCTTCTGCGGGAGCTTCTGTCTCGGCAGGCTGCTCCTCAGCTTCTTCCTCGGATTCCTCTGCCTGTGTTTCAGCTTCTTCGGCTTCATTCTCTGCGGACTGAACTTCGGTTTCCTCAGGCTCGGATTCGGTTTCCACAGACTGAACCTCAGTCTCCTGTGCTTCGGTCTCCTCTGCCTGTGCCTCTGTTTCCTCAGATTCCTCATCTGATTCCTTATCTATTGCCATAAGCCTCATTTCTTCATAGGAGAAATACTCTCTGTCGTGAGCGTATTCTCTCTTTTCTTCGGAATCGGGTACTGCGGCGATTGAAATATTTTCAGCTGCCTTATCCTCAGCGCTTACGGAAGCAATGGCGCTGTCGCTGTTAACACCGCTGATGAACGCAAATGCCGCTATTCCTGCGGTCAGCGCACCTGCCGCCATACAACTTCTGATTCCCGAAAATCTGCACTTCTCGGAAAGTATTTCCTTGATATCAGTTATCTTCATAAAAATCTCCCGTGCGGCATAAATAAACATGCCGTCGTTTTCTGAATTATCATTTCTGTTTTTATGGTTAATTTTACGGAAAGTTTAACCGTCAGCGTGAGCAAATATGAAAAATTAGTCACATTTTATCTCAAAAAGCTTCAAAACGGTTACAAACCGAACTGTCTTTGTAATTATAACGTAATTTTTTTGATGTGTCAAAGAAAAATCAGATGGCATTTTTGTGCAACTTGCTTAAATATTGTAGATTAAATTCATAAAAAAAGCGGTTTTTAAGTCGAATCGGGGGCAATCAGAACAAATTTTTCGGGTTTTTTGGTCATTTAGCCAAAAATCACTTTTTCAAGCCCATTCGATCCCGATTTTACAAAATGTATAACCATAATTGTAAACGATTGCAACAAATATTCAACAAATCAATTTTTCCAAAAACTATTTCAGAGAGATTTTATATACTTATTGCACAATTCAAACAAGTATTCGTTGTGCATCTATCCAAAAATCTTTGTTTTATTGTATTATCAGCCCGAAAACTGCCGCTAAAACGTTTGAAAGCGTTGTTTCACACTTGAAAAATCCTTCCGAAAAGTATATAATAGTATTACTATGTAATTTTATTGCTGTATTATACTATTATATATAGTATATCAGCGAAAGGAAGGCTCATTATGAAAAAAGAAATCCGCCGTCCCGATTCAAGGACTATGATACGCACCGCTGTGCCTGTTGCCGCAGCTTTGTTTGTATTCCTCGTTTCCGCAGTTTACATTGCTTTGAGAATGATAAGCAATCACAACTACAACGAGCGCTGGAAGGACTACGACGAATGCGGTCTGGGCTGATTCGGAGTGATTGGCTATGTACATTTATAATGCTAAGCTTCTGACTATGGAGGGTGACTGCAAAACCCTTCCCTGCGGATATGTCCGTGTGGAGAATGGTATTATCCGAGAGGTATCCGAGGGCTGTCCCGAAAGTATTTCCGAGGGCGATATCGACGCAGGCGGCAATATCCTTATGCCCGGTCTTATTGATATTCATACCCATATGGGCTTTATAGGCGACGGTGCAGGCGATGAGGGTATTGACGTAAATGAGGGCAGCGACCCTGTTATGCCCCAGCTCCGCTCGGAGGACGGGCTAAATTTCCGTGACGGATATTTCAAGGACGCTGTGCGCTCGGGCGTTACCTCGGTAATTACAGGGGTAGGCTCTCTTAATCCCATAGGCGGCGATATGATAGCTGTGAAAACTTACGCAAGATGCCTTGACGAAGCTATTATCAGACGTGTAGGAATCAAGCTTGCACTGGGCGAAAACCCCAAATCCTACTATACCGAAAGGGACGAAGCTCCTCAGACGAGAATGGCCACTGCCGCAATTATCAGAGAGGCTCTGGAAAAGGCAAAGCGTTACAAGGAGCAGCTTGACAGCGCCGAAGAGCCTGAGGACAGACCCGAATACGACATTAAGTGCGAGGCTCTCATACCGCTTTTAAACGGTGAGCTTAAGGCACATTTCCATTGCCACAGGGCTGACGATATTATGACTGCTTTAAGGCTTTGCAGGGAATTTGACCTTGACACTCTGCTTATCCACTGCACCGAAGGTCATCTGATAGCAGACCTGCTGGGTGAAAAGGGCGTATCTGCGGTAGTAGGTCCAATAATATGCGACAGGGGAAAGCCCGAGCTTGCAAATGCATCTCTTGACAATGCGGCTGTGCT
Source organism: Oscillospiraceae bacterium (assembly GCA_017848125.1). Taxonomy (GTDB): domain Bacteria; phylum Bacillota; class Clostridia; order Oscillospirales; family Ruminococcaceae; genus Huintestinicola. The sequence continues at coordinate 3,995 of JAGAJY010000118.1, forward strand.
CAGCCGAAACGGGGTAAAGGTGGCTATATGCACAGACCACCCCGAAAATCCCATAAACTTCCTGACAACAGGTGCAGCATACTGCCGAAAGCACGGCTTATCAGATGAGGACACGCTCAGAGCGGTTACGATAACTGCCGCAGAGCTTGGAGGAATAGCCCACAGGACAGGCTCTCTGTCTGTTGGCAAGGACGCTGACCTTATTATTCTCAGCGGCGACCCTTTTGAGATAAGCACAGATGTTATTATGACTATGATAAACGGAAAAATATGCTACGAAAGGAAAAATGAAAATGTCCGATAAATTCAGAAGGGCTGCGGCAGGCATATGCGCTCTGACCATAACAGCCTGCGTATTTTCAGCCTGCGGCGATAAAGCTGTAAATGTTCCTTCCGATAACTCCTCCGAAACACAAGCTTCGGGAGAAGCTTCTGCGGCAGAGGGCGGAAGCGAAACTGTTGATGACGGAATCAACGCAATATTCGGCGATATTCGTACCGAATACAACGAGAATCTTGACCTGTCCGACTATGCTCTGACAGCTTCAGACGTGCCTGCGGATTTCTCCCTTACACTTGAAGCAGAGGACGGCGTTCTCACAGGCTCGGCTGTTACCCACGATATGCCCGAGGCTTCGGGGGGCGGCTATATAAACGGTGTAAACCTTGAGGGCGACAGCGTTACTATGACCGCAGAAATCCCATACAGCGGCTTCTACGACCTGAACTTTATGACAAAGGGCTCGGCAGGCAGAGTGAACAATGTTCTTGCCGATGATATGAAGATAGGCGATATTACCACCAATTCTCCCGAGCTGTTCGGCGATACCCCTCTTAACAATATCTATTTTGAAGAAGGAACTCACACAATTGCCATAACTCCCAGCTGGGGATATATCGACATTGACTGCGTTACTCTGACTGCGGCGTCACAGCCAATTACAGAGGATACATATAAGGTGACTCCCACTCTGTCAAACCCCAATGCAGACGAGAATACAAAAAGACTTTTCAAATTCCTCTGCGATGTTTACGGAAAATACTCCCTTGCAGGACAGTATGCCGACGAGGGCAGAGCTTCATCGGAATATGAAAAGATAACCGCAAAAACAGGCAAGACCTTTGCTGTTCTCGGTCTTGACGTAGGAAACTACAGTCTCGGAAGCAAGGCTCACGGAACAGAATCCAGAACAGTTGAATATGCATACGACTGGTACAAGAACGCAGGCGGTATCGTTCAGCTCTGCTGGCACTGGACATCTCCCGAGGATTATGCCGTAAACAGCGGAGATCAGCCCTGGTACAGCTCCTTCTATAAGGAAGCTTCAAACATAGACCTTGACAAGATAATGAACGGCGAGGACGAGAAAGGCTATCAGCTTCTTATGGACGATATTGACAATATGGCAACAGAGCTTGCACGTCTCAGGGACGCAGGCATTCCCGTTCTCTGGCGTCCTCTCCATGAAGCTTCGGGCGGCTGGTTCTGGTGGGGCGACTGCGAGACTGAAAGCTACAAGAAGCTCTGGAACGTTATGTATGACAAGATGACCAATGAGCATAATCTCACAAACCTTATCTGGGTATGGAACGGTCAGGACCCTGCATGGTACCCCGGAGATGAAACCGTAGATATTCACGGCTGGGATATTTACGCAGGAAATCACGTTGACAGCTCACAGAGCGGACGCTTTGCGGATATGGCGGCAAACTACGGCGAAAAGACCAAGCTTATCGCTCTTACGGAAAACGGCTGTGTTATGGACCCCGACAAGGTTATGCGTGACAATGCAAGATGGCTTTTCTGGGGCACATGGAGCGACCCCTTCACTATGAAGCTGGGTGTTGTTATCAACGATGAATATACCACAATAGAGCTTCTTACAAAGGCTTACAATCACGAAAGAGTGCTTACTCTTGACGAGCTCCCCGATATAAAGAATTATCCTCTCGACTGACGAAAGGAAGTTATCCTACAATGAAAATTTGCGTTATCTCAGGCAGCCCCAAGGGGAAAAACAGCGTTACTCTCCAGACAGTACGCTTTCTGGAGCAGAAATTCACAGGTGACGAATACACCTATATCCACGCAGGACAGCGGATAAAGGCGCTGGAAAAGGATATGTCCGAATCGCTCAGAGCCATTGACGAGGCTGATATGCTCCTTTTCTGCTATCCCGTTTACACATTTATAGTTCCCTCTCAGCTTCACCGCTTTATTGAGCTTATGAAGGAATCGGGGGCTGACTTTTCGGGAAAGTATGCGGCGCAGATATGCACCTCAAAGCATTTCTACGACGTTACGGCAATGAGATTCATCACGGATAATCTGTCGGATATGGGAATAAAGTATCTGGGCGGTCTGTCAGCGGATATGGACGACCTGCTTAAACCCAAGGGCAGACGTGAGGCGGCTGATTTCAGAAAGCTGATACAGATGCGTTATAATAAGAAAATCTCTCTGCCCTCCTATGCCTGTCCGTCGGCAAAGCCTGCTGTGTACAGCAGATGTCTTGAAGAAAACACCGATAAATCTGACTATGAGGTTGTGGCAGTCGCATCAATTGCAGATGGAGACACATCTCTCAGAAATATGACGGAGGATTTTGCCGC
>JAGAJY010000119.1 GCA_017848125.1 Oscillospiraceae bacterium
CAGAAGGCAAACATTACTATGTTATCCTTGGACATATCCAGAAGAAATTATGCCGCCTTATTTATTCGCTTATGAAGTCCGGAAATAACTATGCAGTCCGCTCTTAATATTTTGCATTGTTTTTATTGGCTGTCTCACGACGGTCTGTTTTCCTATACCCATTTCCCTTTTTGTTAATTCTTTGTGAATTCTACTGATAAGCTATTGATTTATTTATAGTTGGCTCCTAATCAATAAATCATAAAAACTTGATTATTTAATTATTTGAAAATCAGTCAGTACAAGAATAAAAATTGTACTAATCAGAATGATCAAACTCGGTCACAGCCATACTATCGTTTGTATTCCGATAGTATATATTATACACAATATTTCTGCTAATGTCAATATCTTTGTTATAGTTTATCCATAGTTATGAAAAGTATTATCAATCAATATCAATAGCAAGTGATAAAAGTTATTTAATCGTAAAATTCTGCATAAACTGTAACCAAGCCGCAGAAAGCGGATAAACAGCAACGGGGGGTTATAATGAGTAAGCTAAGTTATGACGAGCAAAAGGAAAGGGCGTTGATTTTAGGGGAATATATAATAGAAAGCCGTGGAACAGTCAGGGCGGCGGCTGATAGATTCGGTATAAGCAAATCTACCGTACATACGGAAGTAACAAAACGGAAAATGCAGAAGTGACGTATTACAGCCGTTTGAGAGGCTTTGTGAGAGTATAGTGAATTAATGTCTGATTTAAATTTTCATATGGTGTCTGATTTTATAACTCGAATTTGCCGTCGGAGAATTATGTTTATCTCCGACGGATTTTTTGTAAATATGCGTTTATTATAATCGGTATCAACAGATAAAAACATATTTTCACTTTACATTGTAAGTGCGATATGCTATAATTAGTAAAGAAAAAGTGTAAATACGTAAATAATTTGTTTTCTAAAAAATATAAAAGCTGAAGGATGATATTTATGGGAAAAACCAAAGAACAGAGAATAAAAAAGCTGAAAAAAATTCGTATGTGGCCGTCCGTATTGGGACTGTTTTTAATTCTGCTGTTATTTGTTATTATTCTTACATGTGCAATGGCGGCATCGGCTGCGGATATTGTACAGCGGAAACTGATTGACAGCGTTATAACAACTGCAAGAGTCGCAGAGCTTTTTGTGGATTATAATTCGGAAACAAAAGAAAGCATTGAACGTGAGGTATTATCTCATATAGATATTCTGGAGGAAATAGAAGCAGTGTCTGTTGTTGATGCGGAGCAAAAGCCCGTGTGGTCCAGTAATAATGAGTATCCCACAGCCGATGAAGCAGTGTCCACAGAGCTGCTGCAAGATGTTACAGACATTGAGATCAGTATCATTATTGACGAAAATGAAAACCAGATGTTTAACATTGTAAATGACGAAATAATTATCAATGAAGACTGCTATAAAAATCTCAAAGACGTTTTGGGAACAGATGATCTTGACGTTACTGTTCCTTTTACCAATATGACGCTGTGGTTTGTTATTCCTGTAAATGATATGGAGGTTATGGTTCAGAATTATATTCCGATATATGTTCAGGACTTTATAATGGCGATAACTTGTTTTGTGCTTTGCGGAATACTGATTGCTGTTTTTGTGGTATATTATCTGATTTCTGTTATCGGTATGATATTGAGTGTACGCAAAAGCACCAAAATCATCTACACCGATATGGTGACAGGCGGAGATAACTGGCTGTCATTTATCAAAAAGGGAACAAGTTTTCTGAAGAAAAACAGAAAAGGACATCATAATTATGCTATGATTCATCTGGAGATGCGCAAATACCGCAGTTTCTGCACCTGTTTCGGCGTAAACAAGGGTCAGGAACTGCTGGAGCAGTTTCACAGTACAATAAAGAAGGAAATTCGCTGTAAAGAAATCATGTCACATCAGGAAAATGCAGCGTTTGGTATGTTGTTGACTTATTCAGACAAGGACGACCTTGAAGCACGCATTCAGAAGATAGAGGGTATGCTGAATACCGTCATACCCGAAATGAAAATGTATTTCAGCACAGGCGTATATCTTGTTCAGCCCGGTGAGTATGATGTAGAGCAGTTATATAATAATGCTATGATTGCCAGTGAAATGTCAGGAGAAGAATCAGAGAACAGCATTGCTTATTTTGACATTGAAATGAATAATCGTAAGCTTTGGGAGCGCAAGGTAGAGGATGATATGGAACGTGCGCTGGAAAACAAGGAATTTCAGGTTTACCTCCAGCCGAAAATCAGCACTACAAATGAAGTGCTCGGCGGTGCGGAAGCGCTTGTTCGCTGGATCCATCCTACAGAAGGCTTTATTCCGCCCAACCGTTTTATCCCGATTTTTGAAAAGAACGGTTTTATATTAAAGCTGGATGACTATATGCTGGAAGAGATCGCAAGGGTGCAGTCCGAATGGCTTGCGCAAGGACGTAAGCTGGTGCCAATTTCCGTAAATGTGTCCAGAGCGCATTTTACCCGTGAGGACCTTGCAGAGCATATCTGTTCAATTGTTGACAAATATCAGGTGCCCCATAGTGTGATTGAGCTGGAGCTTACGGAAAGTGCTTTCTTTGATGATAAGGCTGTGCTGTTGAATACGGTTCAGAAGCTGCGTTCAGCGGGATTCCAGGTATCTATGGACGACTTTGGCGCAGGATATTCTTCCTTGAATTCCTTGAAGGAACTGCAGATAGATGTTTTGAAAATAGATGCGGATTTCTTCCGTGGCGCAGATGCGGAGGAGCGCGGTTTGCTGATAGTATCTGAAGTAATTGATCTTGCAAAGAAACTGAATATGAAAATTGTTGCGGAAGGCATTGAGAGCAGGGAACAGGTAGATTTTCTTACAGAGCAGGAATGTGATCTTATTCAGGGATATTTTTATGCAAAGCCAATGCCTGTAGCAGAGTTTGCACAGAAATACAGTGTATAGTTCTGAGCAGTTTTTGGTGAAAAAGATAATATGGAAATCAATCAAACAGGAGAAGAAAAATGTCTGAACAAAGGGAATTGCTGAATGTACTGCTTGCTGAAAAGAAAAGCCGTATAAAAGGCGGTATCTACAATAAAATGCAGGTGGATTTTGCATATAATTCAAATCATATTGAGGGCAGCCGCCTGACTCACGAGCAGACAAGATATATTTACGAAACACGCACCATAGGCGATGCTGCTCTTGTAAATGATGTTTTTGAGACGGCAAATCATTTCAGATGCTTCGATTATATTCTGAATACAATAAATCAGCCTTTGTCCGAGAAGATTATAAAAGAGCTTCACGGTATACTTAAAGCCGGTGTTATTTCAGATGATGATTCCGCAGTTGTTGGAGATTATAAGAAATATCCCAATACAGTAGGGGAGGTTGATACCGTTCAGCCTGAGCAAGTGGCTGATAATATCCGTCTGCTTATAGATAATTATAATCACCGCAATTCACTTGATATGTATGATATTGCACAGTTTCATGCAGAGTTTGAGAAAATTCATCCTTTCTATGACGGCAACGGACGAATCGGCAGACTGCTTATGCTGAAGCTTTGTCTTGAGAATAATATAGTTCCCTTTGTTATCACCGATGAAATGAAGTATTTTTATTATACGGGGCTCAAGGAATTGCAGACCGAAGGAAAATATATACGCCTTATTGATCTATTCCTTGAAGCGCAGGACGATATGAAGGCTGTACTTGATTATTTCAGAATTTATTATGATAAATCCGATACAACTGCAAGAGAACTGATTGCAAAACGAAACATATGATAATGCAAGGATATGCAGATAAGATTAAGGAGGTGCAGCCGTGAGCCGAATACTTATTGTCGAGGATGACCACGAAATAAACAGGCTTCTTGCGGATTTTCTGCAGAAAAACGGATATGAAACCGCTTCCGCTGAGGATGGAGGAAAAGCCTCTCTGATGCTGCGTAAGCAGGATTTTGACCTTGTGCTTATGGATCTGATGCTGCCATATAAAAGCGGCGAGCACCTTATAAAAGAATTCCGTGAATACTCACAGCTGCCCGTAATTGTTCTTTCGGCAAAATCAATGATGGAAACTCGTCTAGAGGTGCTTCGTCTGGGCGCTGATGATTACATTCTGAAACCCTTTGATCTGAATGAGGTACAGGTGCGGATTGAAGTCGTGCTCCGAAGAAGCGGTGCGGGAACTAATTCCGCAGGCACTGCAATTTCCTGCGGTGAGCTTTGTTTCAATACGGATGAAAATACTGTTACCTATCAGGGCAAGCCTATATCCTTAACCGCAAAAGAGCTTATGCTTTTGAAGCTTTTTCTGGAATATCCCCGGAAGGTATACACCAAAGCCAATCTCTATGAGTCTGTATGGAATGATACATATTATTATGAGGATAACACTATAAATGTCCATGTCAGTAACCTGAGAAGCAAGCTGAAAAAAGCCACAGGCAGCGACTACATCGAAACTGTCTGGGGCATCGGATACCGTCTGAAAGGGGAATAAGATGGTAATTGCTGTAATTATTTCCATAGTCCTTGCAATAGCTTGCTTTTTTCTGACGGTACAGCTTTTATCACTGAAAAGCGAGATGCGCAAGCTGAAAAAGGAGCTGAAACTGACTCGTGACAAGGGTTATAACCGTCAGCTGACTGTGACCCTCATTGACAATGATTTTTCTGAGCTTGCTACGGAAATGAATAAAAATCTCGACTATCAAAAACAGATGAAGCTTCATTCCGAACGTGCGGAACGAAGCCTTAAGCAGTCTGTTTCTGATATTGCACACGATTTGCGCACACCTCTCACAGTCATCAAGGGCAATCTGCAAATGCTTGAACAAGAGGAAAGGCTGTCCGAAAAGGGAATGGAATACCTGCGGATATGCAGTGAAAAAACAAGAGCAATGCAGCAGATGACTGACGAATTTTTCGAGCTGTCTGTGCTTGAAAGCGACATCACAGATGTTACTCTGTCAAAAGTAAATGTAACAAATATTCTTATGCAGTTTATCGCCGATAATGAGGCTGTGATACGAAGCTGCCGTCTTACTCCCGACGTGGTTTTTCCTGAAAAAACTGTTTTTGCACAAGCTGACGAACAGCTTTTGATGCGTATGTTCAGCAATTTGCTTAATAACATCATTAAGTATGCTGAAAATGAGTTTTCTATCAAACTTGAAGCTACTGAAAATAAGTGCACAGTAACCTTTTCAAATCCTGTGAATAATGATAATATCGATACAGAGCACCTTTTCGACAGGACTTACCGTGCCGACAAATCCCGTCACGGAACAAGTGCAGGTCTTGGCTTGTACATTGTTAAGCTGCTTGCCGAAAAGCAAGGTGCAGAGGTTATTGCAGCAGTTGAAAGCAGGGTGCTGAAAATTAGTGTTGTTTTAAACATAGAATAATGAATTTATGGGCGGAATTATCCGTCCATTAGTCTGTCGAGAAAGTCATTCTTATGTTTTCTGACTAATATACGACTCGGTAAAACCACATAAATACGAAAGTTACCGAGCCACAAAGCAATAAAACTGTTGCTATCTTACCAACGAGGTGGGTTCAGCGACACGCTGATGGACGGAATTATCCGTCCATTTATTTTAGCAGGATATGAACTTTTTGTAAACATTAAGAAACTTAAGGAATTCTTTAATATTTGATTTTACAATAAGAGTACGATCACAAAATACCGTACAGAAAGGACTGCTGATATGAGCGAGATAATTATTGATGTGAAAAATCTTGATAAACAGTATATGAAGCAGAAAGCTGTTGATAATGCCAGCTTTCAGATAAAAGAGGGAATGATATGCGGTCTTATCGGACCCAACGGAGCAGGCAAAACAACTATTATGAAAACGCTTGGCGGACTTGTTCTTCCCACAGGAGGAAGCCTTGAGATTTACGGAGCAAGCGATGAAAACGGACTTGCCCACGCAAGAAGCCGTATGAGCTTTATGATTGAAACTCCTTACGCAAAGGAAAAGCTTTCCGCAAGGGAAAATCTGGAAAAACAGCGTTTGCAGAAGGGTATCCCCGACAAAAAACGTATTGACGAGGTGCTTGAAATCGTGGGACTTTCCGATGTGGGAAAGAAGCCTGTAAAGAACTTCTCTCTCGGTATGCGTCAGCGCCTCGGTATTGCAAATGTACTTATGACAAAGCCTGAAATTATGGTGCTTGACGAGCCTGTAAACGGACTTGACCCCGAGGGTATTGTTGAAATTCGTGAGCTTCTTCTGAAACTTAATCGTGAGGAGCATATCACAATTCTGATTTCTTCCCATATTCTTAGTGAGCTTTCACTTCTCTGCACCGATTATATTTTCATAAACAAGGGCAAGCTTTTGCAGGCGGTTTCTGCTGATGAACTTAAAAAGCTATGTCGTGAGTATTACCGTATCAGCACTGATAATAATTCTCTTGCCGCAGCAATTTTGCAGAATAAGCTGGGTATTACACAATTTGATATTGACAAGGACGGCAGTATCCGACTTTACGAACAGCTTGAAAATATGCATACCATATCGAAAACACTTTTTGAAAACGGAGTTGTACCTGTGGTGCTCCATATCAACGAAGCTAACCTTGAGCAATATTATATGAACATGGTGGGTGAGGAAAATGCGGAACATAATTAAAGCTCTGACTTATCAGACAAGAACTGATAATGTTACATATTATTCTATGCTGATACCGTTTTTTCTTATAGTGATGAGTCTTGTTGATGTGGATATAACAGAAATCACAGGCAGTATGTTTATAGCGTCAGTGGGAGATGGTTTTGCACTGTTACCCATATTTTTGATCCTTATGCTTGGCGTAAGAATACTCGGCTGGGACTATGCCGACAAGACAATGAACTATGAAATTCTGTCGGGACACCATCGCCGTGAGGTTTATTTTGCAAGAGTGATCGTATCGCATATCTGGTGTATAGTATTCTGCTTTGGATTTATGCTTCTTCCCGTGATTGTGTTTACTGCCATCAACGGCTGGGGCGTGACAATGGATCCCGGTGGTATGGCACTTCGTTTCGCATTGGCAATTTTCCCGATGATAAGAATGGTGTGTCAGTATGTACTGCTGGTGTTCATTGTTAAAAGTTCCTATGTAGCATGGGCGGCGGGATATCTTTTATCAATGTTTTCAATGCTTATACCCATACTTTTCGATGAGCTGTTGTCCTATAAATTTACATATCAGCTTGCTTCATCAAATCTTATGCAGCTTTTCACATTTAATCAGAGTATGGGATATGTAAACGGCGAGGACGTAACGATATGCCACACAGAGCTTGAACCGTCTGTGATAATAGGGACCATCGGCGTGTCCCTTGCAGTAAGCATTATCTGTCTTGCTCTCGGATATCTCATCTTCAGAAAAAGTGATGTTAACTAACGGACAGAGAGGAGAACATATATTGAAAAATATCATAAGATCACAGCTTTATCAGCTACGCAAAGAACGTTTGGTATGGATAGTTTACATCGGCTTGCTTCTAATACCGATCGCCAATATTTTTCTTCAGGGTGAGCTGACTTTGAAGGGTGATTATCCCACACAGGCTTTTCTTGCTGAAAACGGCTTCTTTTATGTCTTTGTATCTCTGATGTTTCTTTTTACCCTTGCAGGCTTTGCGGGCTGCGGCGACTTTTTGGACAAAACCGTAAATTATGAGCTTATGACAGGGCACAAGCGTATCGAGGTATATCTGGGCAGAGTTATCCCATGTCTTATTGTGGGAGTGATCGGTTTTGCTGTAATGACTGCACTGCCGCTTATTGTCAACACAGCTATGCATGGATGGGGGACAAAGATTGACATCGGTGAAATTGTATTACGCTATACTCTGCTTGTTTTTCCCGTTATAAGAATACTCTGTACAGCACTTTTCTTTGTATTTGTGATAAAAAATCCTTACATAGTAATGGCGCTGGGCTACGCTGCTTTTATGATCGGCGGAACAAGCGCTTCTATGTTCAAGCTTGGTATGTCTCCGATCCTCGGCATTACAAACATAAATATGCTCTGTATTTTTGACAGCTGGACAACCTACGGTCTGGACGGGAAAATGAACTATATCTATGAAGCGTCACTTTCCGCAGGTGAAATTGCGAGCACGATAATAGTATCTCTTGTAACAAGTGCATTTTTCCTTTACCTTGGCTATGTGTACTTTCACAAGGACGACCTTAATTGAAATGGGAGGTTAATTTATGAACATATTTGATTTGCTGATTATAATAATTAACCTTGCCGCAATTGCAGGTCTGTACTTCCTTGCAGGGTATGCAACGAAGGTCATCAGCACGAAATGGCGTATCTGCTATATATTTCCCGCAATAATCTGCCTTGCATTTGTTGCATTAAAAGGGTATGACGTTTGTATGCTTCCGGCATATATCGGCTCGGTTCTGCCTATTGCAGGCTTTATCAATGAAAAGGAAAGAGTGCGTAAGCTTTCAGGCATTGCTTCGGCGACTTTGATTGTAATTGCCGTACCGATTTGTTTACTTAACAAGGGCTACCGTGCCGCAGATTATGTACAGGATTTCAAGGACGGCTTTGAATGTATGCAGAAGCATTATGTTCTTGCTGAACACAAGGGTGCAGACTGGGACGCACTTTATGAAGAGTATCTGCCATTGTTCAAGGAAGCAGATCGTGAACAGGATGCTGTTGCAAACTATATTGCGTGGATGAAATTCTGTGCCGAATTTCATGATGGACACGTTGGATATGTTCCTCAGAATGCGGACTATATTGAAGATGAAATGAAAAAACGTCTTTACGGCAATGATTACGGACTTTCCCTTGTGACGCTTGCTGACGGAAGAATTGCCGCAGTAAGTGTTGACGAAAGCCTTGCTGAACATGGTATCACTACAGGTACGATAATCACAAAATGGGACGGTACTGACCCATTGGAAGTTGCAAGACAGTCGGAAAGTTTTTTGGCAGCAAGCTTTGCCGACCGTGACAATGAAGCTTTCTACCTTGCAGCTTTTGCAGCGGGAGTGGGCGGTGACAGCGTGACAGTTACATACCTTGATGAAAACGGTACTGAAAAGGAAGCTGTACTCCCAAAGATAGGAAGGTATGCTGACCGTGTCGATGAAACCCTGAAAATTCTTAACGGCGGTGTTGAAACGGGACATTTTATGTGGACGGATATTGATGATAAAACCGCCTGTCTGCGTATCAAGGCGATGATGTTCGATAGCGATTCCGCAGCAAGCGGAGATTTCTCCCAAATGAAAAACGGCATTATTGAAAAGCTTGATGAATATAGTGCAAAGGGCGTGGAAAATATTGTTCTTGATATGCGTTGCAACAGCGGCGGCGATAGTCAGGTTGTAAAGGCAATTGCTGAAATTTTCGCACCCGTGGGCGAGCATTACTATGCAACTGACGGAAAATGGGACGATGAGGCAGGCTGTTATCTTACCGACCCTGAAACAGGCAGATTTGTTAAGGGTAAGGATAATTACTTCACAGGCGAAAATCTCTGGGACGGAAATGTTATTATTCTTGTCAATGCAAACAGCGTCAGCGCCGCAGACCATCTTACCTATGTGATGCAGGGAATGGAAAATGTAACTGTCGTTGGCTTTACCGAGCCAAACGGCTCTTCACAGGGTATCGGGGGAATCAAGCTGGAAAACGGACAGTTTATTTTCTCCAATGCACTTCTCCTTGATGAAAACGGAGATGTTCTCATTGACTCGGGTGCAGATTACGAAAGCGGCAATGATATTGATATAAGAGTTCCTCTTGACGAAGAAGCGATTGAAGCACTTTTTGTAAAAGGTGAGGATTATCTTATGCAGAAGGCACTTGCTGCTGTCAGATAATAGATGCTATTGCTGATATGACAAACCGTCGCAGTTTTTGTAACTGCGGCGGTTTATGCATATAAATATTGCTGTTATGGCAACACCGCATAAAGTATTGAAAAAGAAGAAGAAAAATCGTAAAATAAAAATATGAATAAACAACTGACATTTTCGCTGATAAGCGACGAACTGGCGCAAGCTAAAACAAGTAAAAAAGAATTTCTTGAAAAGATAGAGCGGATAATACCATTTGCCGAGTGGATAGAGATAATCAAACC
>JAGAJY010000120.1 GCA_017848125.1 Oscillospiraceae bacterium
GAAATTTGCAAAAAACGCTTGACAAATCAAAACAGATGTGCTATTATATGATTACAACGAACGGATGTTCCAAGAAATTATGAAAGTGAGGTTTGAAAATGGGGTATTTATCCGAAAAGGAATGCTGTCCTGTCTGCGGTGAAAATGCGGACAGGGAGGAAATTGCAAGATTTGATATGTGTCTCGACTGCTTTGCGGATTCGCTGGTGTGCGGTATCAGCGAAAGTATTCTTTACGATTTTCTGAAAGAGTACGGCAGGGAGCTGAAAGATTACATTGACAGCAATTATGACTATTGATGGGGGTGACTTCGGGGGTTGAGAAAGATAACTAAAAAGGCGGTGCTGAACGAAATTGCCGCTGTTGCGTTCTCGGATTATTCCAAATTTGTGAAAATCGCTTCTGACGGTGAGGGAAATCAGGTCATTGAGCTTACTGACACCGCAAAGCTTTCCGCTGACTGCAGAAAGGTACTGTGCTCCGTTAAGGCAGGCACAAAGGGAATTGAGGTAAAGCTTTACGACAAGCTGAGGGCGCTGGAGCTTCTGGGAAGGGTTTGCGGTATCTATGACGCTGAGGAAGAAAGCGAGAAGGAAGCTATTGAACAGCTCAGAAGCTTATTTGAGGGGAGTGATGTGTTTGGTTCGGGTACTGTCGATGACTCCTAAGCAGGAGGAAATTCTGCGCATTTCCACTCACGACCCTAAAAGATGGAACATTTCGGTGGGGGCGGTGAGGTCAGGTAAAACCTTTCTGGATTATTACCGTATTCCTCAGAGGATACTCCGTGCAGAGGAATCGGGGGCAATTGCGCTGGTGGGAAACACCGAGGGCAGTGTGGCGAGAAACATTATTGACCCTATGAGGAATATGTTCGGCGAGAAGCTTGTGGGGAGAGTCAGAAGCGGCGGAACGGTGCGGCTTTTCGGGCGTGACTGCTTTATTTTCGGGGCGTACCGCAGCGGCTGTGCGGACAAGCTTCAGGGTATGAGCCTTTCCTATTGCTACGGCGATGAGATGACCACATGGAACGAGGACGTTTTCAGAATGATAATGTCAAGGCTGGACAAGAAAAACTCCATTTTTGACGGCAGCTGCAATCCTGCTTCCCCAAGTCACTGGCTGAAAAAGTTCATTGACGAGGGGGTTAAAAACGGAACGGTAAGGGCTTCGGAATTTACCATTGACGACAACCCCAAGCTGCCCGTGACTTTTGTGGAAAATCTGAAAAGAGAATACGCAGGCTCGGTTTATTACGACAGGTTTATCCTGGGAAAATGGAAAAATGCCGAGGGGCTTATTTACAGAGATTTTGCGGATTCGCCCAACAAGCACATTATAAGACGGGTAAAGCCCTCGGACATTATTATGGCTGATGTGGGAGTGGATTTCGGCGGCAACGGCTCGGCTACCGCTTTTAATCTGACAGGCTACACCGCAGGGTACAAAAAGATAATCACTCTTGACGAATACTACAGGCAGGGGATAATTTCGCCTGCGGAGCTGGAGGGGGATTTTGTCAGATTCATCAGAAAGGCTCTGAAAAGCTATCCGTGTTTAAGAGACGTTTACTGCGACAGTGCGGAACAGGTACTTATAAGGGGGCTTGAAAACGCTGTGAGGAAAAACCTTTTGCCTGTGGAGATTCACAATGCACGAAAGGGGGATATTTCTCAGAGGATACGTTTCTACTCCTCTCTCATAAGCTCGGGGCGGTACGCTGTTGCGGCGAAATGTATTCACACCATACAGGCTTTTTCCGAGGCGGTATGGGAATCGGGAGGAACGGACAGGAGACTGGACGACGGCTCGGTTAATGTTGACAGTCTTGACGCTCAGGAGTATTCTACAGAAAGGAGAATGAAAGAGATTATATACAATGCGTAATTAGTAATGCGTAATGCGTAATTTTGAATTGGGAATTGTGAATTTACTATTTTAATTACGAATTACGCAATAGGAAATAGGCAGTTCGTAATTCGTAATGCGTAATTCGTAATGCGTAATTTTGAATTGGGAATTGTGAATTTACTATTTTAATTGCGAATTACGCAATAGGAAATAGGCAATTCGTAATTCGTAATTGTGAATTGGAAATTGTGAATTTACTATTTTTAATTACGAATTACGCATTAAGCATTACGCATTAAATTAAAGGGGGTTTTTGATTTATGAGCAGTATTCTTGCGGGGGCGGCTATGGCGTTTCCTGAGGCAAGGCTTCCTTGTGAGGAGGAGTTTTTCAGAAATGTTATTGACCGCTGTGCGGAAATTTACAGGGGTGAGCCGCCCTGGGCTTACACGAGAAGATCCGGGCTTTACGGAAAGGGGGAAAGGCGAATTTCCCAGCTTGGGTGCGCTAAGGTGCTGTGCGACAGTCTGGCTTCGCTTACCTTTTCGGGTCAGGCGGATATTCACTGCGGCGACAGGGAGCAGCGTGAGTTTGCTTTACGCATATTACAAGAAAACAGTTTCTGGGAAATGGCGCCTGCTTTTTTCAGCAGAGCCTATGCTCTGGGCGGCGGGGCGCTGAAAATCTACATCGAGGGCGGCAAGGTCTGCATTGACTATGTTTCCGCTGAGCAGTTCATTCCTACGGGCAACGGCAGGGGCGGTATCTGCGAGGGCATTTTTGAAAGCTCCTTTCTGAGAAGCGGCAGGCGGTACAGTCTGTTTGAAAAGCACTCCATGGAAAAGGGTCATGTTGTTATTGACAGAAGGCTTTACGAGAAAAGAAACGGCGCTTATTCCCCTGTATTGGTGGAGGAAGTTTTTGAGGGGCTGGGGGAACATTCCGAGCTTTCGCAGATGGACGTGCCGATGTTTGCTTATTTCCGTCCCTCGGGGGACAACAATATGGCTGACGGGTCGCTTCTGGGGCTTGGCTGCTTCGCAAACTGCACCGATACTCTCAAGGCTCTGGATATTGCCTTTGACAGCTTTTCAAGGGAGTTTATATTAGGTCGAAAGAGGATAATCGTTCCAAGCTCCTGCATACGCACGGTGGTTGACCCCGACACGGGCAGGATAAGCAGATATTTCGACGCTGACGACGAGGTTTATCAGGCGCTTAAATGCGATGAGGAGCAGGACCTTAAAATCACCGACAACACCTGCGAGCTGAGAGTTTCCGAGCACGTTGACGCTATAAATGCTTTGCTTGACATTCTATGCTTTCAGTCGGGTCTTTCTTCGGGCACGCTCTCCTTTAACAGCTCCGCAGGGGTTAGAACTGCGGCTGAAATAAAAAGCATGGAGACGAGAACCGAGATAACTATGCAGGCTAACCGCTGCCTTGCGGCGGAGCTTATAGAAAACACTGTCAGATGTATTATCAGATGCGGTCAGATGTGCGGAGAGCTTCCCCGTGGGGAGGTGAATGTTCGGGTAGAGTTCTCCGACAGGCAGACTGTGGATAAGTCTGAGATAATCGACAGAACCGTTAAGCTTACAGAGGCGGGGCTTATGAGCAGGATCTCGGCGGTCATGACCGTGCTTGACTGCTCCGAGGCTGACGCTCTGGCTGAGCTTGATAAAATCAGAAAGGAAAAGGAGGATAAAATTTATGAATGAGGAAATTTTTGAGGAAACTGCCGTTGACGGTGAGGATATTTCCGAGCAGGAAAGGCTTTCCCGTGAGCTGGCTCAGATGCAGTCGGAAAATGCTTATCTGAGGGCTAAATGCGTTTGCGCCGAGATGGGTATTCCCAAAGGGGTGACGGAGGATATTATTACTCTGGGGAATTTCTACGCTCAGCGTGACGGGGTGGATTTTGCCGAGGCTGCACAGGCAGCTTATGCAAGGATATGCGCTTCGGGGGGTATCACCACGGGGGTCGCTCTTGAAAAGAAAAAGGATGATTATTCCGCTCTCAGACGTGCTTTCGGGCTGAGTGAGTGACGCTCGGCACAAAACAAACAGACAAACAGAAAATTTTATTTGATTTATGGAGGATTTTATTTATGAACATTATTTCACTTTGCAAGAAGTTTTCCGCTCTTCTTAACGAGACTTACAAGGCTTCCGCCAAAACTGCCGCTCTCGAATCAGACGCTTCTCTGGTGAGAGAGGGCGCTAATGCCAATGAGCTTGTGACCCCCAGCCTTACTATGGACGGGCTTGCAAACTATTCCAGAAACAGCGGCTATGTTGACGGAAATGTCTGTCTTACATGGCAGACAAACAGATTCAACTATGAGAGAGGCAGACTCTTTTCTGTGGACGCTATGGACGATGAGGAGAGCCAGCATATCTCCTTCGGCGCTCTGGCAGGCGAGTTTGTGAGAACCAAGGCTGTTCCCGAGCTTGACGCTTTCAGATTCGCTTCTATTGCAGGCACGGAGGGCATTTCCCGTGAATCGGGGGAAATTGCTGACGGCAAAACTGCGGTGACTCTTCTCAGAAAGGCGGTAAGCACTATGGACGCTGCGGAAGTTCCCTCGGAAAACCGTATCCTTTTTATCACTCCCGAAATAAAGGGAATGATAGACGATATGGACACGGTAAAGTCAAGGGCTGTTATGACTAATTTTGAAATGGTGGTCATTGTTCCTCAGTCCAGATTCTACTCCGCTATCAAGCTTCACGACGGCGTTTCCGACGGCGAGGAGGGCGGCGGCTACTCCAAGGCTGAGGACGGTAAGAACATCAACTTTATGATAGTTCACAAGCCTGCTGTGCTTCAGTTTACAAAGCACGCTGTGCCTAAGATAATCAGTCCTGCAAACAATCCCGATTCGGACGCATGGAAGTATGGCTACAGAAGCTACGGCATATGCTCCGTTTATCCCAACAAGGCTGCAGGGGTTTACTGCCACATAAGCAATGCGTAATGCGTAATTCGTAATGCGTAATTATAAATTGGTAATTACGCATTGCGGATCGCAGGAATGGTATGTTTGTTTTTTCTGAAACTGTCGGATGCAGGTTCAGCCTGTGCTTTCGTTACCGAGCTGTCGATCATAGCGGTTGAGATAACAAGCAGAACGGTTGGGCGCAGGCTCAGCCTGCAATTACGCATTATGCATTATGCATTACGAATTAAAATGGGGGTGTTATTTTTTGTGTTGTCCCGATTATGGTTTTTACAGTGAGGTTTTCGGGGGAAGGTGTGAGGAGGATATTATTATGCCGTTTATTTCGGCGGCTTATGATATTCTTTCCGCCGCCGCTCCCGAGGGTGAGAATATGAACAGTGAGATATTTTACGGGGCGGTTTGCGCTCAGGCTGAGTACAGCCTTGAATCGGAGGGGCTTTCTTCCGTTAAGCTGGGGGATTTTTCGGCAAGCTTTTCGGACAGGGCGCTTATATCGCCGAGAGCTATGGCTATTCTTGAAAAAGAGGGGCTTTTGTTCAGAGGCGGTACGGAGGTGATAATGTGACGCATATTCCTTTCAGACTGCTTTCGGACAGCTGCATTATCCGAAAATACGGTGAGGGTGATATTTTCGGGGAGAGGGAGATTATTTCGGAAACACTTCTTGAACGGGTGAAGATAATTACAGAAAAAATCAGTCAGACTGACAAAAACGGCGAGGGGGCTGCCCAAAAAGGCACGCTTTATTATGACTGCGGCAGAAGTATTCCCGAGGAGGCTGAGTTTTTCTGCAATGGGGCTTGTACTGTTGTTTTCGGTGACAGGGAAATGCGTATTACGGATATAAAATACCGTTATTTTTTCGGCAGGCTTTGTATTATCGAGCTTTCGCTGGAGGGTATCTGTTAAGGGGGGGATTCTATGGGTCATATATCAGACACGGAGGAGCTTATGAGGGTTTTATGCGGTGCGGCTGATACCGCCGCTTACGGCGTCGGAAGAGTTTCGCTGAACATCAGAAGCGGCGAGGGGTTTGTTAGGCTTTACAAGGGCGGCATTGCAAGGGTAAAGGCTGTTATTTCCGCTTCGGGCGGCAGCAGAGGAGAGGTCATTGCAATGACTGATGAAATTACGGGGAAGCTTACGGCTTTTTCGGGAGAGGGGGTAATAAAAATATCCGCTCCCTTTCCCGCAGTTCTTGAAAAGGCTGACAAAAACGGAGACGTGAGATTTTGTCGGGAAATTGAGGTTATTTACAGATATACGGGAGGTGAAAACCAATGACGGTATGTGAGCTTGCGGCTTCTGCCGCTTCGGGAGAGTTCTGCGACAGCTTCGGCAGATTTCTGGGAATTGATATGTCGGAAAAGGGCGGCTTGGCTGAGGGGGATTTTTCGGCGGTTACAGAGGGGGTAATATCAATTGATGCTGACCTTTCGGCAAAATCGGCTGTGAGAGAATTTGTTGACGGGCACAGGGCGGTTGCGGTATCTGAATGGGCTGAGATAAAAATTGAATTTCTGCTTATTGTCGGTGACGGCGTTCAGGAGAGGATCATGGAGTGCGCTCATTCGGGTGTGCCTGTAAGATGCGTTTTCGGTGACGGGAAAAAGGCGGAATTTTCGGGGAATATGCTTATCACATCGGCTGAAAGCAAGCCTCATTCGGTTTACGGAACAGCGGTCACGGCGGTATTTGCCGCTTGTTAAGGAGGGTTATGGAATTATGGGTGTTCATCTTAAAATTGACGGCATTGATGTAAGCGGTTTTATTACTACAGACAGCTATTCGGCGGAGAGTGCGCCTGTTTTCGACAAGGAAAGCGAATTTGTGAATATTTACGGGGAAACAGTCCGCACAAGAGTGGGCACGGCGGTTACGGTGAATGCGGTGCTTTCCGATGTGGATGACGTTACGGCAAGGGGGCTTTCGGCGGCTTTTGAAAAGGACGAAATTGACGTGGTGTACTCCGCTCCCGATGAAAAATCCGCTGTGCTGACGGGGGTAAAGCTTTCACTTTCATTGGACAGGGTTTTCGGGGGAAAACGCTTCTGGACGGCGAGAATCGGGCTTCACTCGGATATGGTACCTGATGACGGGGAGGGGCTTTAGCTTGAATATGAGATAACTGTCGGCGGTATTCCGATTGATGGCAGGAATATCGTTTCTATGAGGCTTATAAGGCAGAGCGAGAATATGCCTGTTAAGGGAATCGTCAGCTCGGAATTTATTATACGGCTTAAAACAGCGGAGATGTTTATGCCTAATGCGGCGGTGAAGGTCAGGATAGGGGGAAAATACGATATGGAATTCTGCCCCCATTTTATCAGCCGTATAAGCAGAAAGGGCGGAATTGTCACTATAAACGCATTTGACAGAATGAGAATGACAGAGAATGATTTTATCGAAACGGATTTTAAGGAGGAGAATCAGCCCTTTGACACCTCGGGAGTTCTGGGGGCTATTGCTTCGCAGTGCGGCTTTGCTCCCTGTTCACTGAGCATTTCGGCTGTGCCTGTGCTTTATTACAAGGATATTCACGGGAAGAAATGCAGAGAGATACTGAATCTGCTGTCAGAAAATGGGGTAGGGGTATGGCACTGCTCCGATAATGAGGAGCTTATATTCACTCCCCTGTTTTCCGCTTACAGAAAGCTAAGCGTGGACGAAAAGAACAGCTCGCCCTTGTATATTCATTCAAGGAAAGGTCCGTTCAAGGCGGTTTACGCTAAAAACACAAGCTCGGGGGAGGTGTTTTCAGCAGGCTCTGCTTCTGATTTCAGAAGCATTTTAAAGCTCTCGGGCAAGCTTTTTGACAAGGACAGGACGGCGGCTGTTATGAGCGGTATTGCGGAAAAATTCTGGGATTCCTTTTACTGTGCTCACGCTGCGGTCTCCTTTGCTCCCTGCGGTCTGACGGAATTTGTTTTCGGGGACAGATACGGGCTTATTTCGGTAAAATCAACGGTGCATTTTTGCGCAAAGGAAATTTTTGCGGAGGCGGCAACGGCTGACATATGCGAGGACGAATCGGATTACACCGATCTTGTGGGATATGAGCTGAGAAAAAGGATAGAGTATGACAGAAAATACGGCAGCACTATTATCTCTGACAAGGGTATCGGCTTTACAAGCGACAAA
Source organism: Oscillospiraceae bacterium (assembly GCA_017848125.1). Lineage (GTDB taxonomy): Bacteria > Bacillota > Clostridia > Oscillospirales > Ruminococcaceae > Huintestinicola. Next base: position 7,959 of record JAGAJY010000120.1, read on the forward strand.
TGCACGGATTCGGGTCAGGCGGATATTTCTTATTTTACTGCGGTGGGAAACAAGGTGACGGAGTTCGGCGGCGCTATGCTGGACTGCGTTATGCCCGATCTGATAGAAACTATTACGGACGGTGCAGATGAATGTGAACGGCACATAACCTACGGCGGAAAGAAGTATTCGCTGAAATACAAGAAGGAAAAGGGAAAAAAGACGGATATTTCTTTTACGGAGGTGGTCGAATGAGTTTTATTGCGGGGTATCTGCTGGGGCTTGGTGAGGGGAGCACTGCTCCTGTGATACAGCCGCTTTATGTAACCCAAAACGGAGAGTACAGCTCTCCCGACGGAACTGACGGCTACGACCCTGTTTATGTTAATGTGCCTGACAGGTATGATGAAGGGTATAATGACGGATACAAGGACGGTTATGATGACGGTTACAACGAGGGGTACAATGACGGTTACGAGGACGGGAAATCAAGCGGCGAATATATATTTCCCGAGGGGACGGAATATGAGGATATTTATGAGTTTGTGGGCGGTGATGTGATAACGGACAAAAACACAGGTTACGGCATTTGCTCAATGACAGTTATATCCGAATCTGACCCCACAAGACAGGACGTTTTTGCGGCGGTAGTAGATTCGGAAGGAAATTTGTTGGCAAGACTGTACGGCTGGAATGGTCCTGTATCGAGCGACTGGCGTATTGAAAAAATACACGTTACCCCTGACGGACGGTGCGATATTACCGCTTCACATCTCAACAACAGCGGCGTAAGAGTACAGTCGCAGGTGAATGATGTTTACAGCGTTTATTTAAAGGGCTTCGGCGAATCGGGGCACACATTCGGGGTTTCCAATTCCTGAAAGGACGGAGGGATATTTATTTGATGGACAAGGTAACAGAGATGTTTAAATTTGCTGTGGGCGGTGTAATTACGGCTCTTTCGGGCTTTATCGGAGGCATTGACGGGGTTATGTATGCACTTATCGCATTTATGAGCCTTGATTATGTTACGGGCGTTGCTGCTGCTGTGAAGCACAGACAGCTTTCCTCGGAGACAGGCTTCTGGGGGCTTGTGAGAAAGGTTTGCGTGGTTGCTCTTGTGGGTGTGGGTCATTTTGTTGATGTGTATGTTATGCACACGGGGGATATTTTCCGCACGGCTGTTGCGCTTTACTACATAGGAAACGAGGGCGTTTCTCTGCTTGAAAACATCGGTATGCTGGGGGTTGTGCTTCCGAAAAAGCTTATTGATGTGCTGGAGCAGATAAGGAATGATAATTCGGGAGGTAATGACGATGAAAATAACTGAAATGCTTTTAACGCCTAACAAGTACAGCCGTCCGCAGAGAAAGCTTGAAAGGGTAACAAAACTTGCGGTGCATTATGTGGGAAATCCCAACACTTCGGCGGTGGCTAA
>JAGAJY010000121.1 GCA_017848125.1 Oscillospiraceae bacterium
GCCCTTTGGAAACCCGCAAGCCTTTGAAAAGGCTTGACCGAAACTTTTAACTTGTGTTTATTTGTGCAACTTTTTTCTTTAATATACTTTATCGACAGACTGAAATGACTGCGAAAAGCTATCCGCCTTTCGCAGTCATTTTTTTATCCATTCATATGCCACGGCAAACCATTCTCTTATCCAGTAGGAGGGCAAAAGAGGAAGGTATGTCTGTGAGCTTTTGCTGTAAGAGGTCAGTCCTGCTTTTTTGCATATCATTGACGCTCTCAGCTGATGAAATTCGCTGGTTATTATCAAAGCGTTTTTTTCCATTCCCAGAGAATCCATTATTTCAAGAGAATTGCGGATATTCTCATAGGTGTTTGACGATTTATCCTCAAGGATAATCCGTTCTGAGGGTATTCCACGTTTAACAAGCTCGTCCCTTATGCATTGCGCTTCGCTGACAGGCTCATCACTCCCCTTTCCTCCTGAGGCTATGCAAAGGGTATCGGGATTTTCCGAAAGATATTCATACGCCGCATTGATACGCTTTTCAAGCATAAGTGACGGACCGTTTTCCTTGACTCTGCACCCAAGGACGATTATATTCGTCGGTTTATGGGGTAAGTTGTCCGCCGCTTTTATCATCTGCACGGAAATAATGACCGCTAAGACTATGCAGACTGCAGCAAAGGATAAAAATATCACAACGAATGCTCTGCCGCCGCCTGTTTTCCAAAGCCCCGAAACGATCTCCGCTGTTTTATTCGGAAACAGCAGTACAAGCCCAATAAACAGGCTCATTGCCATTCCCACGGCATTTCCCGTATTGAATTTCGCCGTAAATCCAGTTATTAGGAAAAGCAGAAAGAAGCCAATGCATATTATCCCAAAAATCAAAAGGCAAACTTCAAAAAGTCTGCCCTTTGCAAATTCTGCCGATATCATAATGCCTGTCTGAGCGCTTTTGCAAGCTGGTCGGGACAGGATGTTCCTCTGCCGCCGCAGTCAACGTTTTCCAGTCTTGCTATAACGTCCTCGACCTTCATTCCCTTTACAAGCCCTGCTATGCCCTGAGTATTGCCGTTGCAGCCGCCTGTGAATTTAACGCTGAGGATTATGCCGTTTTCTACCTCGCATACGATTTTTCGTGAACAGACACCTCTGGGTGTGTATTCTATAGTCATTTGCTTTTTCAGTCCTTTCAGATCATTTCCTGCACATACGGAGTATGCGGTCAATGTTTTCCTTGTCTGTTGTGTACATTCCAAGGTGTGTGGGGCGCATATTGTAAAGCCCGTGGAAATCCGAGCCGCCTGTTACGATAAGATCATATTCATTTGCCTTTGCAAGAAGCATTGCCTGCTGCTCCTCGTCTGCGGAATAATGATATACCTCTATTCCGTCAAGCTTGCCGTTTGAAGCAAGGTCGTCGATAAGGTCAACGGAATCATATACCATGGGGTGAGCAAGCACAGCCGCACCTCTTGCGGAATGGATAAGCTCCAGAACATAATTCACATCGGGATATTCCCTTTCTACGATACATGAACCTGTTTCCTCATTGAACAGCTCATCGTTGAGCCTGCCGTAAAAATGAGTGGAATAGCCGTATTCGATAAGGGCGTGGAGAATATGCTGCTTGTAAATGCTCTTTGAGCCGCTGAGATGCTTGGTAATATCCTCGGCGGTTATGGGGTAGAGCTTCAGTACATTTGCAACAGTTTCCTTTGCACAGGCTTGTCTGATCTCACTGCACCTGCGGCATATACCTTCAAGTCTGTCGGGCTTCTGGGGAGCGTAGCAGAGTATATGCACCTTTCTGCCTCTGGTCTTGTCCCATGCAGTAAGCTCAACGCCCGGAATGGTCTGAACGCCGTACCTCTCGCCCAGAACTTTTGCTCTTGAAACTGAGGACATTGTATCGTGGTCTGTTATGGATACAAAATCCAGCCCGATACGCTTTGCCTGCGCTATAATTTCCTCCATACCGAGAGAACCGTCGGATAGAGTAGTATGAACGTGAAGATCGCCTTTCATATGTAACAAAGTCCTTTCCTGTTTTAAGGTAGTATTGCTCGGAATTTGCCTTTCTTTTAATTATATCACATATCCTATGTGTTATGCAAGAGATTTTATAATATTTTTTCGTCACGGTTTCCTTTATATCCGCTTCTTTCCTGTCCGCTGTAAACAGTATATCTGTCCTTGCCTGCATTTTTTGACAGGTACATTGCAATATCCGCAGAGGCGTAGAGACTGACGAAATCCCTGCCGTATTCGGGAGAACACGCAACACCGATGCTGGCTGATACTGTAATGCTCTTTCTGCCGCTTTCATCGGTATAGGTGTGCTTTATACTTTCACACAAGGCTTTGCACAAATGGTCAGCTCTTTCGGCGGCATTGTCACCCGAAATAAAAAGCATAAATTCATCGCCGCCTATTCTGCCTGCAATATCGTCCTTATCAAGAACGGCTTCAAGCTTTTTCGCTATTTCCTTGATAACATCATCGCCCTTTGCGTGACCGAGAATGTCGTTTACGGATTTGAAATTATCCGTATCCACTATCATCATTGCGTGTGTGCCGCCCTGTGAAAGCCTTCGGGAGATCATCTTCTCGGTGGCAAGCTTGTTGTAAAGCCCTGTAAAGCTGTCTCTGCTTGCGTCCTCACGGAGACTTATCACATCGTCGATATTGCTTATCTTTCCTACGATCTTAACGGGAGCTGAATCAGCCATTACTGCTGTTCCGCTGAATTCAAGCCAGCTCTCACCCTCGCCGCCTTCCGATACGGAAATTACAGCCGTATTCATAGTATTGCCCGAGAAAAATTCGGCTGCGGCTGTAAGGTCATCGGCGGAAAAGCCCTCTCCTGACTGCACTGAGCGTAGAAAATCCTTATAGGAATACACCTCTGTCTTTGGTACTGAGGGGTCTGACACTGAGCCGTAGGTTATAAGCAGGTCGGTTTTTATATCATATTCAAACACCACATCAGAGGAGCTTTGGAGGGCTGTTATATAAAGCTGCCTTTCCTTTTCGGAGCGGATATTCATTTCCCGAAGCTCCTTCATAATTTCACGGTTTCGCCTGAGAAGTGAATTGAAGCCCATTGCAAACTGCTCAAGCTCCCTGCAGCCGTCGGGGCTTAGGCAATCCTCCTCTGTTTCCTCGTCGGGACGTATGGAATTTATCTTTCGTGTATAATCACGGATAGGCTTTACTATTTTATCGGTCACAACGGAAATGGCAATGACCAGCATCAGCGATACCGCAAGGAACATTGCTATGGTTATAAGCGTCTGACGCTTAATGATATAGAGGGCGGGAGAATAATCCTTCAGCGCATACACCCTCCAGCCGCAGCCGCTGACAGTACCCTCTGAGCCTGCAAACTCCCTTTTGCCGCCGCTGTAGCTGCCGTTTCCGAGGCTTTTCAGTCCTGATTCGGAAAAACCCCTGTAAAGCAGGTTTCTGTCAGAGCTGTAGATAATAATATCATTGGAATCGGTTATGTATATCTCATTGCTTGCTGATTCGGGAAGCGCTGTAATATCAGCCGAAAGCCCCGAAAGGCTGATGTCTGCACCGAACCAGCCTACAGTTTCCGAGGTGCGGTAATCTCGGACGGGAGAAACTGCGGATACCACAGTATTTCCCGAAATGGGCGATGTGTAAAAATCGGTAAATATGAAATCACGGCTTTCCGTCCCCATTAAAAATGGCATTACGGATATATCAAAATCGGGTGAGGCTGTCCAGCCGTCTGAGGAGTTTGAAAAGGCAACCTCGGAATGAACAGCGGAAACAAGCCACGTTCTCTCGCACCGTCCGGAAAGGTCGGATACTGTTGAATCAAGTCCGCCCATTGCATAGCCGAAATAGGCGTTTTCGATCATCTCGTCCCTGTCCTCTGCGGTTTGCAGAAAGCGGGAAATGTTATCGTCAGCCGCCGCTGTCATAACCGATTCACCCAGACCGCCCAGATAGTTTTCCACGCTTGCGCAGGCAAGGGCTGTGCTTCCTGCCGCCTCGGAGC
>JAGAJY010000122.1 GCA_017848125.1 Oscillospiraceae bacterium
AGGAACATTTACCGAAACAAGCTCTGTGCTTAATAAGAACAGCGGAGTAATCAATGGCGGTACATTCAACGGCGGTGTTACGAATGACAGCGGCAGAATAGATAACGGAACATTTAACGGCTCTGTTACAAACAGCAGTACGATTTACGCAGGAAGCTTCAGCGGCGCAGTTACCAACAGCAGTCAGGTTAGCGGCGGTACATTCAGCGGAAATATTTTATGTACGGGCAATGGCAAAATTTACAGCGGAACATTTACCGAAACAAGCACAGTTACCCTTGAAGAAGGCGCTGACGTAGGCGGAAGTTATTCCACTACCTTCAACGGCAAGGTAATCAACAGCACGACCCTGAGCAAAAACAATATTACATACAACGGCGAAGTTGAAAACAACGGAACTATTTCGGGCGGTGAATTCGGCACTGCTTCTTCCGTTTCCAATAAAGGAACTATCAATAACGGCACATTCAGCGGTACTGTAACAAATGAATCCGCAGGCTCAATAACTAACGGTACTTTCGCTGAAACAGGCTCTGTTATCAATAACGGCACAATAGCAAACGGCTCGTTCGGCGGTACTGTAACCAACAACGGCACTATCAGCGGCGGCACACTGGGCAGTGTTATCAACACGGAAAACGGCACAATAACAAACTGCTCGTTCGGCGGCAACGGTACAGTTGAAAACAGCGGAAGCATCAGCGGCGGCACATATAACGGCGCTGTAACAAACAAAAGCAGCGGCACTGTCAGCGGCGGCACATTCAGCGGTACTGTAACCAACAGCGGAAGCATCAGCGGCGGCACATATAACGGCGCTGTAACAAACCAAAGCAGCGGTACTGTCAGCGGAGGTATGTACAACGCTGATGTTACCAACAGCGGCGAGCTTGAGGGCGGCGAATACAATGCTAATGTAATAAACAACGGAAAAATATCCCTCGGCACATATAACGGCGCTGTAACAAACCAAAGCAGCGGAACTATTGAGGACGGAGTTTTTACCTCTACAAGCACCGTTTCCAACAGCGGCACTATAAACGGCGGTAGATTTATAAACACCGTAACAAACGAAAGCGGCGTAACTATAAACGGCGGTAAATTCAGCAATACGCCCACCAATAACGGCGGTATTATTAACTATGCCGTAACGGTAGGAAACCAGAACTTCTTCAATATTGACGACGCTTTTGGCTATGCTACATCATACGGCGGCACCCTTACGCTCTTTTCCGACTGTACATATTCGGGAACTAATAATATACAGATAAAAAAGGATATTACGATTGACCTTAACGGTCATAGTATTGATATGGGCAGTCACACGATCATTTTCAAGGATAAGAATGCTGTTATCAAGGGCGAGGGAACTATCATCAGCAGCATTACTCCCGTAACAGTAGCAAGCGGTACAGACAGCTTTACTGTTGATAAGGACGACAACGGAAACTATCCTGTGTTCACTGCATCAAATACATCATATAATGCATTAGACGCTTCGGACACTGACGCAGTTATGAAAATAAACGGCGGCACATATAACGGTATCTGTTATCTGAAGGGTGCCGAAGGAAGCGTAATAGGCGGCGGTGAATTCAACGGATTTGTCAGGTTCTGGAGCTACTGGACAGTAAACGGCGGTCATTTCAAAGGAAATGTAACTGACATCATTTCAGGCATTACAACGTCAATCGAATGCCCTGATGGTGCGTATGTTACTTTCAATGACGGTGTAGAGGTTGATAATTGTATTACTGTGGGAGCTTTACCGCTCAATCCCAACGGAGTTCCTCAGTTTGTATTTAACGGAGGAAAATTCGGCGGCTTTAATAACTCATATAATTACCGTATAAATCAATATCTGGGCGAAAACAAGAATTTTTACGATGTGACAAATGAGGAACTGTCGATCTTTGATGACAGTTACACAGGCGATATTTCTTACGCTTTTGAAGTTGTGGATACTTATACCGTTACCTTTGATATGAACGGAAACGGCACGGACTTTATCAGATACGCTGTTCAGAACAGGGCTGTTACAACACCCGACGCTCCCGATGATTCCGATGATTTTGTATTCGGCGGCTGGTTTACCGATTCAGCCTGCACTGTGCCTTACGATTTCAGCACTCCTGTTACAAGTGACATTACCCTCTATGCAAAGTGGACAAAGCTTCACACGGTCAGCTTCAATTTCTGCGGTCACGGCGGCTCGGACTATTCCATTGAGGTTGAGAACGGCAAGCCCATTGATGATCTTCCTGCCCCCACGGCAGAAGGTTTCACATTCGGAGGCTGGTTTACAGACCCCACCTTCAATCACGAACGCTGGTATCCTCAGTTAACAGTCAAACAGCCGATAACGCTCTATGCAAAGTGGACTGAGATTACTATCGAAGCGGTGCAGTACAAGGTAACATTTGATCTGAACGGTAAGGGAAGCAATTATATCAGTATTATTGAGGAAAACAAGACTGTTACAAAGCCTGCTGACCCCACAGCAGACGGTTTCACCTTCGGCGGCTGGTTTGCTGACAGGGAATGTACAATTCCCTATGATTTCAGCACCCTTATCACAGCGGACACAACGGTTTATGCAAAGTGGACTGAAAACTCTGCCGCTTCAGTTCAATACACTGTTACATTCGATTTAAACGGCAAGGGTGACAATTTCTGCGAACTTGCTGAGGAAAACACAGCAGTCACAAAGCCTGCCGACCCCACAGCAGAGGGTTTCACCTTCGGCGGCTGGTTTGCTGACAGGGAATGTACAATTCCCTATGATTTCAGCACCCTTATCACAGCGGACACAACAGTTTATGCAAAGTGGACTGAAAACTCTGCCGCTTTTGTTCAATACACTGTTACATTCGATTTAAACGGCAAGGGTGACAATTTCTGCGAACTTGCTGAGAAAAACACAGCAGTCACAAAGCCTGCCGACCCCACAGCAGAGGGTTTCACCTTCGGCGGCTGGTTTTCTGACAGGGAATGTACAATTCCCTATGATTTCAGCACCCTTATCACAGCGGACACAACAGTTTATGCAAAGTGGACTGAAAACAGCAGCAGTGATGTTCATACACACACATACGGCGGATATAAGTATGACAATGTAAAGCACTGGAAGGAATGTACAGGCTGCGGTGAAATAGGTGAAATCGGCTCTCACAGCTTTGGAGCGTGGGAAACAGAGGTCAACTACGAGTTCTACAAAAAAATGAGACGCAGCTGCTTCTGCGGATATAATGAGTATGACGAGGAGCTTCTCTACATTCCCAATCGTCCTGATGAAGAGCCCGAGGATATTTCCGTTGGGGCAGGCGTATCCGACGCAGGCAATGCAAAACGCACAGGCAAGGCGGCTGTTTCGGTAATTGCCGCAGGAATTGCTGCGTATATTCTCAGAAAAAAGAAAAAGTGATTATTATAAATCCGTATGCATAGCTTTTGCATACGGATTTTTTATTCAAAAAACCGCCCTGTTACACAGCATTTATACTGTGTAACAGGGCGGCGGTCATTTATAAATTACAGATTGAAATATCTGTCAAACTCAGCAGGGTGAGGGATCTTGGAAAGCTCGAAACATTCCTTTCTCTTGTTTGCAATAAAGTTCTTGATAAGCTGCTCGGGGAATACGCCGCCTGCTGTCAGGTAGTCGTGATCTGCCTCCAGAGCGTCAAGAGCCGCATCAAGAGTTGTGGGAAGAGAGGAAAGCTTTGCCTTTTCCTCATCGGAGAGTGTGTAGAGGTTGAAATCGTAGGGACCCCAGCCGTTTGCGTGAGGGTCTATCTTGTTCTTAACGCCGTCAAGACCTGCCATAAGGATAGCCGCATATGCAAGATAGGGGTTGCAGGTAGCATCGGGGTTTCTTATCTCAAAGCGTCTGAGCTTGGGAGTCTTTGCATAAGCGGGGATTCTGATGACCGCACTTCTGTTGGATGTTGCATAGCCTACGGTAACAGGCGCTTCAAAGCCGGGAACAAGTCTCTTGAAGGAGTTTGTGCTGGGGTTTGTAATAGCGCAGAGGGAGGAAATATGCTTCAACAGACCGCCCATAAAGTAGTGTGCAGTTTCGCTGAGGTGCGAATAGCCGTTATCATCGGAGAATACAGGCTCGCCGTCCTTAAGGAGGAGCATATGAACGTGCATACCGTTTCCTGCCTCGCCGTAAACGGGCTTGGGCATAAATGTTGCAACCTTGCCGTATTTGAGGGCAGTATTGTGGATTATGTACTTTATCATCATTGTAGCGTCAGCCATTTTGGACATCTGACCCAGCATAGGCTCAATTTCAAACTGACCTGCCGCACCAACCTCGGGGTGATGATACTTGATGGGAATACCTGCCTTCTGCATTTCCATACACATTTCCGAACGGCACTCATAAGAGGTGTCAAAGGGCTTTGCTGTGTGGTAATTCTTCTGATGAGCAACTACGCAGCCCTTGCCCTCGGTATCGCTGTTCCAGTAAGCCTGAGCGGTGTCGATGTGCATACCTATCTTTTCGGGAGCAACAGACCAGCCTGCGTCATCAAAAAGGTGGAACTCAAATTCGGGGAGGATAAGCATAGTATCTGCAATGCCTGTATCCTTCATATACTGCTCGGCAGCAAGAACGATATTTCTGGGATACTGGTCAAGAGGACGGTTTTCGGGATAGTCGATTATCATAGCATTTCCCGTAATGGACAGGGTGGGAACGCTGCAGAAGGGATCAACCAGAGCGGTGTCAAGGTCAGGAATGAATACCATATCGCTCTTTTCAACCACAGCATAGCCATAGTTAGAAGCGTCAAAGCCGATACCGTCTTTTAAGGTATCCTCGGAAAACTGCTCAGCGGGAATGGTAACGTGACGATACTGACCGTTGATGTCAACGATCTTGAAATCGATCATACGAATATCATTTTCCTTAATCATATCCATAAGCTCTTGTACAGTTCTTGCCATTTGAAAAACCTCCGATATACTAAAATTATAAGTCAATTATACCACATTTTTTTGCACATTGCAACACATTTCTATAAAAAATCATCAAAATACATATAAAAAATCGGCTGTGCAGTTTTTCTGCACAGCCGTGAAGCTTATTAACTCAGAACGAAACGCCCCAGTTTTTGCTGCTGACCTTTCGGTAAAGATTTATCTTTACGCTGGTTTTTGATTTCTTGTAAATAATTGTAATAACAAGAATTGCGATAAGAGAAGCAACCGCACCGATAATAATAGGCACAAGCGTAGGCTTTAAAAGGAATATGATAACCGCCCAGATAGCCGCAAGGAATACCAGCATAAGGGGCACACAGAAGGAAGCAAAGGTTCTGTTGCTTACCTTGATGTAGTGCAGTATCTCAGCCTTGCTGAAGGATTCCTGGTATCTTGCAATGAAATCATCGGGTCTTGCCCACTTGGCAAAATCCTTGAGAGACTTGAATTTTACAACAAAATCCTGCCCCGATCTGATAACTCTGTAGTTAACAACGACAGTTCCGTCAGGAGCTTGTGAAGAATCCATAATATGTACGATAGTACCCGACTCCACCTGCTTGCTCATATTCTTGGTAACAAGAAAATTTCTGTCTACAGCGTCACGGATATCAGTGATCATATATGCCATAAGCTATCTTCCTTCCAAATATCTGATCTATAAATTTTAAAATACAAACTTTTATAAATTCTTTCATAATTATAACACTTTTATCTCAAAAAATCAAGTGCTATTACAAACAAAATTTGCGATAAATATCAATGATATTTGGGAAGATTTTTATACAAAATGCATTTTTCTGCAAAAACGCATCATTCTCTTATCCTATGGAGAGTATTGTCAAGCTCCTGAATAAGCTCGTTTATCTTGTCAATAGCCTCACTGATGACCGCAGAGCTGGAGTTTGTGGTGCTTACATTATCATCAAGAGCGCTGAATGCCTCGATGGTAGTTTCAAGAATCTTTATAAGCTGACCTACAGTTTCTGCATTCATGGTAGAATTGCTGTTGCAGAAAAGAACAACGTTCTTAAGCAGGTCGTTTACCACAGCCGCTCTCTTGCTGGTCTTCTGTGTGGAATCATTGATAGCAGCCATATTGTCTGTAATATCCTTGATGTCACGGTTGATCTGCTCGGAAAGGGTGATACATTCGTTTGTGATCTCCGAAAGCCTCTCGTGCTGCTCTGCAAGCTCGCTGTGACGGGCAAGGAGTATTTCCTTTGCGTGAATGGTGCAGTTGCTGGGAGTGTTCAGACCTCTGTAGATAGCTGTAGCCATTGCACGGCAGGAAGCATATCCGCAGGCATGGCAGTTGTAGTTTCTGTCAGCCTCGGTGTGCTTGCCCATAGACTCGAAGATAGGCTCCAGATCGTTGTCTGTGGGAGCAGAGCTGGGAGTTGCAGGCTTATAGGATCTGATAAAGTCGGAGAAGTCCAGCTCCTCGTCAAACTTCTTGAAAAGCTTGTCGTCAATGGTGGTACGCATAATTCCCTTTGTCTTGTACTTGCTCTTGACGTCCTTCTCGACTGCTCTCATGCAGGCAAGCATATCGAAGGAGGTGAGCTTTGTGCTTGACGCAGGACCCGAATTACAGCCGTATTCGCAGGAAAGCACATCGAAAACATCGGGACGCTTGTTTTCCGCCAGCTGTGCGTACATATCAAGCTCGGGATATACCTTGTGAACGCCCTCGGAGTTAACTATGTTAAGCTCGGGATTTCTCATAAGCATATTGTCCTTGAGTCCGCCGGGACGGGGATAAACCGAACCCATCTGACCCTGCATGCCCTCAAATTCATAGGAGAAATCGGAAGGGTCATGATTTGCAATGAGAATGTAGTTCTTCTCAAAATATTCCATAAGCTTGCGGAAGGTCACGTTGTAGTCGATAAGCTCGGTTTCCTCAAATTCGACCTTTTTTGCAACACAGGGGGTAAGAGCAACTATAGGATTGCTTCTTCTCTCATACTTCTTTACATATACAGCCTCGCAGCAAAGGGGGCTGTGAATAGGGGAGAGACTCTGGAGAAGCTTGGGCTGATACTTCTGGATATAGTTTACAACAGCGGCGCAAGGCTGGGTTATGGTATTTCCGAGCTTGCCGTGTTCTATTGCTTTAAGGTGCGCCCATGTGCAGATGTCGGCGCCGTAGGAAACATCGAATATTATACAGCCGTTCTGCTTGAACCAGTCAAGAACACCCTTCCACTTATCGGGAAGCGCAGTTTTGATGGAGGGGGTAACGAGAACAATAAGCTTCTCACGCTTTTCTTCCAGATGTGTCATACAAGCGTCGGTATCGTCTATGTAATCTCTTGCGCCGTGCTGGCAGGTCTTTACACATTCGCCGCAGGCAATACATTTATCAGAATTTACCGTTGTAATGAACTTGTTGTTGTCAAGCATTCGGGTAATGTTAGCCTCGGGTGCGGGACAGACTCTGACGCAGGCATTGCAGCCTGTGCATTTTTCGGGTTTTACAATAATAACATCGCTCATTTGAATTTCTCCTTTTAAAATGAGTTTATTTTATTTTATTATCAGTCGGTAAGGGAAGCAGCCTGTGCCATAAGCGCCGCAAGGTCGATTCCGCCGTTTGAGCTTTTCTCGGATGAACTGCTCTCTGCTTCTTCGGTCTGCTCTGCGGCAGGCTCGGGAGCTTCTGCACTGTTTTCTGTATCCTCTGACGAATAATTGTAATCCGGAGTCTCATATTCGGGCTCTGCTGGTATTTCAGCAGCTATCTCAGAGGGCTGTCTGAACACGGGAACACCGCCGCTGCAAAGCTTGTTCTCGGTCTTTTCGATAAGCTCGCAGGATTCGTTTATCTTGGAGCTTGCACACTCCTCGATAGCTGCAAAAAGCTCTTTAAGCCTTGCAAATTCGCTTCCGATGCCTTTAAGCTCATCAAGCATAACTGCTCTGAGGTTTTCCGAAGCAGTCTTCATATTCTCCGAATCGCTCTTAGAGGAAGCGGTTATCTCCGCAGCTTCCTTTTCAGCGTCAAAAACAATACGCTTTGCTGTGTTGTTTGCCTCGATGACCATGTTCTCCACAAGCTTTTCGGCGTCGCTCTTCATAGTCGCAACCTGAGCCTTAGCGTCCTCCACAAGCATATCCGCAGATTTCTGAGCTTCAATGAACACCTTGCTCAGTGCCGCACCGTCATTGGTACTGCGGAGCTTTTCTATCTCGGAATTTGCAGAGGCAAGCTGAGATTTAAGCTCCTCCACCGTACCTTTAAGACTTTCTATCTCAGCCTTCTGAGCGGCATTTTCCTCTCTCGACTCCTTGACCTTGGCATTGAGGGATTCGTTCTGCACCTGTACCATGGTAAGCTTTGCACGCTCTGCGGAAAGAATATCTTCGTGAACCTTTTCCTCCTCTGAGCCCTTCTTGTACTCCTCCAGAGAAAGCTTGGATTCTCTCAGCTCATTCTTAAGCTCAAACACCTGGGAATACAGATAGTCCAGACGCTTGCTGACATCAGCCTTGTCATATCCGCCGAAAGCGGTGGTCCTGATAAAGTTGGTCTCTGCCATTGAAAACTCCTCCTTAGATTATGCCGCCTTGATTCCGTAAGCATATTTTTACATTTATATTTATTATACAATAAAGTTATTAAAAAGTCAACACAATTTGTTAATTTTATTATCTAAAAATTTCATCTTGAATTATACAAAGAAATGCACAAGAAATATATACCTTTCTTGTGCATTTTTACATCATATTATATCGTCATTCTTTATGATATCTGCAATTTCGGGATTGTTATAAAGCCCCAGATCAAAAAGTTTATCAGCCTGACGGTGTGTTATCTTCCCCGTCAGAGAATAGACATACTGACCGTGAGCCTCCTCAGTACCGTTCCATGAGTCTATCACCTTAAGCCAGCCTGCCTTTTCCAGAGTCCGCTCGGGAAATTCCTTCTTTCCGTAAAACTTCTCAGCAAGGGCTTTCGCCGCCTTGGTATGCCCCGTAAAGCTGCAGGAATATGTATCACCCTCGGGGGATATCCAGCCCAGCTTGAAATCGGGGTGATTCTTGAAAAACATCTCCTCAACGGTCAGAGGATACCTGCCGTCTGTTTCGGCTATCCTGTCAAAATCGAACTCACCGGGAGAAAATCTGAAATATCCGCCGTTGCCGTCAAGGACAACGGGAAGCTGTTCCTCGGTCACTCTTGAAGCAAATTCGGTGTCCGCAAGGGATTCGAGGCTGTCATAATATTCGTAGCAGTAGTATCCCGTAGGGGATTTGAAAACAGCGTATTTCTTCATTGTCCGAAATACTCCTCCGTACAGTCTGCCGCAGTCAAAAGGGCAGTTTATATTATATACAATATTATAGCACACAGCCGCCTGTTTGTCAACATCTCTGTCGCCGCCGTAAAGGTTTTCGCTTTTGTATAATTATAAGCAATATTTTATAAAAGATTTGTAAAAAATCACATACTTTCCCTACTTGAAATCTCTGTGAAATTATGATAAAATATTTAACATATAAAAGTATGCTTTTGCGTGCTTTCTGCGGAACAAATTCCGCAAAATCTAAAGAATATGGAGGAAATCTTTTATGAAAAAGGGAATTTTCAGAAGAATCGCAGTTTGTGCGGTTGCTATGTCTCTCATGGCATCGTTTTCAGCCTGCGGAGCTAAGGAAGAGGAGAGTGCGGGAACAATTTCCGTTATCCTTAAATCACAGGACACTCCCCAGTATTGGGACGTAGTAGCAAACGGAGCTAAGGAGGCAGGCGAAGAGCTTGGCTATACTATTGACGTTCAGGCTCCTCCCACCGAGGCTGATATAAACATTCAGATCGACCTTATCAATCAGGCTGTTGCAAATAAGGCAGATGCCATTGTTCTTGCTCCCATCAATCTCACTGACACAAACTCAGCTATCCAGAATGCTCAGGAGGCAGGTGTCGCTGTTCTCACCATTGATTCCAGAGCAGATCTTCCTGACCTTACATACATCGGCACTGACAACGAAGCAGCCGGCGCTGTTGCTGGAAGAGAATCAAAGCCTCTCCTTACAGGAAGCAAGAAGGTTGCAATAATCGCTATCTCGGAAGGCTCTGCTACAAGCCAGCGTGCATCTGGCTTTGTAAGTGCGCTTTGCCCCGAGGGAGAGGAATCCGACATCAAGATCGTTGAAACACTCTACTGCAATGCAGATACAGCAACCGCAAAGGCTCAGGCGCTTACCCTTATTGAAAAGCATCCCGATCTGGAAATGATCTACGGTGTAAATCAGAATGCCGCAACAGGCATCTGCGAAGCTATCGTTGAGCTTGGTATTCCCGGTCAGATAAAGGTTGTCGGCTTCGACTCCTCCGATCAGATGATAGAGTACCTCGAAGGCGGCGTAATAAACGGATTTGTTGTTCAGAACCCCTACAATATAGGCTATCTGGGTGTAAGAAACGCAGCAAAGGTGCTTGACGGAGAATCCATAGGCTTAGTTATCGACACAGGAGCAACCTTTATCAGCAAGGATAACCTTAATGACGAAGCTGTTCAGAAGCTCCTTTATCCTCTCGGCAAGGCTGAGTAATCAGGAGGTACAATATGGCAAAGAATAAGAAGAAGGAACAGTCTTCCACAAGAGCATATACAGTTGCGGCTATATTCTTCGCATTCGCTATCATATCCAGCGTTATGATGTTCCAGATGGTTTACTATCCCATGAACAAGAATTCGGCGCTCAGTGCTGAATCCAGTAAATCCATCTACACCATCAGAGAGGAACTTCTCTCCATCAACAGAAACGTTCTTATGATAATCACAGGTATCGGTGACCCCACAGGATATGTTACAGACGTTGAAAACTCCTTTGCAAATATCGACAAGGCAATGGAGACTTATGAGGGTATCGACTACCATTCCGAAAAGGAATACGAAAGATACGAATCAGGTAAAGACGACGTTATGAACCTGAGAGCAAAGATCAACGAATACCGTTATGCTATCGCTTCTCTTGACCATGCAGAGGCTACAAATGTATATACACAGCAGATCCTGGTGTATCAGCAGTCAGCTCTTGAAATGTTTGACGCCGTTATCGACAACCACAACAAACATTCTGAGGTGCAGAAGGCAAGAGGACAGAGAGTGTTCTACATCGCCATCAGCGTTATGATCGCTATTCTTGTTGTAGGTGAAGTGGTTATCTTCATCACTGCAAAGAACGCAAAGAAGGCTCAGGCAGAGCTTGACAGAAAGGCAAAGCAGGTTGAGGCTGCCGACAGAAAGTTCAAGCACTCCCAGGAGAAGATCAACGATATTGCTTACTCCAACTTCCTTACCGGTCTCAAGAACCGCTACGCTCTCGAAAACGACATCGGGGAGAAGCTTGCAAACGAGCAGCTCAACATTGCCGTTTTCGATATGGATAATTTCCGCAGCATCAACGACATCTACGGCTATGACTTCGGCGACGAATACCTTGTTATGCTTGCTGAAAACCTCAAGTCCAACTTCGGCGAATTTGCCGAGATCTACAACATCACAGGAAACGAGTTCTGTCTGGTATTCAACAGAGAGATCTCCGACACAAACGCTATGAGATACGCAGAGAACGTATTTACAGTTCTCAGCAGTGTTTACACCATTGCCAACATTGGTATCCAGCTTACAGTAACAGGCTGCCGCTACCACTATCTCCCCGGCGAGTGTGCTAACCTCAACGCTCTCCTTGTAAAGACTGACAATGTTATCAGAAATGCAAAGAGAAACGGCGGCAACACTCTCCAGAATGTAATGAGTATGTAATTTTATCTGATACTAATCACCATTTGAATTATGGAGAAGAAATCGACGCAAAAGCTTTGGTATAAGGCTTTTGTGGCGAGAGATTCTCATAATTCAATGAGTGATTAGTATGACTCGTCTTGTGCAGAAAGCATAAGGCGAGTCTTTGTTTTTGTGAAATTTGTTACCAATAACAAAAATCAATCACCCGTTTTCAATTATTTATACATATTTTTTCAATTGACCTCTGCATTTTCTTGACATTCTATAATTAAAGTGGTATAATATTTCATAGTAGTTTTTTGTATTTGATTTTATAATTGATTTGTATATATTACATTAAGTCAGGAGAGTTGATTATGAAATGTGAGAACTGCGGTGCAGAGCTTGAATTCACCACTACAAAATGTGAAGAATGCGGCACATTGACAAGGCAGAACGTTGAAGGCTTTGAAAACACCAAAGAGGTGTGTGCAAGGCTGAAAACAATGGTTGACCAGTTCGGAAAGAAAATGCTTACGGACGATATCAAATCCATCTCGCTTCTCAATGACTTTCTTCCTGAATTTGACAAGGAGAGAGGTCTGCTCAAAAGTATGATGGACGCAGGCGTTCTTAAGGATATGCTTGCCGACACAAATCCCGATATGGCTGTTATGAATGCAAAGAACCATATGCTGGGCAAGATGTTCATTTCAAAAAATGCGGCAGAGTTCGTCGTGGTATGTTTTACATATATGCTGGGATGGGAGTACCTTTCGCCTCTTAAGGAAAAAGAGCCTGAAAAGGAAACCGACGATAAGCCCAAGAAGAAAAAAATCACAATGATAAACATCGAGGAGAAGGTTTTCTTCCCCATCGATGCCGCTAAATACAGACTTTTCGGAAGCAATATAAGCATTGCCGAGGGTTATACAAAGATCGAAAGCTTCTGCTTTGACGGCTTTAAAATGCTTAAAACCGTAAATCTTCCCTCAACGCTTCTTGCTATCGGCGATTATGCATTCTCCGACTGCAAGAATCTCAGGTCGATAAATCTTCCCGAGAACCTGAAGATCATCAGACAGGGCGCATTCAGCCAATGTGTCAAGCTGACGGTAATAAATATCCCCAAGGGAGTTCTGGAAATCGAGGACAACACCTTCCTCTTCTGCCAGAATCTCGAGGTCATTGAAATCCCCGATACGGTAGGAAGCATCGGTGCTTCTGCGTTCTCAGGCTGCGAAAAGCTCAGGAAGCTTTTCCTCCCCGACAGCGTAAAGTTCATTGACAACGACGCTTTCTCCTGCTGTCCCGATCTGGTTATCCATTGCTATGAGAACTCTTATGTTCACAAGTACTGCTTAGCCAACGGCATCAACTACGAAACCGTATCAAAGGGTAATTCTCTGAGACGCAGAATAAATATGGAAGGATGAGCTGAATGGTTGAACTTAAGATAGGTCAGGAAGTGGAAATGGAGTACGGAGGCCATGCCAAGGTACTCAGTGTTATAGGCAGCGGCGGACAGGGTATTGTTTATCTTGTTGAATTCAACGGCTCAAAGTGGGCGCTGAAATGGTATGACATCAACAAGATCAAAAAGCCCAAGGAGTTCCGCAACAACATCAAGAACAATATCAACGACGGTCCTCCCAGCAACAAGTTCCTCTGGCCAAGATACCTTACCAAGGAAAATGAGGACGGCACTTTCGGCTACATAATGGATCTGAAGCCTGCAAGCTTCGATTCCTTCGTTGATATCCTCAATACCTACAAGCTTGTGGTCGATCCCCATACGGGAAGAGCTTCCAAGAAGCCTGTAAAGTTTGCAAGCCTTTACGCTATGGTAACAGCGGTTATCAACA
This sequence comes from Oscillospiraceae bacterium, assembly GCA_017848125.1. Taxonomy (GTDB): domain Bacteria; phylum Bacillota; class Clostridia; order Oscillospirales; family Ruminococcaceae; genus Huintestinicola. The sequence goes on from JAGAJY010000122.1 coordinate 13,598, forward strand.
TCGTAAACGCATTCAGACAGCTTCACAGAGTAGGAAAGAGCTATCAGGACCTTAACGACGGCGGCTTCTTCATCAATGTTGACACAGGTGCTGTTCTGGTCTGCGACTGCGATAACATTTCCCCCGACGGTACAAACTTCGGAATCGGCGGCAAGCCCGGCTATATGGCTCCCGAGGTCGTAAGAGGAATCGCAAAGCCCAATGTTCAGACGGATAAGTATTCTCTTGCGGTGGTACTTTTCAAGCTTCTGTTCAGAGGCGACCCCATGGAGGGCGAAAAGGTTGTAAAGGATATATGCCTTACAGAATCATCTGAGCTGAGGCATTACGGTCAGAACGCTATATTCGTTTATGACCCCGACAATGCTTCAAACCGCCCCGTAAGAGGAATCCACGACAACGTTATCAAGTTCTGGAGACTTTATCCCGAATACATCAGAGAAGCCTTCATCACATCGTTCACTGTCGGCATCACCGACCCCAACAAGCGTATTATCGAGAACGAGTGGCAGAAGCTTTTCATCAGACTCCGCTCTGAGATAATTATGTGCGGCTGCGGCAGGACAAATTTCACATCAATGTTCGTTAAGCCCGATGACAAGACCTATAAGTGCCCCAAGTGCGGTATGGAATTTGCAACCATCGGCTTCAGCAACCGTGATTACCGCCTGCCCCTCTATGTAGGCTGCCGCTTCTTTGAATGTGAGATACAGAACGATTCAGACGATTTCCTCAACATTGCGGGAGAGCTTGTGGAGAATAAGCTCAAGCCCGGAGTTATCGGAATAAAGAACTGTTCAAGCAAGGTATGGAAGGTCAAAATGCCAGACGGCGAGGTATATGACATAGGTCCTTCAAAGGGCTTCCCCATCTGGTCGGGTCTTGAAATAGATTTCGGCGGCGTAACTGCCAAGATATGAGCATATTGAAAATTTGAGATCATTCTTGATATTTAAGGAGTAGATATTATGAGCAATAATGTTAACAACACAGAAGAAACAAAGGATTCTATGCTGGATACTGCGGCAGATGACCTTCTCGATTTTGACGATGACGATCCCCTTAACGCCACAAGCGTATCCAAAAAGAGCCTTGTAATCTTCTTCCTCATTGATACCTCTGGAAGTATGAGAGGCACAAAGATGGGCGAGCTCAATACCGTTATGGAGGAGCTTATCCCCGAGATCAGACGTGTTGGCGAGGCTGACACAGATGTAAAGCTTGCAGTTCTCACCTTCTCCTCAAGCGTAAGCTGGATGTATTCCGAGCCTATTTCCATCGAGGATTTCGAGTGGACTCGTCTCCGTGCGGACGGCGTTACCTGCATGGGTGCAGCATTCAAGGAGCTTTCTCTGAGAATGTCCAGAAACGGCTTCCTCAACTCTCCTTCCCTTTCCTTTGCACCCGTAATGTTCCTTATGACAGACGGATACCCCTCCGATGACTATAAGGCAGGTCTGAAGGCTCTTGAGGGCAACAGCTGGTATAAGTTCGGTCTTAAGGCGGCTCTCGGTATCGGAAACGAAGCAAATGACGATATGCTTGCAGAGTTCACAGGAACAAGAGACACTGTTGTTCACGCATACTCGGGCGGTCAGCTTGCTCAGATGATAAAGATCGTTGCCGTAACCGCTTCCCAGATCGGAAGTAAGAGTATGACCCTTTCCGACGAAACCAATCAGGAGATCGGTGATGAGGACGTTTATGCTGCAAAGCAGAAGATGCTCGGTCAGCAGATCCAGGAATTTGTTGCAAATCAGGACGAGGCAGACACCGTTTCCTTTGACACGGGCTGGTAATCTCAGTAATTCATTATAATTAAGGAGTGAACAGTCTATGTTAAAAGGATTCAGCCGCTCTGTAATGGGCGCAAGCCACGAAAAAAGCGGCCTTGTATGTCAGGACAGCTCGGACGTTTTTGTATGCGAAAACTATTCGGCGGTTGTGGTTGCTGACGGTCACGGCAGCAAGAAGCATTTCAGAAGCAACAAGGGCTCTGAATTTGCCGTTGCCGCAACGCTTGAAACCATAAAGAACTTCTATACCGACCCTGCGGAATTTGAGGAGCATTTTCCCAAGAATCACAAGATGGTTCTTAACAATATTGCAAAGCAGATAATTTCCAACTGGAATACTCTGGTAAATGACCACGTTAAGTCAAATCCCGTTACAGCTGAGGAAAAAAGCAAGTTTACCGACGAGGAATTTGAAAAGATCCCTCCCGAATCCTACTACGGCACTACTCTTATTGCCGCAGTTGTGGGAAACGGCTTCAGCTTCGGTTTACAGATAGGCGACGGAAGCTTTGTTGCGATCTTTGAGGATGGATATGCCATCACTCCCCTTGAATACAACGAGTCCGCACCTGCAAACATCACCGCCTCTATGTGCAACGCAAGCGCCGCTTCGATGTTCAATACCTTCTATATTGACGATAAGCGCCCCATTGCATTCTTTGTATCAACAGACGGTCTTTATACCTCTTTCGGCAGTGAATACGATTTCCTTGATTACCATACTATCATCACAACTCAGCTTGCTCTGAACAATGCTTATGATGAATCGGTTATAAAGAATCTTGTTAAGCGTTCCCACTTCGGAACTGAGGATGATATTTCCCTTTCCTGCGTTTACGACCCCGAATTTGCAAAGGAAAATATTGAGCTTCTCAAGCAGCGCATCGAGGAAAACAAGGAAAAGGCTCAGAGCAGAAAGAAGAAGCTGCTCAAGAGAATGTAATTGTCTATTTTTTCGGCTGGTTGACCGAAATCAAATATTGTCTGTTCCGCTTATGATTTAACGGAATAAGACGAAATAAAATGAAAGGATCCGATAATTATGGATATTTCAGCATTCTATAATTCCGCAAAAGAGCTTGCAGAGAAAATCAAAACCACCAAGCACGGCTACTTCCACGAAAAGTCAAACACCTTCTGTCTTATCAAGGCAGAAAACGGCAGGATCTTCTCCGCAATTTCAGGTCTTGCGGCTTCAGACGGTCAGATCGTAGGCGTAGCTTCCGAGCGCATTGCAGCTAATGCTATGCTGGCTGAGAACATCAAAAAGGCTTCTGAGCTCATTGTTGTTTCCGTTGACAGCCTTAAAGTCTGTACACCCGAAAAGGCAACCATTGACGCACTTATTGCCGCAGATCCCGAAAACGGAAACTGTATGGTTGCGATTTCCGATTCTGAGGCAGTTGCCGCTTCTTCCGTAAATTACGATGCAGCACCTGCTGAATCCGCACCTGCTCCCGAGCTTGGCTCTCCTGCGGATTTCTCCGATGGTTTTGACTTCGACGAAACCAATCCCTTCTTTGCTTCTCCTGCGGATAAGGAGCAGTCAGAAGTTCCCACTATCCAGAATCAGCCTGTATATCAGCAGGGCAATCCCCAGAACGGCCAGCCTATGTATCAGCAGGGCTACCCCCAGAATGGTCAGCCTATGTATCAGCAGGGCTTCCCTCAGAACGGTCAGCCTATGTATCAGCAGGGCTACCCCCAGAACGGTCAGCCTATGTATCAGCAGGGCTACCCTCAGAACGGTCAGCCTATGTATCAGCAGGGCTATCCTCAGAACGGTCAGCCTATGCAGGGCTTCCCTCAGAATGGTCAGCCTATGCAGGGCTACCCTCAGAACGGTCAGCCTATGCAGGGCTTCCCTCAGAATGGTCAGCCTATGCAGGGTTATCCCCAGAACGGTCAGCCTATGCAGGGCTTCCCTCAGAACGGTCAGCCTGTTCAGGGCTTCCCTCAGCAGGCACAGCCTATGCAGGTTCAGTCAATGTATCAGGGTCAGCCTATGAATATGAATGCAGGCGGAAGCGTTTATACTGCTAATCAGAGTGAATTTGTTTCCCAGTATATGTCTGACAAGCCCAGCGCATTCAAAAAGAGACTCGGCAATATGCTCTCGACTGACACGGCTGTTGAGGATACAGATGATGATGTATCTGATTCAGGCGATGCAATGTCCAGAGACGAGCTTATGAGGCAGGCAAAGGAAAAGAAAAAGCTTGCCAAGATGAACTCAAAGTTCAAGGGTTAAAATACATAAAGTCTTTTGCAAAGTTTTATCTGTCTCCTGTCAATCAGGCAGATAAAAAAGAAGAATATCAGATTTTTTCCAAATCCACCTTGCTGCGAAGCAGGGTGGATTTGTTATGCTGCGGCATAGTGATATTCTAACGGTGTCATACAATTAAGGAACAACTGATTAAATCTATTCAAAAGTTAAAATGTGTTATAATGGAAATAAAGTAAAAAGAAACACGAAGTAAAAAGTGAGACGGGCAACATTCAGCAATATAGATGTAATTATTACTTTCCTGTTTCCTCAGCATTTACCTGCCATCTGCCTGTCAGATAATAGACAAAGCCTATGAAAAAAGGCGTAAAGCCTGCAAGAGCGTCACCCAGCCAGAAGCCGTAATGCTTCATATCAAGCACATATCCGAAAACGACGGACAGGCCTATACGCATAACGATACCGTCAAAAATTGCGGTAACAAAGTTTATCTTATAATTGCCGCTTCCGTTGATAAGTGCATTCATAACCGCTCTCAGAGCCGCCGCAAAAAACAGTATGACCGCTATAGGTACATACCCGCCTGCAATGGCAAGCACATCGCTGTCATTTTCGGTTGTAAAAAGGCTGAATATTTCTGTGGGGAACAATACCATTATAAAAGAAAGCACTGCCGCTGTTGTCAGTGTTATGACACTGAGGCTTTTAAGTATCCCCTTTACACGGTCATACTTTCCTGCAGCTATGTTCTGACCTACCATTGTAGAGCCTGCTGTATTCATTGCAGTGGATATGAGATTTGCAATACCCGAAACCTTGTTTGCTATTCCCGCAAATGCAGATACAGCCACTCCGCAGGCATTTATCCATGAATTTACAAACAGCTTTGAGATCTGAATGGACGCTGTTTTTATCGCCATAGGAGTACCAAGCTTCAGAAAATCCGAAAGCATTTTTCTGTCGGGACGGAAAAAGTCGGATAGACTTGCTTCAAGCTCGTAGTTTTTCCTGTTTTTCACAAGATAGACCGTGCAGGAAATAACGCTCACCGCCTGACTTATTACTGTAGCCAGAGCCGCTCCCCACGCTCCTGTTCCCAGCACCGCAACGAAAAACAGGTCGAGAATGATATTCAGCACCGCCGATATGCTTATGAATATGAATGGGCGCTTTGAATCACCCATTCCTCTGAGTATTGCGCTGACTGCGTTATAGCCATATACAAACACAAGCCCCGACATACTCACCGCACAATAATCAGCCGCCCCTTCAAAAGCTTCCGCAGGCGTGTTCATAAGGTAAAGCAGAGGCTTCTGAAATAAAAGTCCCAGAAAACTAAGGATAATTGACGACAAAACAAGAAAGCCGCACATCGTCCCCACGAATCTGCCTGTTTTATTCCGCTGACCCGAGCCTATATAACGGGCGATTATCACCTGACCTGCGTTGGAAAAACCCATTGAAACAAATGTGAGCAGCATAGTAAGATCACCGCCTACCGAAACCGCAGATATGCCGGATTTTCCAAGTATGTTTCCAACCACAGCCATATCAGCCATATTATAGACAATTTGCAGGAGATTTGAGAAAAAAAGAGGCAGGGAAAAGGAAATTAGCTGTCTGCCAATATTGCCCTGTGTAAAATCTCTGATATTTGTTTTATTCAATTTATTCACTGTCCGTTTCTGTAAATTATATCTGTAATTATATCATATCATCAGGTTTTTTTCAAGAAATAAATATCGGATAAAAACAGCCCCGAAAACGTGAACAGTCACATTTTCGGGGCTGATGTATTTATTCATCAATGTTTTATCAAAGGGATTTAAGCTTCTTTTCAAGCTCTTCCTTGACAACCTTGGGAGTAGCCGCACCTCGCAGCTCCTTGTTGCACTGACCCATAAGGAAGCCGAATACCTTAACGTCGCCGTCCTTGTACTGGTTAACAGCCTTTTCGTTTGCCGCAATAACCTTTTCAATGACTTCAAGCACCTTGCCTGTATCGCTTACAATGAGCATACCCTCACGCTTTGCGATTTCCTCAGGGTCGCCGCCCTTTTCAGCCATTTCACGGAAAATATCCTTTGCGTCGTTCTTAGTTACCTTATCGGTGTCGGACATTTCAACAAGCTTTGCAATATCAGCCGCTGTGAACATAGGCTTGTCAATGTCGATCTCGCCTAAGTTAAGACGTCTCATAATTTCACCGTTGATGAAGTTAACAAGTGACTTGGGATTGTTGTAGCATTTGAGAGCGTCCTCAAAAAGGTCGGAGATCTTCTTGGTGTTGACGATGACCTTTGCTTCCTTTTCGGGAATACCGAAGCCGATGTACTTTGCAAGTCTGTCCTTGGGCATTTCGGGAAGGGAATTTTTTATCCTCTCCAGATCCTCATCGTAGAAGTTTACCTGTAAAATATCGGGGTCGGGGAAATACTTGTAGTCGTGAGCGTCCTCCTTGGTTCTCATAGACTTGGTCTCGCCCCTGTTTGCGTCAAAACGTCTTGTTTCCTGAACTATCTTTCCGCCTCTGTCAAGTATCTGTGCCTGACGCTTTATCTCAAACTCAATTGTGCGGTAAATGGATTTGAGGGAGTTGACGTTCTTTATCTCGGCTCTTGTACCGAACTCTGTATCGCCCTTTCTCATAAGGGAGATGTTAACGTCCGCTCTGATAGAGCCCTGCTCCATCTTACAGTCGGAAACGCCCGAATACTGGAGAAGCAGAGAAATTGTTTCAACGAGAGTTCTTGCCTCCTCGGGAGAGGACATATCAGGCTCGGTAACTATCTCGATAAGAGGGATACCGCAGCGGTTGTAGTCAGCAAGTGAAACACCGTTTAAGTCATCGTGAATGAGCTTTCCTGCGTCCTCCTCAAGGTGGATACGGTTTATTCTGATGGTTTTCTGCTTCTTCTCGCCGTTTTCCTCATATTCGATAGGCACAGAGCCGTTAATGCACAGGGGCAGGGGCATCTGTGAGATCTGATATGCCTTGGGAAGGTCGGGATAGAAGTAGTTCTTTCTGTCGAAAACAGAGAATTTGTTTATATCGCAGTTAAGGGCATAGCCTGCTCTTACAGCGTATTCAACGGCAGTCTGATTGATAACGGGAAGTGTGCCGGGCATACCCGAGCAAACGGGGCAGCAGCGTGTATTCTTGTCACCGCCGAATTCAGCGGAGCAGGTGCAGAATACCTTGGAATTTGTAAGCAGCTCCGAGTGTATTTCAAGTCCTATAACGGGAATGTAATCTGATACTGACATTGCTTTCATTCACCCTTTCTGATTCATATTTTTGCCGATACACGGCTGAAATTCTTTTCAAAAGCGTCAGCAGCGCCGATGATGGAAGCCTCGTCCCACATCTTTCCGATAAGGGACATTCCGATAGGCATACCCTTTTCGTCATAGCCGCAGGTGGTGGAGATAGCGGGGAGAGAAGCAATGTTAACTGTAACTGTGCATATATCAGCCTGATACATCTTCTTGGGGTCGCCCACATTCTCATTGATACCGTAAGCAACGGAGGGAGCTGTGGGAGTGAGGATAATATCGCACTTGCTGAATATCTCGGCATATTCCTCTCTTATCTTCTGTCTGAGAGCCATAGCCTTGCCGTAGTATGCGTCATAGTAGCCCGAGCAGAGGGCGTAGTTTCCGAGGAGGATACGTCTCTTTACCTCGTCGCCGAAGCCTTCGCTTCTGGAAGCTGTGATAAGCTCGTTGTAGTTTCCTGCGATCTCGCTTCTGTGACCGAACTTGATTCCGTCGTAACGGGAAAGGTTGGAGGAAGCCTCAGCGGAGGAAATGAGGTAGTAAGCCGCAACCGCATATTTCAGAGAGGGCATTGAGCATTCAACAAGCTCCGCACCCATAGCCTTGTAGCTGTCAGCAGCGGAAAGAACGGTCTTTCTTACATTATCGTCGATGCCCTCGGCATAGAACTCTGCGGGAACAGCTATCTTAACGCCCTTCATATCCATACCTATCTTAGATGTATAGTCATCAACGGGATTCTTGGAAACTGTTCCGTCGTGGGGGTCATAGCCTGCAATGGTGTTGAGTATGATTCCGCAGTCCTCGGCGCTTCTTGCGATAGGGCCTATCTGGTCAAGGGAGCTTGCGAAAGCAACAAGACCGTAACGGGAAACTCTGCCGTAGGTAGGTTTAAGTCCCGTAACTCCGCAGAAAGCGGCAGGCTGACGGATAGAACCGCCTGTATCCGAGCCGAGAGAAGCCGCACAAAGGTCAGCTCCCACAGCAGCCGCAGAGCCGCCCGATGAGCCGCCGGGAACTCTTGTGATGTCATAGGGGTTCTTTGTTTTCTTGAATGCGGAGGTCTGTGTTGAGCCGCCCATAGCAAACTCGTCCATAGAGGTCTTGCCCAGCATTACGATGTTCTCGGCATTGAGCTTCTCCATAACGGTAGCGTTGTAGGGAGGAACGAAATTCTCCAGCATTTTTGAAGCGCAGGTGGTCTTTACGCCGTCTGTGCAGATGTTGTCCTTAATTGCAAGAGGAATGCCGCAGAGAGCTGTTGCCTCGCCTGCGTCTATCTTCTTCTGAGCGGCTTCGGCCATAGCCATAGCCTCGTTTTCGGTAACTGTGATGTAGCTTTCAACGCTGCCGTCAACAGCCTTTATCCTGTCAATGTATGCTTTTGTAAGCTCGGAAGCGGAAATTTCCTTGCTGTCAAGCATTTTCCGCATTTCCTTTATGGTAAGGGAAGTTACTTCCATAAAAATTCTCCTTATTCTATTTTATTCAACAACCTTGGGAACAACGAAGCAGTTCTCGCTGTGAACAGCGTTCTGCAAAAGCTTTTCGGTAGCAAGTGAGGGCATAGCCTCGTCCTTTCTCAGATCCTTCAGATAAACGTTGTGGTTATCCTTGTAGGGGTCGTAGGTGATGTCTATTTCCTTGATGGTGTCCATTATTTCGATAATGCTTGTCATATCCGCAACAGCCTTTTCAAGCTCCTCATCGGTAAAGCTGAGCTTGCCGAGCTTTGCAAGATATTTGACCATATCAAGCTCCATATATTTTTCCTCTTTCCTGTTTTAAATTACTGCACTGCACTCTGCAGGCAATCATACTTTGTTATTATACCATATATCTCAGAATTTTGCAAGTGAATTGGGAATATTTTTATGAAGGTAAAATGTATGGGAGTAAAAATGAAAAAAATATTGACACAGCGTTATTTATGCGTTATAATAGAATGTAAGTATAAGTATGCACATTTGCACACTGCTGCTTTAATGTGCTGAATAAATCATAATAAGGTGGAATAACTAAGAATGGGAATTTTAGACGGACTTTTCGGAAATTACAGTAAAAGAGAGCTTAAAAAGATAGATCCTATCAAGCAGAAGGTTCTTGATCTTGACGAGGAATTCGGCAAGCTCAGCGAAAAGGAGCTTAAAGGAAAGACCCCCGAATTCAAGGAAAGACTTGCAAACGGCGAGACTCTTGACGATATTCTCCCCGAGGCGCTTGCTACGGTAAGAGAGGCGGCATTCCGTGTTCTCGGCAAGAAACCCTATCCCGTGCAGATAATCGGTGCTATCGTTCTTCATCAGGGCAGAATCGCCGAGATGAGAACAGGTGAGGGTAAAACTCTCGTTGCCTGCTGTGCGTCCTACCTCAATGCCCTTGAAGGCAGAGGCGTTCACGTTGTCACAGTAAACGACTATCTTGCAAAATCTCAGTCGGAGGAAATGGGCAAGGTTTACAGATACTTAGGTCTTACTATCGGCTGTATCCTTCACGACCTCAGCAATGACGAGCGCCGTGAAGCATATAACTGCGACATTACCTACGGAACAAACAATGAGTTCGGCTTTGACTATCTCCGTGACAATATGGTAATCTACAAGAGCGAAAAGGTTCAGAGAGAATTCAATTTCGCAATCGTGGACGAGGTTGACTCTATCCTTATCGACGAAGCAAGAACACCTCTTATCATTTCGGGACGAGGTGACAAATCCACAGAGTGGTACACCCTTGCGGACAAGTTTGCAAAGACCTTAAAGCCCTTTGTGGTAACCGAAATGGACACCAAGACCGATCAGGAAGAGATCACCGAGGACTGCGACTACATCATTGATGAAAAGGCAAAGACCGCCACTATCACCCGTCAGGGCGTAAAGAAGGCGGAGAAATACTTTAATGTAATAAACCTCTACGACGCCGAAAACTCCACACTTCTTCACCACGTCAATCAGGCTCTCAAGGCTAACGGCATAATGAAGAAGGATATTGATTACGTTGTAAACGAGGGCGAGATCGTTATTGTTGACGAGTTTACAGGCCGACTTATGATGGGACGCCGCTACAATGACGGTCTGCATCAGGCTATCGAGGCAAAGGAGGGCGTAAAGGTAGCTCACGAGTCCAAGACCCTTGCTTCCATCACCTTCCAGAACTTCTTCCGTCTTTACCGCAAGCTGTCGGGTATGACAGGTACGGCTATGACCGAGGAGGACGAGTTCAGGGAGATCTACAAGCTGGACGTTATTGAGATACCCACAAACCGTCCCGTTCAGAGAATAGACCACCCCGACGTTATCTACAAGACAGAAATGGGCAAGTTCAAGGCGGCTATCGAGCGTATTGCCGAGTGCCACGAAAAGGGTCAGCCCGTTCTTGTGGGTACTATTTCCATTGAAAAATCCGAGGTCCTCTCCAAGATGCTTTCAAAGAGAGGTATCAAGCATAATGTCCTCAACGCAAAGCAGCACGCAAAGGAAGCTGAGATCGTTGCACAGGCAGGTCAGCTGGGAGCGGTAACTATCGCTACAAATATGGCAGGCCGTGGTACGGATATTCTTCTTGGCGGTAACGCTGAGTTCCTTGCAAAGGCTGATATGAAGCGTGCAGGTATGGAGGACGAGCTTATCAGCGAGGCTATCAGCTACGCAGATACAGACGACGAGGAGATCCTTGCAGCCCGTGAGGAGTACAAGAAGCTTTTCGCAAAGCATCAGGAGGTAATCAAGGGACAGGCTGACAAGGTGCGTGAGGCAGGCGGTCTTTACATTCTCGGTACAGAGCGCCACGAGTCCAGACGAATCGACAACCAGCTCAGAGGACGTGCAGGCCGTCAGGGAGACGAGGGCGAAAGCTGCTTCTTCCTTTCTGTTGAAGACGATCTTATGAGACTGTTCGGCGGCGACCGTCTCCAGATCATGATGAACAATATGAACATCGAGGAGGATATGCCCATTGAATCCAAGATGCTTTCAAAGGTCATCGAATCCTCACAGAAGAAGGTAGAGGGCAGAAACTTTGCTATCAGAAAGAATGTCCTTAACTACGACGACGTTATGTCCACCCAGAGAGCTATCATCTACGAGCAGAGAGCAAAGGTGCTCAACGGCGAGGATATTCACGAGTATATCCAGAAGATGATAAAGGACTGGGTAACAGACGGCGTAAATCTCTACATCATTGACGATACCATTCAGGACGAGTGGAATCTTGCAGGTCTCAGAGAGCACTTTGCGGGAATCCTTACCACTCCCGATGATTTCCATTACACATCCGAGGAGCTTGGCGGTCTTACCAAGGAAAAGCTTATCGACGAGCTTTCGGGCAGAGCAAGCGCATACTACGAGAAGCGTGAAGCTGACATCGGCAGCGATATTCTCAGAGAGCTTGAAAGAGTTGTTCTTCTCAAGGTTGTTGACCTTAAATGGATGGCTCACATTGACGATATGGAGGAGCTCCGCCGTGGAATCGGTCTGCGTGCCTTCGGTCAGAAGAACCCTGTTGTCGAGTACCGCTACGAGGGCTTCGAGATGTTCGACGCTATGATCGAATCCATCAGAGAGGATACTGTAAGACTTCTCTTTACAATTCAGGTAAAGGGCACAGAAGAGCCTAAGAGAGAAAGAGTTGCTCAGCCTATGGAAACTCAGGGCGACGGCAGCTATGCAAGCGAACCCAGACGTGTCAAGAAGGTCGGCAGAAACGATCCCTGCCCCTGCGGAAGCGGCAAGAAGTACAAGAACTGCTGCGGACGTGATTTGAAGTAATTTTAAGAGGTGAGCGTATGGCAAGGATAATTCCAAAGCGCAGAATGTTCTTTATTTCTGCGGCTGTTATCGGAATTATCCTATACGCAGTATTCGTTTATGCGGTATTCCCCGCAAGCCCCTGCACAGATAACGACAGTACGGCAGATTCCAATGCAAAGCTTGTACATACGAATATCCTTTCATATCTGGAAAAATGCGGTGATAACGGCACCGAAAATGTATCGGGCGTGTTTTACGGAAGTCTCTGTTATCCGATTTCCGAAAAAAACTTATACGGCACAGAATATGACTTTGACGGCTCGGAGGAAGATATTCTGAAATATATGCGCAGTCTGATGGGCGGCTCGGAACGCTCCGAAATAGAATACGGATATTATTTTACGATAATCAGAAACAGTATGCCTGTTCAGTCCTGTTGGTGCAAAGATGAGCGGCTTTTGTATTCGGAAAACGAGATATTATCTCAATATGAAAACGGCATTTCTGCAAATCTGCTGTATTCGGACGGAACACATATCGGTCAATATCCCGATTCAGGATCTGATGAATTTAAATATATCACTCCGTCTCTGCCGTTTCATACTGCTTTGAAACATATTGCCAAAAAGCATATATATCTTCTGCCGCCCGTGATACTTATTGCGGTATCGGCGGTTATTTACGGCATTTTCTTCGCAAAGAAGAATTATCGCAGAATAAAAACCGAAAACGGCTGAGCCGATTATAGCTGTTCAGGTCAAAAAGTATAAACTGATTTGAAAAGAGGGAAAGAAATGCTTATCAGCGAAATCAAAAACGAGCTTGAAAATCACATTATCCCTTTCTGGGACGCTCTCAGAGATGATGAATTCGGCGGCTTCTACGGTCAGATGGACAATGACCTTAATCTCGACAAAAAGGGCGGCAAGGGAGTTATACTCAATTCGAGAATACTCTGGTTCTACTCCTCCTGCTACCGTACCGTAGGCGGCGAAAAGAATCTTGACAATGCCCGTCACGCATACGAATTTCTCAGAGACAAGTGCATAGACAATGAAAACGGCGGCGTTTACTGGATGATGAACTATGACGGCACTGTTATGGATTCTATGAAGCACACCTACAATCAGGCTTTTGCAATATACGCACTCTCCACCTATTACCTTGCCTGCAAGGACAAGGAAGCCCTTGACCTTGCGTTCAGACTGTTTGACACGGTTGAAAGCAAGTGTACCGACGATATTGCATATATGGAAGCCTTTGACATAAACTGGCAGCTCATTGAAAACGACGCTCTCAGCGAAAACGGACTTATGGCTGACAAGACTATGAACACCGTTCTTCATCTTATCGAGGGCTACACCGTTCTTCTTGAAGCGAGCGGCGACGAGCGTGTAAGAGCAAGGCTGAAATTCCTCCTTGACATTACCGAAAGCAAGATATTCGACAGCGAAAACAACAAGCTCCTTGTATTCTTTGACAGAGAGCTGAACGTTATCGGCGATATTCATTCCTACGGTCACGACATTGAAGCAACATGGCTTATGGACCGTGCCTGCGATGTTCTGGGCGAGGCTGATTATATCGAAAAGTGGAAGAATATAAATCTGCGCATTTCGGAAAATATCCTTAATATCGCATATGAAAACAATTCCCTCAACAACGAGCGTGACAAGACCGAGATAGACAAGAAGCGTGTATGGTGGGTTCAGGCTGAATCCGTTGTAGGCTTCGTAAACGCATATCAGCACAGCGGCGACAAAAAATTCCTTGACGCTGCCGCAAGCATCTGGGGCTGGATAAGAGATGTTCAGACCGACAAGCGTGAAGGCGGCGAGTGGTGGGCTGAGGTTGATTACAACGGCAAGCCTATGCCCAAGGTAACTATGGTCAACGAGTGGAAATGCCCCTATCACAACGGCAGAATGTGCATGGAGATAATCAACAGAGGCGTTGACGCTTAACGCACAGATAAGACGAAAAAATCACATCAAAGGTTGAAAGGCGGAAAAATTATGCTTATAAATGCAAACGAGGAAATAGTCAAATTAAGACTTCCCGAGCTTCTCAAGGAATACGACTGCTGCAAGTGCGAGACCTGTGTAAGCGATATGATGGCTATTGCCCTCAATAACATCAAGCCCGCATATGTAAACACTGAGGAAGGTATGCTTTTCAAGAGAATAAACAGTATGCTCCCCCAGAAGAACACCGATATTGAGATCGAGATCCTCAGAGCAATAAATCTTGTAAGCGGACATCCCAAGCACGAAGAACGTTTTGAGAAAAAAGAAGCATAATTTCCCTTTTTATACTTGACAGCTGTGCTGTAGTATGTTATAATCACAGTTAATAAATGCAATGACGGAAAAAAAGCAGAGCATAACCGCTTTTCAGAGAGTCCTCGGCAGGTGTGAGAGGACAGCGGCGTTCTGAAAGTACGCTCCCGAGCAGACAGGGTGAAATCAAGTAGCCTTGTACGGAGTAAGGCACGTTACAGCCTTCAAAGGTCATACGAGAGTATGATAAACTGAGGTGGTACAGCGATAATTCGCCCTCTTGAAGCTGAATTTTATTCGGCTTTGAGAGGGCTTTTCTTTTTGGGAGGGAAGGCTATGAAATGCAGATTTGACTCCACAGGAACGCTTGAAGGTCTGAAAACATTCTTTATTCTTACAGCGATATTCTCATTCAGCACCACTTTTGTCTGTCTTTTTAAGTATGATTCCGTATTAGCGGTTTCAGGTATCATATTTTTGTTGTCCGCCGCAGCCGGCGCAGTAATATCTGCATTATGCGAGGGCTGTATCATTGACAGCGAGAACCAAATCGTTATCTATCATAAATTCTTCTCCCGAAAGGTTCTTGTTTCACGGATACCTTACGAAGAGATCGAATATGCAGATTACACCATTGAAAGCCGCCACAGCCGATTTGGATTTTTGTTCTACCTTTTTACTCTGAAGCTTCACCTTACAGACGAAAGAGATATACTCTTATCAAAAGAGCTTGACATTCCCGAGTCGCTTCCCACGGAAAAGCCCGATGAATACAAGGAGTATGTAAGCAAACTGCCTTTGACAGTAATGTGCAGGCTGATAAATGAAAGGGTCAGAAATGCAGAGCATTAGAATGTAAAATTGCTTTAAAGGAAGTGATATAATACTAATCGTCAATTGAATGATGATTAGTATTTGCGAAATTGTTATTCGGTTTCATATCATATAGTTATTCTACGATAATATTAACTTAAAAAGGAGAATTGCTATGAATATTCTGATAACAGGCGGTACTGTTTTCGCAAGCCGATATACAGCTGAGTATTTTGTTAAAAAAGGGCATGATGTTTATGTGCTGAATCGCAACTCACGTCCGCAGTCATCAGGTGTAAAGCTTATCTGCTGTGACAGACACAACTTAAATAATTCATTGAAGGATATTGCGTTTGATGCAGTCATTGATGTTACGGCTTATAATGAACAGGATATTCTTTCGCTGACAGATGGATTAGGTAAATTTGATACTTATATTATGATAAGCTCCAGTGCTGTTTATCCCGAAACCAATCCTCAGCCGTTTACGGAAACGCAGATGTGCGGTCCTAATATTCATTGGGGAAATTACGGCACAGACAAGCTTGCTGCTGAAAAGCTTCTGCTTAAAAGAATACCATCTGCATATATTATAAGACCGCCGTATCTGTATGGGAAAATGAACAACCTGTACCGTGAAGCTTTTGTTTTTGAATGTGCGGAACAAGAACGCCCTTTTTATATCCCTGATAATGAAAATTTGAATCTTCAATTCTTTGATATTGAGGATATGTGCAGGCTTGTTGAGATAATTATAGAGCATAAGCCCATTCACCGCATTTATAACGTTGGAAATCCAAATCCTATTTGTGTTAGGGATTGGGTGAAACTGTGCTATAACGTAGTGGGGAAGCAAGCGGAAATATTATCGGTTTCAAAGGACGTTGAAATATACAATTATTTCCCGTTCCGTAATTACAATTATTTTCTTGATGTTACAAGGCAGATTGACCTTATGCCAACAATTAAGCCTATGCATCAGGGAATTGCAGAATCATATCAATGGTATAAATCAAACAAGGATCTTATACGCCGAAAGGGCTATATAGATTACATAAATAAAAATTTTAATAATATAACGGAGGAATAAAAAATGACTTTATACGAAGAACTTACCAGAAGAGGGCTTATCGCTCAGGTAACCGATGAAAAGGAAATCAGCGAGATGATAAACAACGGAAAGGCTACCTTCTACATCGGCTTTGACCCCACAGCGGACAGCCTTCACGTTGGTCACTTTATGGCGCTTTGCCTTATGAAAAGACTTCAGATGGCAGGAAACAAGCCTATCGTGCTTATCGGCGGCGGCACCGCAATGATAGGCGACCCCTCGGGCAAGACCGATATGAGAAAGATGATGACTCCCGAAACCATCAACCACAATGTTGAGTGCTTCAAGAAGCAGATGGCAAGATTCATCGACTTTTCCGAGGACAAGGCTATTCTTGTAAACAACGGCGACTGGCTCCTTGACCTTAACTATGTTGACGTTCTCAGAGAGGTAGGCGCTTGCTTCTCGGTAAACAAGATGCTTACATTCGAGTGCTACAAGCAGAGAATGGAAAGAGGTCTTACCTTCCTTGAGTTCAACTACATGATAATGCAGAGCTACGATTTCTATATGCTGTTCAGGAAGTACGGCTGCAATATGCAGTTCGGCGGCGACGACCAGTGGGCAAATATGCTGGGCGGCACAGAGCTTATCAGAAAGAAGCTTGCAAAGGACGCTCACGCTATGACCATCACCCTCCTTACAAACTCCGAGGGCAAGAAGATGGGCAAGACCGAAAAGGGCGCTGTATGGCTTGACCCCGAAAAGACATCTCCCTACGAGTTCTTCCAGTACTGGAGAAACGTGGGCGACGGCGATGTTATCAAGTGCCTGAAGCTTCTTACCTTCCTCCCCGTTGAGCAGATCGAGGAAATGGAGAGAACAATGGAGGGCGCAGAGCTCAACAAGGCTAAAGAGGTGCTTGCATATGAGCTTACAGCTCTCATTCACGGCAAGGAGGAGGCTGAAAAGTGCCTTGAAGCCGCAAAGAAGCTTTTCGGCGGAAACGGCAATACAGACGATATGCCCACCACCGAAATACCTGCCGCAGAGCTTGAAAACGGCATAAACATTCTTGACCTGCTCGTAAAGACCGCTCTCTGCCCCTCCAAGAGCGAGGCAAGACGTCTTGTAACACAGGGCGGCGTATCCGTAAACGATGAAAAGGTAACAGACCCCAACGGAATCATTGCAATTGATGACAGCATAATCATCAAGAAGGGCAAGAAGGTATTCCACAAGGTAACAAAGGCATAAGATTTATCGCTCCGCAGAAGCATACCAAGGCTTCTGCGGAGCATTTTTGATGAAATTTGCAGAAAAAGGAATAATTTTTTTGCGTCAGCAGGCAAGAAAGATATTGCAAAATGCGTAAAAATATATTATAATAAAAGAGAATGAAATTTACAGCGGAATTTTACGCTGTTTGCAAAGGAATGATATATATGCCCAAAAGCAAGACCGCAGGCGGTTCTGTGATTCGCAAATCCCAGAAAACGCCTCAGGACGAAAACGATATATTTGCCCTTGATATAGGAACGAGAAACGTTGTAGGCGTTATAGGTCATATGGATGACGGAACATTTCATGTTGACGAGGCTGTTTCCGTTCCCCACAAGCGCCGTGCAATGCTTGACGGTCAGATCGAGGACATTGTCGAGACTTCAAGGATAGTCAATCAGGTAAAGACCATTCTTGAAGAAAAGACGGATATTGCCCTGACAAAGGTTGCAATAGCCGCCGCAGGACGTGCGCTGAAAACAATGCGTTCTTCTATAGAGATAGAGCTTGACGGAAAGGAAAGCATCACCGACAATATGCTCAAGACCTTAGAGCTTGAAGCGGTTGCCAAAGCACAGTCCGAGCTTGATAAGGACAATACATCTGACAGCGGTACTACCTTTTACTGTGTTGGTCACACGGTAATAAAATATATCCTTGACGATTACCCCATAAAAAGCCTTCTGGGTCATAAGGGAAAGAAGGTGTCTGTGGAGCTTATCGCCGCATTTCTTCCCAGCCTTGTTGTGGAAAGCCTTTACACCGTTATGGATATGAACGGTCTTGATGTGTGCAGTCTTACCCTTGAGCCTATTGCGGCAATGAATGTAATTATTCCCCCCGAGGTAAGACTTATAAACATTGCCCTTGTTGATATCGGCGCAGGTACTACGGATATTGCCATTTCCCGTGCGGGAAGCATTGTGGCATATGCTATGGCGACCATTGCAGGCGATGAGATAACAGAAGAAATTATCCAGAATTATCTTGTTGATTTTGAAACAGCTGAGGCAATGAAGCTTTCCCCTGCAGGCGAGGATATTGTATTTTCGGATATTCTCGGCTTTGAGCATACCGTTACCTCGGAGGACTTCTATTCAAGTCTCTATGCGGCTGTAGATCAGCTTGCGGATACTATTGCAAAGAATATTCTTGAAGCCAACGGCTCTGCTCCTGCGGCAGTGTTCCTTGTAGGCGGCGGAAGCCTTATCCCCGATCTGCCCTCTCTTGTTGCTGAAAAGCTTGATATTCCCGAAAACAGAGTTGCTATCGGCGGGCAGAATTACCGCAAGAATGTAAATATTGCAGAAACTCATCTCACAGGTCCCGAATTTGTAACCCCCATCGGTATCGGTATCACCGCAACTCTCCAGAAGGGCTACGAGTTCTCACAGGTAACCCTCAACGGCGCAAAATTCCGCATTTTCGATACCAAGACAGTAACAGCAGCCGACCTGCTTATGAACGCAGGCTTCCAGACACAGCAGATAATCGGAAAATCAGGCAGAGGTCTTGTATTTACCCTTAACGGCGAAAAGCAGAGCCTGAGAGGTGAGACCTCATCTCCTGCTCAGATAATCGTAAACGGTCTGCCTGTGTCTCTTGAATACACAGTCAAGGCAGGCGACGTTATCGAGTTTACTCCTGCCACTGTAGGCGCAAATGCTTCCGTTACAGTCAGCGATATTGCAGGAGAGGTGTTCTCCAAAAAGCTTATTATTGACGGCGAGGAATACACCTTCGGCAGAACAGTCCGCACCAACGGAATCGTTGTTTCGGGCAGCTACAGCGTTCAGAATTACGATAATATTGAGATCGAGACAATCGAAACTCTTGGCGACCTGATTATGTCCCTGCCCTTTGACTGCTCGGGAATCGCATTCTTCAAGAATGACCGCCTTGTTAAAATGGACTACATACTTGAAGAAAACGACGCATTTGTCACCAAGGACAAGAGGACAAGCACCGAAAATCTTCCCAATGCCGCAAAGGTAATTGCTCTCAGGGATGAAAAGGCAAGCAGAACAGTTCAGACTCTTTCGGGAATACCTATGTCATCTATGGTGTCTGAGCCTGTCCCCGTCAGAGCCTCCGAGCCTGTATCCCTTAAAGCTCCCGAGCCTGCTCCCGCAAGGATAGAAACACCTTTGAGAGCGCCTCAGCCTGTGCATGTTCCGATTCCCGAAGCCGCACCTGCAGTAGCGGCTGAGCCTGCCGTAAGCACCGAGCCTGCTGCAGCAATGTCCTCAGAGCCTGCACCGCTTCCTCCCTCAACAGGGGATATAACGGTTTTCCTCAACGGCAAGCCCACCTTCCTCGAGCGCCGTTCGGACGATTCTCCTCACGAATTTATCGAGCTTATGGCTCTTGCAAACATTGATACAAAGAATCCGCCGCCAAGCGGAAATATGATACTTACCCTCAACGGCAAAAACGCAAGCTTTATGGATATGCTTCACGAGGGCGACAGCGTTATTATCCGCTGGGACGTATAATAATGCATCAAAGTAATGTCAACTGTTAAA
>JAGAJY010000123.1 GCA_017848125.1 Oscillospiraceae bacterium
AAAGTCACCAAAGGATATAGTATCAACCAATACCCATGCAGGGCAATCAAATACATAAGCATTAGGATTAGAACTGTCGTTCTTAGGTGTGTATTGATATGTAAAATATTTGCATATCAAATCTCCACTATACTTTGAATTTGATTTCTTTATGACAGACTTCACGATATAATTATTAGATTTAGCATTAAGGAATTCATTCACTAGTGAATAACCATTCTCAGAACTGTTTTTTGATAAATCGGTTAACAGATTTACTTTTAAGCAGTGTTCTACATCGATACACATCTGCATTATAATATTTCGTAAATACATATCTAAAGTTGATAATTCAACCAAGTATGCAAAATCTAAATTGATATAATGTTTATTTACATATGCTCCGCTTTGTTGTTTATCATAATTCTTTCTATATGAAGCTAATCGAAAAAAATTATTACGTTCTTCTAAAAAAATTACAGCTTGTGCTCGTGTCATATGCTTAAATGTAATCCCTTTTTCTTTAGACATCATAGATACCAATTGAATTGCTGTTAATTTAGGCTTATTATATTGATTGTTCAATAGTTTCAACTCCCTTGTTTTACGCCTGTTTATTTCTCAGTACAACATCTGCAATACATTCGGCTGAACGCTTGTCAGCTTCCTTGATGATATGGGAATATATGTCGCTCGTGGTGCTTGCCTTTGAGTGTCCGAGCCTTCCCGATATGCTTATGCTGTCAACGCCGTTGAAATATAAAATACTTGCCATTGTGTGCCTGAAAGCGTGGGGGTTTATATGCGGCAGTCCGTTACGCCTTGAAAAGTCACCGCACCATTTTGTTATGCTGTCGGGGCGTATAGGATAACCGACCTTTGTTCCCGATTCTTGAAAAAACAAATAATCTGCTCTGACACTCTGCGGATTTCCGTTTCTGTCGGATATTTGGACAAAGCTGTTCCACGCTGAGCCGCAGAGCTTACGGAAGTTAAGCCAATAGCTTTGATATTTCCGCAAAAGGCTCATTGTTTCCGCAGGAAGTGTAATATATCGGTCTGACTGCTCCGTTTTGGGTGTTTCCTCATATATGCCGATGTCGGTACGATTCAGCAGGGTAACGTTGATATGTATGCGGTTATTATCCCAATCTACAGCAGACCATTTCAGCCCTGCTATTTCTCCTCTGCGAGCGCCTGTTATAAGCAGAAGATGTACGATCATCTGCCACTTGATAGGCTCATTTTCAAGGGCTTTACGAATATTCTCGATGTCCGCAGGCTGAAAATAATTCGGCTGCGGCTTTTCTTTTTTCGGCGGTGTAGCCTTTGCGGCAGGGTTATAGGGTATCAGCATTTCTTTTTCAGCCTGTCCGAGTATGGCTGAGATACAGCGGTGATACCCTGATATTGTTGATTGAGATAAGGGAGCGGTATCCTCTACAATGTCAAACAGGGCTTTGACAGGGCTTTTTAATTCCTTTGCTATTTTTTCGGCTGTAGCTATAGATATAAAATTGCCTTTGCAGCAGCTCCGCAATGATCCTTCCGAAATTCCGACCGCTCCCGAAAATTCAGCCTTTGTCCTTTTGGCGGTTTTTAACATCTTAGTCAAATCAACCTTGCAGCGTGCTTTCCTGCCGTTCTCTCGAAGCCCCTTTGCGGAAAGCTGTTCATATAAGGCGTTAAGGTGCTGCGGTCTTATCTCGTTCAGCTTCAGATGTCCGATACCTGCGTTTATTCTTTCAAGCTGTGCCTTATACCAATACACAACAGAATGTTTTACCCCTGCACGCTCTTTCAGCGATACCACATAATCGGCATACTGTGCAAAGGTCTGTTTATTGTCAAGAGCATAGCCGTTTTTTATCTGCTCCTCAAACATCAGAGCCTGCCGCTGTACCTCTTTTTCAATCTGCCTTGCAGTCATACCGGGAGAAGGTTTCCAAGTCATTGTATAAGGTTTAAGCTGTTTGCCGTTCTCCCCTCTCCCCTTGAACACTCTTATTTCATAGCTTATTATATCGCCGTTTTTATTCTTTCGGGGGCGTATGTTTGCCATAGTTGGAAACCTCCTTGTTTTCTTCGGTTTCTTCTGTGATTTCAGTGATAAATATATCCTTATTTTTTATTATATTATTTATATATTCTTTATGGCTATTTACGCAATCGTCGTTTTTATCTAAAAAAACAATAAATCTTTCTAATAATTCTGCGCAACAGCGGTAATTTCTATATTTTAACATATCTAATTTTTCTTTTGCTTCTCTGCTTTTTTCTGCATCTTCAAATGATGAAATAATTTCGCCATCCCCAAATGCTTTGTTTTCATATTCGCAAAGTGAAATATAATTGCTTATAATATCCGTTGCAAATTCACCTAATTCATTTTTTATTAGGTACTCTATGCACTTTTGATAATAATCCCCTGATATACCGGGCGAACATACTGCAGGCAGTATGTTATCAAATTTAAAATTTAAACAATCTTTTTGTATTTTTATATTTATCAAGCCTTCAACAGTCTGCTCGGTAATTCCCAAATAGTCACATATTTCTTGAACAGTCACATTATTTGTTTTTGTATCACTTAATCCAATCAAATAACTACTTGAAACATTAAAATATTCACACATTCTATAGATAACCTCAGCGTCGGGCGTTCTTTTCCCTTGCTCGTAAAAGCTTAATGCTCCCCTGGATATACCGAGCTTTTCCGCACATTCGTCTTGTGAAGCATTTCCACGTAGTTCTTTTATCCTTTTTCCCATTAACTTAACATCAAACATAATATCACGCCTTATGCATACATTTGTTACATTTCAAAAAATAATGCACATATATGTTGACTTTTACAAAAATATGCATTATAATATATATTGTAACATTCATCATCATTATATTATCACATTGATGATGATTTTGTCAAGTATTATTTCAGGAGGTAAAAGAATGAGCAACACAGATGTAAGAACAGCGGCAAAAAACGCAGGAGTTTTTCTGTATCAAATTGCGGCGGCTATGGGTATTTCAGAGCCTACAATGCAAGAAAGCTCCGTTTTGAGCTGTCTGAACAGGAGAAACGGTCTATTTTTGAAACTATAAAAAAGCTTGAATCTGAAAACAAAAAAAGCGCCTCCTGCTAACCTTTGGCGAGGAACCCAGCAGGAGGCACAACGGAAATATCATTTCCGCTCCCATTATACCACATCGGGAGCGGCTTTGCAAGGAGGAAAGCAAAAATGACCGCAAATAATATCCCGCATATGGAAACTATAAAAAACACAGCAAAAATATTCGGACTTGCTGAGCATTTTGTAAGACAGCTTGTTATAAAGGGCGAGATCGCAGCAGTTAAGGCAGGGTGCAAATATCTTGTAAACGTGGACAAGTTCGCCGAATATCTCAACAGCAACACTTTAACACCAACAGAGCAGGAAACACCGACAAAATGCGGAGGCATCAAGCCTGTTCCTGTTAAGCTGTAAGGCGGTGACCCTTATTGATAACATTACAGCTTGATACAGTATCATATACAGCAAAGCCCAAAGGTGCAGAAATAGCAGGGATAAAAACAAGGCTGTGCAGTTCTGCTCCTCAAACAGTCACTTTACAGCAATTTAGTGAAGGCATAGTACATGGGCACAGTTTTACTCCTGCTGTTCTTGTAGGAGGTGCAAAGACTGAAAATTGGCAAAGTCAACAGCTTTTTTGCCTTGATATTGACAACGAAGATAAAAGTATAGCAGGAAAACACAACAAACAGCGAAGCCCTGAACCGCTTACCGTTGATAACGTTCTTTCCCGCTGCTCATCTTGGGGGCTGTCCCCTGCCCTTATATATGAAACCTTCAGCAGTTCCACCTATTGGAAGAAATTCAGGATAGTTTTTATCAGCGAAGCAAATATAACGGACAGGCAGACAGCGGAAAAGGTACAGCTTGGCATTATGGAGCTTTTCCCCGAATGTGACCGAGCTTGTAAAAATGCTGACCGCCTTTTCTTTGGTGGGAAAAATGTTCTGTATATTGATGAATCGGCAAAACTGAGCGCACAAAACATAGCAGAGCTTAAAAGCCTGGGAGCGGCTTGCGCCTCCTCTGTCCCTGTTTCCGCTCCCGAAAGGGATAAACAGCTTTCGGAACTGAAATACAGCTTTGATTTTCTTGATCTTATCAGAAGCGGCGGCAGTACAGAACGCAGAGCAGGGCGGCTTATTCAATTCAATCCCTGCCCGATATGCGGACATAAAGACGATTTCTATTATTACCCCGATACAAAAACATTTATGTGTTTTGGATCTAACGGAAACTGCGGCGTCTCTGTCATTGATTTTATTATACACAGGGAACACCTTGACCGAAGTTCCGCTATAAAGTATTTCAAGTATGAGCTGTGCGGCATATCTGAGGCAGAGGACAAAGCCAATTATCAAAAGCGTAAAATGATAGAACGGCATAATATTATCGCTCCGATGAATGAGCAGGTTGCTGAGCTTCCGCCATATTTCTTTGAGAAAATTAACGAACGGACAGGCGAAATAACATATACTGTCACTTGTCCCGCTTTGGCAGAGCATTTCCGAAATAATCAGCGTTATTTTTGGCTGAATACACAAGGAAGCGGAAAGCCTCTGAGATACTTATACAGCGGCGGCGTATATTTTTCTGTGTCTGATGAGGAAATAAAGGGAATTATCAAGCATTACATAACCGATTATATGCCGCTCAGCCTTAAAATGAAAGACGTTGACGAAGTTTTCAAGGATCTATGCTGTGATAATGTTTTTCAGTCGGCTGAAAAGCTTAATGCTGATGAAAATATCATCAATTTTGAAAATGGCTTGCTCTATCTTGATACAATGGAGCTTAAGCCGCATACACCCAATGTTTTAAGCACAATACAAATCCCCTGCAAATGGAATCCTTATGCAAATACCTCCCCTGTTTTCAGTAACTTCTTAAATACTCTTACCAATGGAGATATAGAAGTACAGCGTTTCCTTATGCAGTTTATCGGAGTTGCTATATCCAACACATACGGCTATAGAATGAAAAGCGCTTTGTTTATGGTCGGATCCGGTAACACAGGAAAATCACAGCTCAAAAGCCTTGTTGAGAAGCTTATCGGGGAGCGGAACTGCTCACCCTGCAACCTCAAAGACCTTGAAGAACGTTTCGGAACAGCGGCAATATACGGAAAAAGGCTTATCGGTTCCAGTGATATGTCATTTATGACCGTTAAGGAACTTAAAACCTTCAAAAGCATAACAGGCGGCGATAGTGTCCCTATTGAATTCAAGGGGCGTGATTCGTTCCAATATGTTTATAAGGGGCTTGTGTGGTTCTGCACAAATCAGCTCCCCAGGTTCGGCGGTGACAGAGGAAATCACGTTTATGACCGTATAATCTGTGTAAAATGTGATAATGTAATCCCTCCCGAACAGCAGGACAAGTATCTGCTTGATAAAATGTATGCCGAAAGGGAAGCTATCGTTTATTCTGCTGTACTTGCGTTAAAGTCTGTAATTGATAACAGCGGACAGCTCTCTATCCCCGATAGGTGCTTGCTGGAGAAAAAAGCATATCGTATTGAAAACAGCCCTGTTTTATCGTTCTATGAAGAGTGCTGCTGTGAGAGAAAAACCGCAACAGATAATTGCACTTGCGCAAAGATGTACGAGGTTTTCAAAGCTTGGTGCAGAGATAACAGCAACTACACTCCGAAAAAATCCGAGTTCAGGCGTGAGCTTGCAGACACTTTCACAGGCGGTGATGTATCCAAACTGATAAAAAAAGTAAGGGGCATCGAATACTAAAGTACCGTTTCGGTATCTGAGCTTAAAAATATATGTAACTGCATTGGTTTCTCAAAAAAGTGAAACCAATAATTCCGCAAACATACAACTATAGCTTGAAACGCTCTGAAACGAGCGGAAACGCCCTTTAAATTGATTTTGTGCCTTTTGGGGTAAAATTACCCTATATAATACAAAGTGTCTAAAAACGGCGTTTAAATTCGTTCTGTGAGGTTTGAACATTTTTGCGCATATTTTTCATATGCAGCAGAGCATAGCGTTATAAGCTCATAGGAGCGGCTACAATGCACTACAAGAGCATTTGCAGGATATTTTGATAACTTACCCTATATATAACAAAAGCCCTCAAAACGCTGTTTATTTGCGTTCTGAGGGCTTTTTTTATATCGTGTCTATTTTTCGGCAGAGGGAGCGGATATTTTGCCGCTCCCAAATGGTGATAACAATTCATTTTTCCAATCGGTCGGAAAACCTATATGCTTAAGTGTAATAAAATCAGAATATTTATCAATCAATGTTTCTAATTCGGTTACAAAGTTTTTCCAACACTCTGCCGTTGGTGTCAACAATTTAAGCACATATAAATATTGATACAAGCGGAAATTATTCTTGTTTATGTTTATATTTTGTGTAACGTAATACGGATATTTGGGAATAGTGCCGAATTTAAAATAATACAAACGTGAGAAATGTGCGCACTTATTGCGTAAATGGGTTAAACAGAACAGCAAGCTTTCAAGCTGCTTATATTGATATTCGTAACCTGTTAATTCAGTAATACTTCTGCTGACTGCCTTTTTATCTGCACCTATCATCTGTGAATAGAACTGAGATATATTCCCAAGTGTAAACAATTCTACCGCTACCCAAAGAGGAAACTGTCCATTATAATTCTGATTATGATGTTTTACAAACAAGGCATCTTTACTGCTCCGTATTTCTTGCTGAAATAAGCTAATTAAATTTTCGTGTTTATCAGCTTTTGATTTTATAAAATTATTACTGTCAAGATAACCCAGCGAACCGTATGTTTTTGAATGATAATATGCAATTTGAGTTTTTATAAAAACCTCTATTTCTTCTATAAGGCCATATAATAAAACCATTATCCGCTGATCAAATTCGTAAATGTTACAGATCGTTTCAAAGTTTGTGCCGAGTTTATATGTATTATCAACGTTTTTAAACGGCAAAAAATAGGCTGACAACCTATAATAATTGACACGTTTTAAAACATCAGGGCATCTCTAAAAACCCCCCTGTACAAAATTCAAAAAATATGGTAAAATAAAGATATGAAAATACAACAAATAGGATTCTTCGATGAGGAGAACAGATACAAGAAATTAACAGAATTAGGCGATCCACTGGAGAAGCT
>JAGAJY010000124.1 GCA_017848125.1 Oscillospiraceae bacterium
AGCCTTTGGAAACAGGATATAGCCGTAAAGAATATGAGCCAATGCACAAGCGCCTGCGGTAACATATCTGCCGTAATCCCCTGCGTCGTGCCAGCCGCCGCTTACTTCAAGGGAAACCTCCCTGTTATCCCAGAGGAGAGCACGCTTGTTGTGACATACGCCGTGTTTGAACTTCCCTGCGTATTTTTCCGTAAGACCACAGCCGCAGCGCAGATAATAATATGCCTTTGAAACGCTGTCAAGCGCCTTTGAATAAACATTTTCACCTATCTCAAAGCTTTCGGAGAATTTATCACGGTATTTTATTCTGTAGCTTCCCACAGCTTTGAAATCGGAAAAATCGGCACAGTAAACGGTATCGCCCGAATTCTTGTCCTCGCCCCAAAGAACCGCCTTTGCGGAATATATCTCGTTGTCGTAAAAATCCACAACGGATATACTGTCTGCCTCAAAGGGCATTACCGCAAGCTTAACGCTGTCGGGTCTGTAGCCCGCCTGATTTATGAATATGCCGCCCATATCAGCATAACCTCCTTATTCTGATCCCCTGAAAATTATCCTCCGTAAGGACTGTCAAACTCTGCCTCCGCTTTTTTTACCGCTTCTTCAAGGGTCATACCGGTGAAATGAGGAGCTGCAAGGAATCTTCCCGACTTCTTATCGTCAACGAAAGCACCTACGGCAATTCCGGGGATCGCACTTTCGGGAGCATTGGGAGCATGAGGACCGCCAAGGTCTGTTCTGCACCAGCCGGGATCGGTCAGATTTATCATAACATCAGTACCCTCAACCTTTGAGCCGAGGTCAATTGTTATCTTGTCAAGCGCCGCTTTGCTTGCGGAATAGCCTGCCTGCTCGGGTTCAAGCCTTATTCCGCTGGTGGTGTTGAGAATACGTCCGAAGCCCTGCTCTATCATCTTGGGCATAAAGTGATAGCATATCATTGCGGGAGCAATTGTATTTATCTTAAAGCTTTCCGTATAATCGGAAACGGGTGTTTTGTAATAATCCGTGCGGTAAGCTATCTGAAGTCCTGCATTGTTCATTACGATGTCAATTCTCACGCCCAGAGAATCAATTTCCGAAAGCATTTTTTCAACGGCGTCAAGGTCTGAAAGTTCGGCGCTTACGCAGTGAACCTGAACTCCAAGCTCCTTAACTCTTGCGGATATTTTTTCAAGGTGCTCGTTCTTTCTGCTGTGAAGAACAAGATTACAGCCCTGCTGAGCCATAAATTCAGCCGTAAGATAGCCTATTCCTCTGCTTGCACCTGTAATAAACGCCCATCTGCCTTTTACATCAACCATAATAAATACTCCTTGAAATGTAAATATTTTGTATAAAGTATATCATATCCCATAAAAATATGATATAATCAAAAGTACAGAAAAATTGTAAAAATCTATCATAGGTGATATTTTATGAACTATCTTTTTGAAGAAGCCGACCTGCTCAATATCCCCGTGGAGTGTTTCTCATTCAATTCGGAAAATGAAGTATTTCCCGTCAGTCCCCATTGGCATTATTATATGGAAATAATTCTTATGACCTCGGGTACTGCGGAAATGCGAAACGGCAGCAATGCATACACTATGAGCAGGGGAGATATGATAATATTTCACCCAAAGGCTATCCATTCCATCTATTCCGCAGACGGAAAGCCTGTTTCCTACAGCGTTATTAAGCTTGACATAAGCAGAATGAATATATCCTCCGACTATTCTCCCAAGCTTCGCAGCATATTCAGATGTGCGGAAAGAAAAAAGTCTGCGGTGTTCTTTTCCGCCGA
This sequence comes from Oscillospiraceae bacterium, assembly GCA_017848125.1. Classification (GTDB taxonomy): domain Bacteria; phylum Bacillota; class Clostridia; order Oscillospirales; family Ruminococcaceae; genus Huintestinicola. The sequence continues at coordinate 1,790 of JAGAJY010000124.1, forward strand.
AAAAGCAGAGGCAATGAACGCAGACGAAATATTCGGCAGATGTATCAGCGAAATGAACAGCGGCAGATACGGCTATGATATGATAATCCGCTCACAGATATATATCCTCCTTATCGGGATACTGCGCTGCTGGCAGGAGGAGGGCTTCCGCATAGACAGCGAAGTTTTTGCCGAGGATACCCGTTACGACATCTACAACATCACGGAATTTATTGACAGAAATATGCCTTCCGATGTAAAGGTTTCGGAGATAGCAGAAAAATGCGGAATGAGCTATTCCTATTTTGCAAAAAAATTCCGATCGGTTTACGGAAAAAACTGCAAGGAATATATTGACGATATGCGTGTATGCAAGGCAGAGGAATTTCTCGTCTATACCGATTTTGACCTGACCTATATCAGTCAGGAAACAGGCTTCTCCGATTGCAGTCATATGATAAAAAGCTTCAAGAAGCATTACGGGGTAACTCCGAAAAAATTCCGTGAAATGAAGCAGGCAAAACAAATTCCGAAAAATTCATAAAATCAGCTATTGCATTTTTATAAAAGCTGTGGTATAATAATTATTGTTAATATATAAAAGGCTCAGCGTTCAGAGTAGCCGCAAGAGAGTTTCTTCAGAGAGTGCCGCATTGGTGGGAGCGGCGTGAATATCTGCGGTGAAGTGCGTTCGTCAGCTCAGCGAGAGGAAATCACATTTTTTGTGCATAAGTATTCCGCTGCGGAAGGTCGCCGTTATACGACAAAAAAGGGTCAGCCTTAACAGGCTTTCCGAATTGAAGTGGAACCACGTCGGTATATCCGCCGTCTTCAGAAAATTCCGAGAATTTTCCGAGGGCGGCTTTTTTGCGTAACCTGTTCTCATGTTACGCATATTATATCAATGAAAAAGTATTTTTATAAATAATGAGAGGTGTCATATGAGCAGCTTAGGAACTTTACTTGAGCATTTCAAGGCGGATATTGAATCAGTCAAGCAGCGAGACCCTGCGGCAAAAAACACCCTTGAAATTATCCTCACATATTCGGGTCTGCACGCAGTTGCCGCTTACCGTGTCGCCCACTATTTCCATAAGAAAAAGCTGTATCTTACAGCAAGGGTGATTTCACAGCTTGCACGTTTCTTCACGGGTATTGAGATACACCCCGGAGCAACTATAGGAAAAGGTCTTTTCATAGACCACGGAATGGGTGTTGTTATCGGTGAAACCACCGAAATAGGGGACAACTGCCTTATCTATCAGGGCGTTACCCTTGGCGGTACGGGAAAGGACAGGGGCAAGCGTCACCCTACTCTGGGAGACAATGTAATGGTAGGCTCAGGTGCAAGAGTTCTCGGTCCTTTTAAGGTAGGAAACAATGTAAAAATTGCCGCAAACGCAGTAGTGCTTGAAGCTGTTCCCGATAACTGCACGGCTGTGGGCGTTCCCGCAAGAGTAGTCCGCTGCAACGGCAAGCCCACCGCAGACCTTGATCAGGTCCATATCCCCGACCCTGTTGCACAGGAGCTGTGCAAGCTGTCGGTACGTCTTAAAAGGCTTGAAAAAAAGCTTGATGTAAGCGTTCCCGATTCGGAAAAGACAGATGTGTGCAAGCAAAATAAAGACAAGAAATAATTTTTGAAAGGATATATAAATTATGAAGCTTTACAACTCTCTCTCCCACAAAAAGGAAGATTTTGTTCCCCGATTCGAGGGCAAGGTAAGTATGTACACCTGCGGTCCTACGGTTTATCATTATGCCCATATCGGCAATCTCCGCAGCTATATTATGGAGGACGTTCTGGAAAAGCACCTGAGATTTTCGGGCTATGACGTTACCCGTGTAATGAACATAACCGATGTAGGTCATCTCACCAGCGACGGCGACACAGGCGATGATAAAATGCTCAAGGGCGCAAAGCGTGAGCACAAGACCGTTATGGAAATAGCAGATTTTTACACAAAGGCTTTCTTTGCGGACTGCAATGAGCTTAACATTAAAACCCCCGATGTTGTTGAGCCTGCAACAGGCTGTATCGACGAATTTATTAAGGTCATCTCCTCTCTTATTGAAAAGGGCTTTGCTTATGAAGCGGGAGGAAATATTTATTTTGACACCTCAAAGCTTTCCGAATACTACGTTTTCGGTGATTTTTCCGAAGAAGACCTTGCTGTAGCTGTCCGTGACGGCGTTGACAAGGACGGCAACAAGAGAAACAAGGCTGACTTTGTTCTCTGGTTCACCAAATCAAAATTTGACGATCAGGAGCTTAAATGGGACAGTCCCTGGGGTATCGGCTATCCCGGCTGGCATATTGAATGTTCCTGCATTTCAATGAAGCATCTTGGCGAATACCTTGACCTGCACTGCGGCGGTATCGACAATGCATTCCCCCACCACACAAACGAGATAGCACAGTCTGAGGCTTATCTTGGTCATAAGTGGTGCAATTACTGGTTCCACGTTCATCACCTTAACACAAGCGGCGGCAAGATGAGCAAGTCAAAGGGCGAATTTCTCACCGTTTCCCTGCTTAAAGAAAAGGGCTATGACCCCATTGTTTACCGTTTCTTCTGCCTGCAGTCCCATTACCGCAAGTCGCTGGTATTCTCCTATGAGAATCTTGACAATGCCGCAGGCGCATTCGGCAAGCTTATTGCAAAAATTGCAAGACTTCTTTCCGAGCCTGCCGCAGAGATCGACAAGGCTTCCTATGACAAGCTTTACGAGGGCTTCAAATCAGCTCTTGACAACGACCTGAACACCTCGCTTGCAATAACCGCTCTCTACGATGTTTTAAAGGCTGACGCAAACGCTTCAACCAAGCTTGCTCTTATCAAGGAATTTGACAAGGTACTTTCCCTTGACCTTATTGCTCACGCACAAAAGGCACAGGAAAAGGATTCCTCCGAGGAAAACGATATTCCCGAAGAAATTGCGGCACTTGTGGAGCAGAGAAAAGAAGCAAGAAAGGCAAAGGATTTTGCTCTTGCAGATTCTCTGAGAGATAAAATTGCAGAGCTGGGCTACATTATCGAGGAGACCCGTCAGGGTACAAAAATCACTAAGAAGTAAGGCTGTGAAGCAATGCAGACAACAACTATCCGAGTAAGAAAATCCACCGTTTTTCTTCTTGTAATTATGATACTGGGAATGATATTTGTTTCGGGCGTGGCAAAAAGCTATATGCAGTATGCCGATGAGCAGAAAGCAGCTGCGGCAGAGGATGTTGATTACACAGGAATGGAGCTTATCCAGCTTGCTCCCCCCGATGAGAATCTTCCAAAAGCTGTTATTTCCACCACCGCAGGAGATATAACGATGGTGCTTTACCAAAGCGAAGCTCCCGAAGCCGTAAGACGCTTTAAAGCCGAAGCCGAAAGCGGTACATACAGCGGAATGAGGGCAGGGCTTTACGACCTTAAAAGCATATTCACCATTGATTCTCCCTCACAAGAGCCTTATGATGCTGAGCTTAGCATAAACCTCTGGCCTTTCAGGGGCGCTGTATGCATGACGGAAAAGGGCGACATTGTTTTCATAAACGGCACTCCCCTGACCGATTCGGAGAAGGAATACCTGAGAAGCGACCAAAGCGAGATAATGGAAGTCAGCAAGGCTTTTGCGGATATAGGCGGCGTACCCAATTACTCACGGGTATATGCTGTTTTCGGACAGGTCACCGAGGGGATTGACATTGTTGAAAAAATCGCAACCTCGGGCGATACGGTGGTTACTATCGAATCGGTTACTATCAATGGGTAATTATAAATTTTAATGCTTAATGAGAAAAAATTGATTTTTCTCATTAAGCATTTTTTCAGTATTATTCCAGCGAAACTATTGAAATAACATTTCCGCTGTATTTTTCATATTCGCCGATACTGCCCATCAGACGGACGCTTTTATCAAGCTTTTCGGTTTCCACAATAAATTCCACCATATCGCCGCTTCCCTCCCAAAGCTCAACATAGCGGTTGGTGGAATCGGTGTGGCAGTCTGCTTTTATATCGCCTACAACGGCGGTAAATGTATTTCCCGAATCCAGAGTTATCTCAAAGCGCTCTCCGCAGCCCTCAGCATAGCCCGTTCCCAGAGCAACGCACACATCATTTCCGATACGGCGGATACCAAGGCTGTCGGTATATGCCTGCTGCTGCAGCTCATACTGCAAGGAGGATTCGTCGGTTATGGTTCGGTAATCCATATAAGTTTTGAAATCTGTATCCACATCGGGCAGGGGCAGAGTTTTCTCATATGCAGACACATCGGTAAAAGCTCCCATACTCAGAATAACTGCCGATAAAACGGCTGACGATATCTTATTCATATATTCATTCCTTTCTGATTTATTCTTGGCAATTCCGATTTCATTTATTCGGACAACTATAAATATATCAGCCATAGGTCAAGAATAATCAGAAATAATGACGAAAATGAAAAAAATCGGAAAACAGCTTAGCTCAGCCATTTTCCGATTTTTTATTTTGTTAAGTTTAACGGGAATATTATCCGTAGATCTGTTTTGCGGCATCTACTGTTGCCTTTGCGTCCCTTGCGTAGAAATCCGCACCGATCTTTTCGGCATATTCGGGAGTAAGAACAGCACCGCCCACAACGATTTTCACAGAAGGCTTCACCTTTCTCAGAAGCGCAATGGTCTCCTCCATTGATTTGAGTGTGGTAGTCATAAGTGCGGAAAGACCCACAAGCTTTACATCATCAGGCATTGCCGCATCTGCCACAGCCTGATATTCCACATCTCTGCCAAGGTCTATGACCTCGTAGCCGTAGTTTTCAAGCAGCACCTTTACTATATTCTTGCCTATATCGTGAATATCTCCCTTGACCGTTGCAAGAACGACCTTGCCCTTTGAAACGGAATCGCCGTCCTTGCTTATCCTTGCCTTTATAACCTCAAACGCCGCCTGCGCAACGCCTGCTGAAAGAATAAGCTGGGGCAGGAATATCTTTCCGCTTTCAAAATCCGCTCCTGTGCTGTCAAGTGCGGGAATAAGCATTTCGTCAACGATAGTCATAGGGTCTGTGGTTTCAAGAAGCTTTTCGGTTATATCGGCACCGTCCTGCTTAAGTCCGTTTCTCACAGCGTAAAGCAGTCCCTCGGGGCTGACGTTAAGACCTGTCTGAGCCGCCTGCACAGGTGACGGAGCTGCATTGTTATACGCCGCAATAAATTCCGAAGCATTTTTATCAATGTTGGCAAGAAGCTTGTATGCTCTTACTGCACCCGTCATTGACGGAACATTGGGATTTATGATAGGCAGGTCAAGCCCTCTTGAAAGGCATATCTGCAAGAAATTGCTGTTGACAAGCTCACGATTTGGCAGACCGAAGGATATGTTTGACACGCCCAGAACAGTTTTAAGCCCCAGCTCACGCTTTACACGTTCAAGAGCATTTACCGTTTCCATAGCCCCCTCCTGTTCAGCGGAGGCTGTCAGGGTAAGGCAGTCGATAAAAATATCACGCTTGGGGATTCCCATTTCAATTGCACGGTTCATGATCTTTTCCGCTATGGCAAACCGACCCTCAGCGGATTTGGGAATACCGTTTTCGTCAAGCGCAAGTCCCACCACAGCCGCACCGTATTTCTTTACAATGGGAAGAATGGTTTCAAGGGACTTTTCCTCGCCGTTTACGGAATTTACTATAGCCTTTCCGTTGTAAACACGAAGCGCCGCTTCTATTACCTCAGGGATAGTTGAATCTATCTGCAGGGGCAGGTCTGTAACGCCCTGCAAAGCTTTGACGGTACGCACCATCATAGCCTTTTCATCAATATCGGGCAGACCCACATTTACATCAAGGATATCCGCACCTGCCTGCGCCTGTTCAATAGCCTGTCCGAGAATATAGTTTATATCGCCGTTTTTCAGTGCTTCCTTGAAACGCTTCTTTCCTGTAGGATTGATTCTCTCGCCGATTATACGGGGCTGATCTATTACGCTTGTATTTGAATATGAGCATACCGCAGAGGGGATATTTACATCTCTTTCGATAAACTCCTTTTCGCCGAGAACTGTTGTAAGAGCCTTGATATATTCGGGGCTTGTTCCGCAGCAGCCGCCGAATATCTTCACTCCCATTTCCGAGAAGCCTGCGGCAGCCTCGGCAAATTCCTCGGGAGATACGTCATACAGATTTGTTACGGGGTCAGGAAGTCCCGCATTGGGCTTTACCGCAACGGGAAGTGTTGTCCAACGGCAGATCTCCTGTACAACAGGCATCAGCTCACGGGGACCCAGAGAGCAGTTGACACCGATTGCGTCCGCACCCAGTCCTTCAAGAGTCAGTGCCATTGCGGAGCAGGAACAGCCCGTAAATGTTCTGCCGTTTTCCTCAAAGGTCATAGTGCAGATAACAGGCTTGTCGGAATTTTCCTTTGCCGCAAGAAGCGCCGCTTTTACCTCGTAAAGGTCGGTCATAGTTTCGATAACTATCAAATCGGCCTCCTCAGCCGCAAGGATCTCTTCTTTGAAAATGTCATAAGCCTCTTCAAAGGAAAGACTGCCCGTAGGCTCAAGAAGCTGACCTATCGGACCTATATCAAGGGCTGTATAGGCTTCCCTTCCGCTTTTTTCGCAGGCTCTTTTTGCGCAGGAGATTCCCGCACGGATAAGCTCGCTTACGGAATGTCCGCAGCCCTCCAGCTTAAATCGGTTTGCACCGAAGGTATTTGCATAAACAATATCTGACCCCGATTCAATATACATAGAATGTATATTCTCAATAACCTCAGGGTGAGTTATATTCAGAAGCTCGGGTATCTCCCCCGTTTTCAGTCCGCTTTTCTGAAGCATTGTACCCATTGCACCGTCAAGAAAAACGAATTTATTGTCAGTTAAAAGCTTTTTAAAATCCACAGTGAAGTCCTCTCTTTCTGAAACGGCAGCGTTCCCTCATATTGCATACGGCACAGCCCCTTAACCTTTGGGGCAGCGGCGAATCAGAAACCCCGATCACAGCTGTGACCGACTTGACAGGGGTAAGCATACCGCTGTCCGATACGCACAGACCGATTTTTTTCGGAGCATCAAGAACATTCAGAAGCTGTTTCTGAATATCCAAGGGAAAATCCCCATATCCGGGAGAATACCGCCATGTGATATACTTTCCCGAAAGCTCCTCAGCGATCATCTGCTCGGCTGTGTTCATGACCTGCTCGCATACCGCTCCCGCAAATGCGTCGGTGATTACCGCCTTTGCCATATCCTCGACCTGCATAAGCCTTATAAGCCTGTCCGCACCGCTCCCCACAGTACCGCACATAAGTATTACCCCTGTACAGCCCTGCAAATGAGCGGCTATATCATTCCCCTCCAAAGGCAGTACACAGTCTTTTATAACAGGTCTGCCTTTATCAAAGTCAAGAGGGAAATACTTATACAGATATTTCGGAGATATTTCGGCAAGAAGCCGCTTTTCGCACTCATCAAGATAAGCGGCGGCTGTTTCGCTTATACTGCTCTCATCTGTGCAGCTGAGCCATCTGAGAGCCTCCTCACGGTCAATTGATGTAATATTTATCATCTTAGCAGACCTGCCACGGAGGAATATATTTTCTCGGCTACATAGGGGTTATTCATAGTGTAAAGATGTATTCCGTCCGCTCCCGAGGAAATAAGGTCTGCTATCTGATCCACAGCATATGCTATTCCTGCGTCCCTCAGAGCTTCGGGAGAGTTTTCGTATCTCGCCATCATTCGTGTAAACTTTGAGGGAAGGCTTGCTCCGCAAAGGGAAACCATTCTTTCTATCTGCTTCTTGTTTATGACAGGCATAATACCTGCCTCAACGGGAACATTCACTCCTGCTCCCCTTGCCTTGTCAAGAAAGCGGTAGAAAATATCATTATCAAAGAAAAGCTGTGACATAAGATGGTCTGCACCTGCATTGACCTTTTCACGCAGATGTGCAATATCCGTATCCATATCGGGAGCCTCTATGTGACATTCGGGATAGCAGGCGGCCGAAATATGGAAATCTCCCTTTTCCTTGATATATGAGATAAGGTCACAGGCATATCTGAAATCATTTTTCGGGGGACGCTCGGGATTTATATCCCCTCTCAGAGCAAGGATATTTTCGATTTCCCTTTTTTTCAGATCCTCCAGGAGAATGTCGATATCCGACCTTGTATTGCTTACACAGGTAAGATGAGCGCAGGACTCTGTTTCAAGCTCTGTCTTGATATATGAAGCAATTTCTCCCGTGATATTGTCGCCGTCAGTGCCTCCTGCGCCGTAGGTAACGCTTATAAATGCAGGACTTAGCTTTTTAAGCTCTGCAAGAGTGCTGTATATGGTATCGGCAGGCACATTTCTTTTCGGCGGAAAAACCTCGCAGGAAAAAACGCATTTTCCTTCTGCAAAAAGCTGTGATATCTTCATCTGTCAAATTTCCTTTCCTTATGCCTCGGGACTTGTTCTGAACGGTGCAACAGGCAGACCGTTCTTTCCGAAAAGGGTAACATCACCGTAATTTACCCATCTGAATCTTGCAAACTTCGGCTCCTTTACCTCGGGGCTTGTAAGACGTATCTTTCCGCCGCTGAGTATCTGTGCCGCCGCAGGATAGTATTTCTTGTTATCTCCCGCAACCTCAAAGCCGCTCGGAGTATCCTCATTTTTAAGCTCAAAGCCGTCTGCGGCGAACTTGAATTCCAGAATGAAGCAGTCCTCCTCGGGATATGAGCGGTAATAAACAGGACCGTAAGCCTGTGCTGCAGAAAGCTTTCCGTAAACATGGTGCATAGCCTGCATTTCAAGGCGCTCGCCTACGGGTATCTTATTGACAGGGTGGATATTTCCGTACTCTCCGCAGTCAAGGATTACCGCAATGCCTGTATTTGCCGTAGTCAGATGAGTATTCAT
>JAGAJY010000125.1 GCA_017848125.1 Oscillospiraceae bacterium
GCGGTCAGAGAGATACGCAGAGGCAGTACAATGTGGTCAGCCTTTGAGGAATGTAACGGCTTTGACAAAAGGCTGTCGGCGGCATTCCTTGCGGGAGAGGAATCGGGAAGGCTGGCGCAGATGCTTGAAGCGGCTTCGGAGGCTCTCGATATTGAATCGGGGAGAGCGGTAAAAAAGCTGACCGAGCTTGTAAACCGTCTGCTTCTGGCTGTTTCGGCGGCGGTTATGCTTATGCTGCTTATTTCGGTAATGCTTCCTGTTTATGAGCTTTATCTAACTATCGGATAAGGGTGGTTTTGCGATGGATATATCTGTTTATTTTTCTCCCTCGGGGATAAGAATAGCTGTGGGAAGCTTTTCAAAAGGAAATTTTTCTCTGAAACGGCTCATCAGCTATTCCACCGAGCGTGATTCCATTATCGGCGGTGTCATTACAAATGACAAGGCGCTTAAATATGCGGTTTCGGCTGTATGGAGAGAGTATAAGCTCCCGAAAAGAAATGTACGCCTTGTAATTGACGGCGGCGCTGTGCTGCTGCGTCCTATGACCGTTCCCACAGCGGGAAAAAGGCGTGTGGAAAGCATTATCCGTGGGCAGTTTTCCGATGTGGAAAATGCGGAAGGGCTTCTTATCGACTACACCGTTGACGAGCCTGCTTTAAAAAACGGCGGTGCTTCGGTGTATGCATATGCGGCTCAGAGGGATTTTATCGGCAGCTATGTTGATATTTTCCGTGAATGCGGAATAAAAATAAAATCAATAAACACAGCCCAGAACAGCTGTATAAATTATATGAAGCTCACAAGGGCGGCAGAGGGTAAAAGCTGTATCCTTGCCTGTGCTGACGGAAACGCTCTGCTTATGCTGCTTTTCTCAAACGGCAGATACCGTTTTTCAAACAGAGTCAGGCTGTTTGCGGACAGGGAGACCTGTGAGTATGCAGAGGAGATATGCTCGGCAGTCTCCCAGATGATACAGTTTCATAAATCCCAGAAGCACGGCTCGGGACTTACGGATATTTTCTTCTGCGGACTGGGCTCAGACCATAACGAGGTGATTTACACGGCACAGTCGTCCTTTGGAAATCTCAACATTTCCGACCTGCCTATCCCTGTGGGCTGTATGCTTCGTATGGAGAGCGGTATGAGCAATAATGCGGAGGTGTTCTCCGACTATGTATATTGTCTTGGAAATCTTATCGAATAAATACCTAATTTAAGCGTTTTTGGAAAGACGGTAATTTTATGAAGGCTTTAAAAAGGCATCAGCTTAATTTTTATGATAAATATCTTGAAAATCCCGAAAAAAAGCGTCGTCAGCGTGAATTTGCATCGGCGTTCTATCCTGTGTTCATTGCGGCGGCAATAGTATTGTGCGCTGTTCTGTCCCTTATGTATCAGGAGGCGGTCATTTCGGCAGAAATTGCGGCTCAGCGTGAGATAATCAGCTCAGGAGATATGAGAGCCGAGGCGGAGCTTGCGGTGCAGTATTCCGAGGGAGAAAATATCTTCTCCGAGGAAACTGACAGGATAGCTCTTTTCAAGATGATACGAAGCTCATATCCCGAAATAGGTACGGCTGAGATCGAAGCGGTCATTGCCTGCTCTCCAAAGGATATGAGCATAACGGATATTTCCTGCACTCAGGGTCAGGGTACTCTTGTGTTTACCCTGCAGGTGCAGAGCGTGGAGGGAATACCCGATTATGTCCGCAGTCTGAAGGAAACGGGCTTATTTGAGGACGTTACCTACAGCGGATATACCGAGGAAAGCGACGGGGTTTTTATTGTAAATGCGGTTATGAAGCGTGAGCCTGTTTATGAGGATTCAAGCTTTTTCGGAAATGTGAATGATACTGTTTCGGACTGACAGGCTATTTCGGCAGTCCGCAGTAAAGGACGGTGGAGATCATGAAATTAACAAGGGGCGATAAAAAGCTCATATATTCGGGAGCGTTGCTTGCGGCACTGTCGCTTTGCTATATGCTTATCATTTCGCCTATGGCAGAGAGAGTCAGCGGACTTCGTGCAGAGCTTGAGGAGTGCGGTGCAAAGGCAGATACCGTGATAAGCCAAAGTGCCGAGCTTGACAGGAACAAAAGCCGCTATGAGCTGGCAGAGGAAAAGTATCATTCCTCATTTTCGGGATTCTGTGCGGCAGGAAACAACGAATCTGTAGATGAGCTTCTTACGGGGACTTTGCTTGAAATGAATCTGTCTCCTGTTTCACTTGATATGTTTACAGCCGAAGGAAAAACGCTTATTCCCTACAATTTTACGGACAGCACCGAGGCAGACGGATATGTTTTTTCCTACTCTGAATACATTATTCCCATAGAGGTACAACTTTCTATGGAGGGATCATTCAGCGGAGCGCTTAAATATATGGATTTTCTCAATGAAACAGAGGGAGTTGCGGTAAATTCAGTAAGCTTTAAGACGCTGTCTCCCGACGGAGCGTATTCCTCGGGGATAATCGGCTCGATGGTCAGAGCGGATATAAGCCTGACGGTATTTACCTATGACAGTGAAGGCTTTCTTGCGGCGGCTATGCCTGATGAACAGGAGAATTATAATGACTGACAAAACCCAAAATATTTATGAGGATATTATCCATCTGCCCCATTATGTTTCTCAGACAAGACCGAAAATGCCAATGACAGACCGTGCGGCACAGTTTGCAGGCTTTGCGGCGCTGAGCGGCTTCGGGGATATGATAAATTCGGTTACTTTGGAGGAGGAACAGTATTATTTTGATGATGAATACTGCTGATGATGAATTAAAATGGACTGCCACACAAATTGCGGCAGTCCATTTTATGCTATACCAAGAACAAATTATAAACTATACAAAAAATCTTCGCATAATCTTGCATATATGGATTATGCGAAGATTTTTTTGTATATAGTTTTATTGGTGATTAGTATAATGTCTCGTAAAATGGCTGTTTCATTTTATAAAAGCTGGTGTCTGCAAAAAAATCCGCTTCTGAGGATAACCTCAGAAGCGGATATGCGTTTATTATTTGATTTCAGTACCGCCCACAGGACGTATGTAAAGCTTGTAGCAGCTTCCCTTGCCGAAAAGCTTTTCCATAGCTTCGGAATACTTCTCTACCATATCATCGGGAACAAATGCCTGAATAGTTCCTGCAAAGCCGCCGCCGTGAACTCTTACAGCGCCCTTTCCCGAAAGTATCTGCTCGGACATATAAAGCCCCATAACAAGACCCTGTTCCTCAGGTGCTTTTACAGCAAATACATTCTGGAGATATTTGAATGAGTTGTTTCCGCTTTCGGAAACAAGCTTTAAAAATGCGTTTATATCGCTGTTTCTGAGAGCGGCAGACTCATATCCCACTCTTTCGTTATCGTCAAAGAAATGGAATGCACGGGCAACGGCTCTGTCGCCGCAAGCCTTTCTGACTTCCGCAATGCTGTCAATAAGCTGCTCCTTGGTAATGTCACGAAGCTCGTTCTTGCCGAAGAATTTAGCAACGGATTTCATTTCCGTAGGAATAGCGGCATATTCGGGGGTAAGGTCTGCGTGATTTCCCTTGGTATCAACAATGCAGAGAGTGTAGCCCGATGCGGCAAAATCATAGGAAATAGACTCTATAACAGGCTCGCTTGTATCCTTGAAATCAATAGTGATGAAGCCGCCTACAGAGGACGCCATCTGATCCATTAGACCCGAGGGCTTGCCAAAGTACACATTTTCCGCATACTGAGCTATCTGGGCAATTTTTACTGCCGATACTTTTCCATCGTTGCAGAGGTGGGAGAAGATAGTTCCGATAAGCACCTCAAAAGCCGCAGATGATGAAAGACCGCTGCCTTTAAGCACGTTTGATGTGGTATAAGCCTTGAAGCCGCAGGTATTGAAGCCGTTATTCTTAAAGCCTGCCGCAACTCCTCTGATAAGGGAGGCGGAGGTGTTCTTTTCGTTTTCCTTTATCTCAAGGTCGGAAATATCCACAACGTCCTCGGGGAAGCCTTCGGATTTCACCGAAACAACGCTGTCCTCACAGGGAACGACAACCGCAATAACGTCAAGTCCAACAGCAGCCGCCATTACACAGCCTCTGTTATGGTCTGTGTGGTTTCCGCCTACCTCGGTGCGCCCGGGTGCGGAGAAAAGACGGATATTATCCTGCTTGCCGTATATTTCCTCAAAGCTTTTCACAGCGGCTTCATAGCGTGATTTCTGGAATGAAACAGCGCTTTCGCCGTAGAGCTTTGACAAAGTGCTTTCGTTTACAGTCATTGTGAATCTTCCTTTCAGATATATTTTTCAACATCTATATTCTCCTCGGAATTGTCAAGAAGAAAGCTGAGTATCTTTGTGTATGCTCCCGTGGGATTAAGCTTAATTTTTTCCGAAATAAGTTCCGCCTGGGACATATCGGGGGCAAAGAAGCTCATATTTATAAGCTCTATGTCGCCGTCGTTCATTGTGAAATTAACGGTGCAGCCTTCGGAAAGTTCATTTATCGTGCAATTGCAGCTTTCTTCGTTGCGGCATCTTATAAAGAACGAAAATGCGGCTTTAAGCAGCTTCTTTCTGAACACAAGAGGGATATATCTGTTGAAATATTCCGAGCCCAGCCTGCCCTTTTCGGTAAGGAGCATATTGCCGTTTTCGGTTATGACGGAGCCGTTTTCTAAAAGCTCGGAAATTGCGTCAGAATAGTAGAAATAATTGATGACGCCGCTCTCCTCGGAGATCAGCCGAAGCTGTTCCTCTGTTACGGGGCGATTAAGCTTTTCTAAAATATAGCACAGCAGAATTTTTACGCTGTGAACAGAGTTAAGCTCAGGGCTTGTCATCTGCTGACCCGACATTGCTTTCCTCTCCTTCTTCCTCTGTGCTATCCTTACCCCTTCAGAAGTTAGGGTAATCCAGCATATGCGATAGTATTGCTATATTCGCTGCCGCCTCCACTACGGGAACTGCTCTGAGCACGACGCAGGGGTCGTGACGTCCCTTTATCTCAATGGTAGAGTTTGTGAGATTTGAGTAATCAATGGTGTCCTGAGGCTGTGCGATGGAGGGGGTGGGCTTGAAGGCTACTCTGAATATGATAGGCATACCGCTGGAGATCCCGCCGAGAATACCGCCGTGATTATTGGTCTTTGTCTTGACGTGGCCACGCTCATCTACATAGAAATCATCGTTATTCTGACTTCCCAGCATTTTTGAAGCGTTGAAGCCTGCACCGAACTCAATTCCCTTTACAGCAGGGATTCCGAAAACAAGCTGTGCAATGGTATTTTCAAGACCCTCGAACATAGGCGAGCCGATGCCTGCAGGGACATTTGTTATTGCACATTCAACAACGCCGCCTACGCTGTCCATACATTCTCTTGCCTTGGCAATGTCATTGTACATTGCTGTGCCCTTTTTGTCGTTGATGACAGGTATCTTCTTGTGACGGATATTTACTATAGTTTCCCTGTCAACATTGCAGGGGTCAAACATAGTGTCCTTGATGTTGTGGACCTGAGCGATATGTGCGCCTGTGTAAATGCTTCTGCGTTCAAGAATCTGACCGCATACAGCGCCTGCGAATACAAGGGGAGCTGTAAGCCTTCCCGAAAAATGACCGCCGCCCCTTACGTCGTTGAAACCTCTGTAACGGACTGCTCCCGTGTAATCGGCATGACCGGGACGTGCAAGCCTTGATACATTTCCGTAGTCCTTGGAGTGCTGGTCTGTATTCTGAATGAGCGCCATAAGGGGAGTTCCTGTTGTGCGGTTATTGAGCATACCCGACATAATGCTGGGAAGGTCTGCTTCTTTGCGGTGGGTAGATGTTGCGTCGTTTCGGGGCGCTCTTCTTGCCATAAATTCACGGAGCTGCTCTAAGTCAACGTACTCTCCGGGAGGGAGATTGTCAATGGTAACTCCGATAGCGGGTCCGTGGGATTCCCCGAATATGGAAATGCTGATATTGTGATGCCAGAATGATGACATATAGTGTTCTCCTTTTAAATAATTTCAAACTGTCCGCCGAGAGCCTTGTAGTCATCAAAAAATCGGGGATAGCTTTTGTTAACATTTTCAGCACCGTGAATAATTACGGGTGCGTCGGACATTGTTGCGGCAATTGCGGCAGCCATAACAATGCGGTGATCTTTGCAGGAATCGACCTCGCCGCCCCTGAAGCTGTCTATATGCTCCATAGTGAGGAAATCGTCTCCTGCAGTGACCTTGCCGCCGATGGCATTGAGCGCATTGGCAACGCAGGTGAGACGGTCACTTTCCTTTATTTTAAGGCGGGCTGCATTGACTATTTTAGATGTTCCCTTAGTAAATGAGCCGAGAACGGCAAGAATGGGAACAAGGTCGGGAATATCTCCCACATCAGCGGTAAAGGGGTTCATTTCCTTTCCGCAGGAATTTATTATATCAATGATTGCTTTGTCACCCTGAACTGAATCGGGGACAAGGTTTGTTATCCTGATTTCCGAGCCGAGAGCATTTGCGGTGTAGAAGAAAGCCGCCTGAGAATAGTCGCCCTCAACGGCTGTACGGCATGGCTTGTATTTCTGACCGCCCTTGATAAGATAGAGCGGAAGCCCGTTCATTGAGGTTTCTCTGATGTCTATGCCGAAGCTTTTCAGTGCGGCGATGGTCATATCCGCATAGGGCTTTGACTGTAACGGAGAGGTAAGCTTTATGACAGAATCCTCCTCGCACATGGGGAGCGCCAGCAAAAGACCTGTGATGAACTGAGAGGAAACGTCACCTTCCAGATTGTATTCGCCTGCTCTGAGCTTTCCTGTCAGGGTAATGGGCAGACCGCTCTGCGGCTCAAAGGTGACTCCCTTTGAGGGAAATTCTCTTGTATATGGGGTAATGGGTCTTTGGGGAAGCTTTGCACGGCCACTGAGGGTCGCAGTCGTTCCGAGGGCGGCGGCAACGGGGATAATGAATCTGAGGGTAGAGCCGCTTTCGCCGCAGTCAATGTCTGCCGATTGGGCAGGTGATGAAATGCCCTTTACGGTGTAAGTTCCGCCGTCCGAAAGTATCTTCGCTCCCAGAGCCTCCATAGCGCCCGAGGTTACGGTAATATCGTCAGAGTCAGTGACGTTTGATATTTCCGAAATGCCCTCTGCAAGTGCGGCGGCGATTATCATTCGGTGGGAATAGCTTTTGGATGACGGAGCATTGACCGTTCCGATAAGCTTTGACGGATAGATTTTAACGTCCATATAAGAGAATTGTCCTTTCGGAAGATTTTATTCAAGAAAATTCGCAAAATCGCCTACAGTCATTTTAACTGCGGAGGATTTTCCTATATCTGAGCATATGATGATATTTATTGAGC
>JAGAJY010000126.1 GCA_017848125.1 Oscillospiraceae bacterium
GTTTCCCCCTGCCGTGAGCAGTATATCAAGACGGCTCAGCTTTCCGTCGGTGATATTGGGAGCAAGCTCGGGATTTTTTACATATATATCGCTTATATCATCATAGGGGATACCTATGGCAGAGGATATAAAGGACTGCAGTACCTCCTTGTTGTCGGTAAACAGCTTCTTGAAAATTACATCATTCTTTGCGGATATTATCCTGTCCATCAGGCTCACTCCTTTCACACAGCCGTATGCACATAACCATACACATAATCAGTCACATACACATCATTATGCGCATTGCCATACACACAATAACAATTCCCCATTTATAATTACGCATTACGAATTACGAATTACGCATTAAAAAAATCTCCCCTTTTATTATACCACAAAATCCGCCGCAATACAAGAGAAAAAGCCTATCTGACAGCAGATTCAAAGAAATTATATGCAGGATAATACCTGAGGGGCAGAGGAGAAGCAGGCACAGCGCCGTTTCTGTTTTTAAGGATACAAAGCTCTATCTGACGGGGAGAAGCGGCACGGGCGGCATTGATGTCAAAGCCGTTATCTCCCGCACCCCTGAACTGCAAGCCCATAAGCACATCAGCACCGTACTCAATAGCCCCCGACTCCTTGAACGCCTCCATAGAAACATCTCTCAGATAGCTTGAACGGTTGAGAGAGGACACCGCCAGCAGGGGAATGTCATAGTCCCTCGAAAGCTGCTTCAATGCCGTAACATTCCTGTCAACAGCCTGCTTGTCGGAAAGACGGCCGCTTTCGGGAGAAAGTATCTGCAGATAATCCACAATGATAACAGGGGACATATCGGCGTTTTTCCGAAAGCTCATATATCTTCTCAGCGAATCCGTCAGACAGCCTGCGGTAAAATCACCCTTACCCTCGTAAATAAATAATCTGTCCGCATATCTGCCGTAGCGGTCAAAACCGCCTTTCAAAGCAAACTGCTTTCTCTCGCCGAAGCCCTTGTAACGCATACCGTCAGACACATCAACGGTGCTGCAGGCATCGGAAGAACCAAGCCTGTTTTCACGGCAGAACAGAAAGGATTCACGGCTGACGCTTTTTGCCATCAGCTCAAAACGGCTCTGCTCCAGCGAAAAGAAAAGCACATCACGCCCCGAAGCGGCAATACTGTCGGCTATCTGCAAAAGAAGAGTGGTCTTTCCAAGAGAGGACACCGCACCGAAAACATAAAGCCCTGCGTAAAGTCCGCCGCCCAGAGCATCATCAAGAGCATTGAAGCCCGTGCCTGTAACGGGGATATCTCCGAATCTGTCAATGTATTTTCTGAAATCAGCCATACAGCAGGCGGCATTCACAGCGGCAAACTCATTTTCCGAAGCCGCCTTTATATCCTCAGAAACAGGGGCAAGCCTTTTGACAAACTTATCCAGAGCATTCATGAGCCTATCGGGGTCGGCAATAAGCATGGCATTGGGGTCGTGATATTCACCCAGTATCTCCCTGCCGTCGCAGACCTCTGCCGACTGCTTCATAAGAGTCTCGGAAAGCTTTTTTGAAGCATTTTCCCCCGCTTCATCGGAATCGAGAAGCAGCACAACAGGACAGCTTATACCGTATCTGTCGGCAGCCCTTTCAAAAAGCCTGTAATTTGCCGCACTTCCCAGAGCCACAGCGGAAAAGCCGCACTGAATAACGCTGAGAGCGTCCATTATCCCCTCGCAGACAAACAGGGGAGAATCAGAAGCCAGAATATCGGGAGAAAGCCCGAATATCTCAGCCCTGCCGAATTTGCGGTATTTGTCACGGCTGTTCTCGGAGGAATCGGGGGACACCGCCGTATTTCTCACCTCAAAACTGCCCTCTGACAATGGAAACACAGCCGCCTGCCAAGCCGCACCGCCCGTACCCCAAGAAAACTCAGGGTCAAAGCCCAGACCGAAACGGCTTACAATATCATCGGAAATGCCTCTGCTTGAAAAAAAATCAGTCATATGTACATTTTTGCGGCATTTTTCAAAATATTCGGAATGATCGGCAGCCGAAGCTTCACCGTCCCCCTCCCCAGCCTGAACCGAAGAAGGGACAGAGACGTTCTGACCCTCAGCATTTAAAACAGCACTGCCCGAGCGTTCAACAGCCACACCGTAAAGCTCAGCCGCCTTGTCGAACTGAGAGGAAAAATCCGACAGACCGAAGGCAGCGCCTATGAGGTCGAAAATATCGCCGCCAACCTCGCCGCATTTAAAGCAGTGATATCTGCCGTCACGGGGATTTCTGACAATGCCGTCGCCGTCTGCGCCTGTTCCGTTGCCGCAGACAGGGCAGACAAAGCCCCGTTTTTTTGCCTTTAAAAGAAAAGCCTCGGGGGACTGCTGCTTGAAATATTCCATAGCCCTTTCACGGGTCATTTGCTCACACTTCCTTTCACGTCACGAAAATACTTTACCTGACAATATTTTACCACGGAAAACGGCTGTATGTCAATATAAAGTCCCGTAAAAGAAAGGCTTGACGGGCATCGGAACTGTTAAAGTACCAATTTCTCGAACAGTCTGCACAATATGTAAAAAAACCGAATTTTTCAGCATTTTCTGCCTATCGAAAACGTTTAAAGTACCAATTTCTCGAATAATGTCGATTAAGGAAAAATTTTTCTTTTTTTCTCAGGCTTTGAATATTCCGCATAAACTATTCCCATAAAGAAAAAAGCCTGACATATGGACGTTCCCGAAAATACTGACAAAGCTTGGAAAGCGTTTTGCAGCAAGCCATATGCGCAAAGCTATGCTCATAAACGTGTGTATGTTCATACATCATAACAGCATATTTTTTTCTTTTACAGGATTTTTTTACGGGAAAAATCATCGGGGAATTTTTCTTTGAAAATTCCCCGATTTCCCCTACTAATATCTACAAATATCTACCCGATTTGAAAAATGCTTTCAAATGGCTTGCCTGCGTTGTTTCCCCGAAACCCCAAAGTACCAGTTTCTCGAAACTTGGGTACCAAAAACTCGAAACTTGGGTACCAATTTCTCGAATACCCTCATTTTCGGCTTCATATGGCGGTTTTCGGTAAATCCCCTATTTTTAAAGTACCAATTTCTCGAAGCTCCTCGCATAGATTTTCTCTTTTTTATTTACGGGAGGAAGGCTTTCTGATGTGCGGTCTGTTTATTAAATTGAGCATACACACATTCATACATATGCACATATTCATAATCATTATCTATGTGTATAAAATATGCGCATAAAAAGTGTGTATGTGTATGCGAAAAAGTATTGACATTTGTTCTGTTTTGTGGTATAATATCAGTATGTGAGCTTACGGAAAAAGAACAGAAAAGACGGATAAAAAAAGGAGATTTTCTATGCACATTTATGCGGTTATAAACCAGAAGGGCGGCGTGGGCAAGACAACCACCGTTTCCGCTCTCTGCGGCGGGCTTCGGCTTCGTGGCAGGAAGGTCCTTGCCATAGATCTTGACCCTCAGGGAAACCTGTCCTACAGCTTCGGGGCAGAGCCTGACGGAAAAAAAGCGTTCGGCGTTCTCACAGGAGAGCTGACCGCCGCCGAGGCTGTGGTACATACCTCTCAGGGTGACATTATCCCCGGGGGCAAGGCTCTTTCGGGAGCAGACGCATTCATATCCGACACAGGCAAGGAGTACAGGCTGAAGGAGGCGTTGGAATCCCTTTTGTCAGATTATGACTGCATAGTAATAGACACACCTCCCGCTCTGGGCATTCTCACCGTCAACGCCCTTACCGCCTGCACAGGCGTTATTATCCCCGCTCAGGCGGATATTTACAGCCTTCAGGGTATCGGTCAGCTGGGCGAAACGGTAGTTCCCGTGAAGAAATACTGCAATCCCGGACTGCGCATAAACGGCATACTTCTTACAAGATACAGCCCCCGTTCCGTTCTCAGCCGTGATGTGACCGCCCTTATGGAGCAGATGGCAAAGGGGCTTGACACTGTGGTTTTTGACACCAAGATAAGGGAGGCTGTAAGCATCAGAGAGGCGCAGATGCTTAAGACCGATATTTTCAGCTACGCCGAGAAGTCCAACGTGGCTGCCGATTACAGCGATTTTATTGATGAGCTTTTGAAAAAGGAGAAGAATTGATATGGCAAAGAAAAGCTTTCTGAACACCGACAACCCCGCAATGCAGTTTATTTCCGCACCCTCGGAAAAGACAGCGGACGCAGCTTCCGCCGCCGAAACTTCCGTTGTTTCCGAATCCCCGATGGCTGAGAGCGTACCCGTTTCCGAGCCGCCGAAGGCTTCTTCCTCCGAAAAGGACATCTATTTCATTCCCCCGAAATCCGCCGAGCACAAAAGCAAAAGGGCTCAGCTGCTTATGACCCCATCTCTTCACGAAAAAGTGGCTAAGAAAGCCGCTTCCCTCAATATGTCCTTCAACGAGCTTGTCAATGCGGTGCTGGAGAGGTTTGTGCAGTGAGATACATATAAGTGTGTGTATGCTTGTGTTTATGTGTATAAATATGCATACTTATATTTCAGGTTGACAAATCTGCGGAAATGTGGTATAATAAAACGAATTATGTTTTGTTGTATTATAATTTGGAAAATCGGTGATAATACTTATGACAGATATCCTTATGGCTGTTTACAACGGAGAAGAATTTCTTTCCGTGCAGATAGAATCAATTCTCGCTCAGACGGCAGGGGACTGGCATCTGTACATCTGTGATGACTGCTCCTCGGACAGATCGTTTGATATCGCCCGAGGCTACGGTGAAAGGTTTCCCGATCTGATAACAGTCAGCCGTAACAGCGCTCCCACAGGCTCAGCCTGCGCCAATTTTATGGGTATGCTGAAAAAATCAAAGTCGGATTATGTTATGTTTTCCGATCAGGACGATTTCTGGCACTCCGATAAGATAAAGCTGACTTTTGAAAAAATGAAGGAGCTGGAAACAGAGCACGGCGGTTCGCCCCTGCTCGTTCACACAGAGCTTGAAATAGCAGACAGAGAGCTTAATGTTACAGCGCCGTCATTTACCCGTTTTCAGGGGCTTGACCCCTCAAAAAAGACGCTTAACAGGCTGCTATGCCAGAACAATATCACAGGCTGCACAGTTATGATGAACAGGGTGCTTGCGGATATCGTAAAGGACGCTCCCCCCGATAAAATGCTTATGCATGACTGGTGGGCGGGGCTTGCGGCTGCCGCTTTCGGGCAGATAGGCTTTGTGGATAAGCCTACTGTAAAATACCGTCAGCATGGGGGGAATCAGCTTGGGGCTGTGAACAACAGAAGTTTAAAGGGGGCGGCGAATATTGTGAGAGACAGGCTTCGCACGCAAAAGCGTGTCAGCGTTACCTACAGTCAGGCTGAACGGTTTTACGAGCATTACAGGGATCTGTTTGACGAAAAAAGTCGGGCAGTTCTTGAAAAATATATTGACATACCCAATCACTCAAAGCCTGTCCGAGCAGCGAGACTTATGAAAAACGGCTTTTTGAAGCAGAATTTTATGACCGCTGCGGGGCAGATCATATTTTGTTAAA
>JAGAJY010000127.1 GCA_017848125.1 Oscillospiraceae bacterium
CTCTATCCTCACTTTGCTTGATATTTACTCCGATATTATGTCCGATGCAGGCAGACTTATCACTAACTGCGAAAACTGCGGACAGCTTATGATAACCAAACGTTCAAATGCTTCGCTTACCTGTGGCAGAACAACTTGCAAGAAAGAACGGTTATACAAGGCGAACGATGATTACAAAAAACGTGCTATGGCTGATCCGATAAAAGAAGCGTACCTCAATTTCGACAACAAATGCAGGAGCTACCGCAAGAAGCTCTACGGCTATCCCGATCTTTTGGAGAAATACAACAAGGCGTTTGACGAACGGCGTGAGAAGATACGGGCTTTCAAGGGCGGTCTTACCGCAAATAGCAGCACTAAAGATATTGACCGATACAATCAGATGTGCTTTGATGCTTGTCAGGATTTGCAGGATCTCTCCAAACGGCTGAAATCAAAGATGAACGAGAATAGTACCTTGACATAATTTCTACAAGAGCAATCTCTATGCAAGCTGGTGCAGAATTCAAAAATGACCTCCTTGGCTCGTTTGAGCCGAGGAGGTTTTGTGTTTTCAACTGCCGATAGAAAATAAGCCGATTGTTCAACATAGCGGTTATTGAATTTCCAAATATATGTTTTTCATACCGAGAAAAATACAAAGCGCACAGCAGATTTCTCCGCTGTGCGCTTATAATTTAGCTAAATCAATTATTGGTCCTCTCGAAGAAACCCATTTAAGTCATCTAACACCGGATCACCACAGGGTACTCCTTCATTGTACATAGCCCAATCCGACCAGTTATCTTCCCCCCTGATCTGCATTCTGTTGGTAACATATTTTCCTTCGGAATCAAAAATAAGCTCGACCCATCCGGGATTTTCAACCGTTCCGCCAATGAAAATAACATTTCTGCTCCCGTCAGCGTTTTTTATCTCGTAACGGAAATAGGAAGTATCGCCGCATTCGTCTGTAACATCTATCTGCATATCTCCAAGCACGAAATACACCCTTCCATTTATGACCTTTACATAATCTGCGTGAATATTTTCAAAAGTGACCGATCTTTCATTTTCCGATTCGATGTATTGTATCTCGCTGCCGTCAGCACAATAAAATCTCCTGATTATTTCTTCTGCAAAAACTGTGGTTGCTCCTACTATAACAACCGCTGCAGCTATTGCCACAGTTTTCTTGATTATACCTCTTGATGAAGCATTTTTTACGAATCTGCTGTTTTCAGCCTTCAAAAGCTCTGCAGTGCGTTTTTTCAGAGAATCGGGAGCCTTGATGCCTTCAATAGCACAAGTGTATCTATCAATATTCATAATCATTCCTCCAATACCTTTTTTAGAAACTGTCTTGCACGATACAGTCGGGATTTAACAGTACCCTCACGAATATGCAGGATCTTTGCCGCCTCTTCTGCTGTGTATCCTTCAAACCAACATAACAGAATAACCGACCTGAATTTTTCGTTCAGTTCCTCTGTAATAAGTTTTAGTTCATGGAACGAAGCTTCATCTTCATAGTCTGAACAGTCATTAATGTTGGATTCAACCTGCTTTATTCTGCGGTTATGACTGATAGACATATTTATGGTCGTTCTGATAAGCCAATGCTTTAAATGCTGTGTATCTTTGATTTTATGCTGATTTTTAAAGAGCTTCAGAAACACTTCCTGAAAAATATCTTCGGAATATTGCCTGTCAAGCGTATGAGATAAAGCTATCCGATAAACCATATCGCCGTATTCTTCAATAATACCGTCAAAATCCGTACGATCACCTTCTTTTTGTTTTTTGAAAAGCCTTTCACTTATAAAACGCTGTACAGAATAAAAAAGTTCCGTATAATACAAAAATATTCAAAATAATATAGCGCACGACAGAATACTATCGTGCGCCCGGAAATTATTCACCCGTAAACATAATAGTGCAAAGCCCCTTTGCCTGCTCCTTGTTCGGCAGTTTCAGCACACCCATATCAAGCAAGGCTTTCATCACTCTCGTATGAAGGTATCCGGCAGCAGCTTTGCTCTGACACTTTATCAGTTCGTGCATATGCTCGGGCTGACCGATAAGCTCCGCTTTCTCAACCTCTGCGGCATATTGGCAGGACAACTCCTTTATTTCCTTTGTGGCTTCGGGGATATATTCAAGCCACTTTCTTTCACTGTCACAAAGGATAAGATTGCACTTGTACCCGTCGTCGTTTTTTATAAGGTAGCCCTTTTCAATCAGGCGGGCGTAGCTTTCGGCATTTGCTGTGGTTTCCGGAAGCTGATTATTAAGCCAGAAATACATTTTGGCATAATCCTCGCTAAGATTATCCCTCCAGCCGCCTGTTCTTCCGCTCCAGTAGCAATCAAGCTGCCAGCTTTTCCACCATATTTCATCCGTAAAGTTTGCTCGCCCCATATCGCCACACGTCCCGTAAATATTTGGCTCGGCTTCGCTTGTGTTGCAATCAGGCTTTACATCAAGGGTAGCATAAGCAATATAATCGCCGCCATCGGGACGCTTTATGTAATATTTTGAATAGTCGCAGCCATTTGCCTCTATAAGCTTATGTGCCATAAAACACACAAGACACCATTTCATAAGGTTTATGTCATTGTCGGGAATATGAAGCCATTTGGGAATTTCGGTTATTGTTTTAAGAATCGGTGCGAAGAATTTTTCGGCAAAAAGTTTGGTGTACTTCGGTTCAATCTCTTTATAAATCCGGTGCCGAGTTTCGTTTGGCTCATATATCCGTATATTGGTGCGGTATTTTCCGTTTTTCAGCTTGTCCATAAAGCCGTATTCTTCAAGAACTGCGACTTCGTCCTCAACGAATATCGGATTGATACCAAGCTCCTCAGCAATTTCGTTGATAGTTCTCGGCTGATGATACGCCGCATAAGCAATATTCTGCGTGATGACTTTTGCAAGAAAATCCGATGTATCGCCCTTGTTGCCCAAGCAGCCGTTGTGTCCCATATTGCAAAATCGTATCGGCTCTGTGCCGAGAGTTCCCGTAGTTCTTGTCTTTTCCATACCCATTTTTAACTCCTTTCGTGAGCAGGCTAAATGCCATTTTACCGTATTTTCGTTAAGGGAAAGAAGCATTGCAATTTCCTTTACTTTCTTGTCGTGGAAATAGTGCAGTACGATTATCTCACGCTGCTGCCTTGAAAGATAGGTTATCTCACGCCGCAGAATACCATAGCTTTCGCTGTCTATTATCTCCTGCGTGAAATCTCTGCTGTCGGGGACATACTCAAGCCCGTCAACGGCGGTGATTTGCTTTCTGCCGTCGATATACCTTGCATAGACATTATGGGCAATACGATAGATATAGCCGTCAGGATTTTCTATGCTGTCCTGTTTAAGCAAAGACTCATAAACCTGAAGGGTTATATCCGCCGCAAGTTCTTCCGCTTCGTCGATCTTCGATAGCCTTGACATAGCAAAACCAAACAGCTTTTTTATGTAAGAAGATATGAGCTTGTCAGCCTCCTGCTTTTTCATTGCTTTTCCCTCGCTTTAAGAACGTTCTTGATAATATAGTGGGGAGTTTTTCAAAATGGTTGGTAAGTTTATGATAATATTTTTCGGCTTGTTTGTCAACACAAAGCGCACGGCAGAAATTCTGCCGTGCGCCAAAAATCAGCATAATGCAGGAATAAACTTTGCAAATAAATATAGTCCCTCGCTGCCTGCAATTACCTCGTGGGGAGTATCCATTTTCATTATCGAAATCACGCCTGTGCTGTAAGCTATCTCCTTTCCTTCGTTGATGCAGATGCCGCTGCCGCTTATGACCTCATGAGTTTCGGTTTGTTCCTTATGAACATGATTTCCGATTTTCATATTCGGAGCAATGCGGACAAGGTGATAGCTGAACGCTCCGCAGGTGTCGGAAGCGGCAACGATATGCTTCAGCTCAACGCCCTCGAAGGTCGGGTGTTTATTCCACTCAAGCCGTGAAAAGTCCTTTTCCCCATATGGAATTACAAGCCGACCGTCATTAAATTTTTCAAAGATATTTTCCATAAGTACACCTCCAATGTTTGTACTTTAAGTGTACTATGAAAATCAGCTTTTGTCTTGTAAATAATTGCTCACTGAGCAAACATATTCAGATGGCGTTATCCCGACAATGCTCTTAAAATATTTATCAAAGTGGCTTTGGTCATAAAATCCTACTGCTGCTGCAGTATCGGCGGCTTTTTTGCCCTCACGAAGTAAATGCTGAGCCTTTCGTATTCTGCTCTGTATCAGAAATTTTCGGGGAGTAAGTCCCGATATTTTCTTGAAATGCCTGATAAAATGATATTTGCTGAAATGTGCTTCCTCAGCAAGCCGTGAAAGGCTTTTTCCCTCTTCCGGATATTTCTCCAAATCGCTCCTGCAATTTTCACAATCGTCCGATTCAGCAATTTTTCTGTTATGATTCTTATCATAAATACACATTACAGAACTCATTAATAAATTACTTGTTTCATTTTCAAGCTTTATCTCCGTAAAAGCTCTCTCTATACATTCGGCAAAATATATTTTATCAAAATCATATATCGCCTGTTTTTTTACGCATACGGAAATAACACTTACAGCAGCTTCGGAAACAAGCGAATGTGCTTCATAGGGTGATACAATAAAAATTTCTCCCTTTGAAATGTGCGTGGGTTTCAAATTCAGAACGAATTCCGCATAGCCGTCTGTAATCATTGTTATCACAAAATCGTCTGCATGGGAATGTTCTTGAAAATTTATCTTTGTATCGGTTATTGTAATTATCTCGATATATTTGGACTTGTAAAAGCTATAATTTCCCATATTCGTCTCCTTTCTCCTATAGTTTCTATTTATTCCATAGCACTAATTGAAGGAAAAGTTAAGCGCATGTCAGAATTATGGCTGTGCGCTGAATTCTATTCACACACAAGCACTAAAAATAACAAACTTATTTCAGTGTAATTATTTTCCCTGTTCCTCTTCCTGAAACCTTGATATACCCCTCTGCTTCCATCTTTTTATACAGATTATATGCCCTTGTTCGTTTGATATTAAGAAGCTCCTGCAATTCATCTTCGGTCATACTGTCGTGTTCATTCAGATAATCAATAACAGCCTGATACTGTTTTGGAAAAGCAGCTTTTACAACTTTACCGCTGTTTCTGTTGGGCAGGGATATTCTGAACGAATTGGGTGTTACGGTGATTGTAGGCTTTACAGACGAATCTGAGTACAAGGACAGTATTTTTCTTATACCCGTGCCGTATGATTCAATATATTTCAGCCGATGAAACATCTCGGCAAGATTTCTGTTTCTCGGCTGAGATATCCCATTCATAATATCTTCCTCGGCAAGTCCCGGAACAAGTCCGCCAATGGATATAATATCAATGCACTTGCTGTTTATATTTACAATAATACTTCCGCTGAAACCGTAGTCACGATGGACAACAGCATTCAGAAGGGCCTCTCTTATTGCTTCTTCGGGATAATCGGTTTTGTCGATACGATCAATTCCCGAAAAGACCGATTTTGTTTTATTATTCAGCATTATATACTCAAAGGCACTTTCTATCTGACTGAATACTGAACCGCCGAACTCCCTGTGATCGATAAAGCCGGTATTGTCATCATCGGCGAAAACAGCAGCC
>JAGAJY010000128.1 GCA_017848125.1 Oscillospiraceae bacterium
CCCTTTGGTCGCTGTCCGCAGACAGCGAAAGCCCCTTATTTCCGTGAAATAACGGAGCAAGGGGTGAGAAATGCGACAGCATTTCGAGGGGAGGCGAACACGACCGCCTCCCCTTCTAACATTTTTCTACAAATTCACCCTTCAAAACGTTCCGGTGGAACGTTTTGAACAAAGCTAATTATATGTAGTTTTTGTGCAAAGTAACAATAGCGGTTTCTTTTTCGACAATCTGAAGCGGTATTGGAAAATCCTCCGATACCGCTATTATTACATACCTATAATATCCTTGCAGGCGTTGTGCATTTCCTCCAGCCTGAATCTCTGTTCAGTACCCTCGGGAATAAAGGTCTGAACCTTTTCGCAGGGGAACTCCCTGCATTCTGCGCAAAGCTTCACCTTTTTCTCCTTGCAGCATTTTCTTATCTCGCAGTTTTTGCCGAACTTGTTGCAGTCAGCCGAAACTGTTCTGCAGCCGCAGCAGTTTATATCCTTGGGATAAAACTTTCTGTCCCCCTCGGAGTACTGATGAGCAAGAAATTTTCTTACAGAGTCGTCGTCTCTTTCCGTAGCGATATATACGGGACATTCACCGCACATTATTCCGCAGCAGGAAACTGTTTCCATTATTTATCAATCCTTTCAAAATCTTTCTCTGATAAGCTCCTGGACCTCACGGATAGGCAGACCCTTTATCCTGTGGCTTCCGATATGCTCCGAGCTTGTAAAAATATGAACATCGCAGGACTTGCCCAGCTTCTGAAAAAAGCTCTGGGTTATCCTTACCTGAGCCACTCTTTCAAGGGGCACGGTAACAGTGTGGAACGCATAACCCTTGCAATACCTTGCACAAATGCTGTCAGCAGTGATGTTTATGCCGTTTGTGCAGTAAGCGCAGCATTTCACAAGCAGCAGCCATACCGAAGGTATCTCGCAGAGAATAAACATAAATGTAATAAGCTCTTTCCAATGGGGATAAACCATCACCGCCGCCATTCCAATAAGCTGAAAGCCGAAAATAAGAAGCGCAGGCGGACCGATAAACCGCATTATATAGCCAAGCTTGGGGCTGATATAGCTTTCGCTTGCCGAAAAGCCCGAAATAAGCCTGTCCATGACCGCACCAAGTCCCTTTGCACCGCCGCTCTCCGTACTGCGTATAGAGCATATGGGCACAAATACAGGCAGCTCATTTTTGCGCTTGCCGTAGCCCGTGCAGCCAACGTGAACAGAAGTAACCCCGAACAGCTTCATAAGCAGATTCTGTCTCATATCCACAATATTTATCCTTGTTGAATTAAGGCAGTACATTCGCTTTGTAATAGATCCCCCCGTGACAAGTATGCACTTTCCACGTCTGGTAACGGTGAAATTGAGGTGTCTTATAATATTGAGCGCAAAGGAAACAATAAAGCCGATACCGATTATTACCGATACAGCGATTCCCGCAGGAGAGATACCCGAAATAAGCCGTCCCATCAGAACGGAAACAGCGTCCGTCACATCACTCACAGCCTTGTAAAATTCTCTTTCAAGCCTGTCCCCGATAATATCCGTGCTTCCCGAAAGAGCGGTCATAATAAGTATAACTCCCGACATTGCCGATGAAAACAGCAGGGAAAACACTATCAGATTAGAAGCTGACGCTTTGTAGGTGCAGTTCATGCCTTTGGGCTTTCTGCCCTTGTTTTCACGGCTGTTAAAAGCCCCCAACAGGATATTGAAAAGCCTTGCCCTGTCAGCCTTCTGTATCATCAGGCTCACATCTGCGGACTTTTTCCTTCCCGAAGCGGAATCCGTGTCAATATAGACCCTGACCGCTCCCAGTCTGCCCAGAATAAAATTTTCCTCGCTTGTAACCGCACTAATGCTGAGAGCGGGAATATTTATAACAGTTCTGAAAAAAACTCCGCTCTTTATTTTAATGCCGTCAGGCTCAAAGCTGTAGAATGTGAAATACCATCTTACAACCGCTATGAGGATCATAGCCGAAACCGCAAGAATATCCCAGCCCGCACCTCTGAGCCATGAAGCGGCATCATACCTCAAAGCGCCGATACCTCTCACAAGAGGGATAAGCAGCAGCCAGAAGTTCTTTGTAGTATATCCCGGAAGCGCCGCAGGGTGCTGTCTTTTCAATCAACCGCCCCCCTGCTGTCCGTCGTTTTCCATATCCGTAAAGCTCAGCTGTTCAGAGGACATATCGTCAAAGCTGAGCTGTTTAACGCTTTCGTAATCGTCCGCAAGCTCCCTTATCTCAACCGAGCTGAGAATATCAGAATTATCGGTGTAAACATATCCGCTTTTCTCCGCAGAATACTCCACCGAATACTTTCCGCCCGAGGAAACGGCTTTTTTCTCAAAGCGGCGGCGGAAAAGCTCAAGTATCTCTCCGCAGTCCTTGTCTGAAAGGAACATCACAGGCATATTTCCGCCAAGTGCCTTCAGGGTAATAAGGTTAAAGCCCGTCTTTCCCGAAAAGGGCAGTGAAACCCTCACAGCATGCTGAACGGAACTCAGCTTCATAATTCTGTACGTCCTTGAAATGATACCCGAATATGAAATTATCTCATTGTCATTCACAACATATCTTATTGACTTGTACCACATAGGAAGAAGTATCAGGATAAACACAACATAAACCGCCGCAAGAATTATCATCAGCACATTTATCACCCGAACAGGAAGTGCAGGCACATCGGGCATATACTGAGGAAATTTATCCATTGCGTACAGCCGCAGAATATTCAGCACGGCAAGCAGAAGCACCGTCAGCACAAAGCCTGCGGCGGATATATATCTCCTGCCCTTCGGGTCTGTAGTGTAATTCTTTTTCAATGCCGCTCCTCCTTTCTGCGATTTTTCACACTATATATGTATTATACCATATTTTTACTTTTAATGCAAGTTATAATGCAATAAGGTTATTTCCCATACTTCTCCCCCAGCCCCTCCAGCACAGCGATCCCGAGGGTCAGCGGAAGTGTAAAGCTGACGCTGCCCGACCTGAAAAAGAAAAAAGCCGCCGCCAGCCCAAAAACAAAATCAGTGATGCGAAAGAGCGGCGAAATATCCGTCATAGGATAAAACCGCTCTGCCGCCGCCTTAAAAATGCGCCCCCCGTCAAGAACAGACACAGGCAGAAGATTAAACAGCATAAGCGCAAGATTTATCCCCGAAAAAAGCCTGTCCCCCACTGCAAAACCCAAAACAGCCAGAAGAAGGTTTACAAAAGGACCTGCCGCAAGCACAGCCATCTCCGCAGCCGACGAGCAGAACTCCGTTTCCTTTCTGATCTTTATCCCTCCGCTGAAAAAGGTCAGCCCTCTGACTCTTATCCCGAAAAGCTTCATTGCCCCCAAATGCCCCATTTCGTGAAGCGCACAGCACACCGCAGCGACAGCCGCATACCTTGAAAAAGCTCCCTGTATCAGCAGAAAAGCCCATACCGCAAGAAAACCGAAGGTCAGCCTGATACGGATACCTCTCGCATAAAAATCCAGTCCGCAGTCCAGAATAAGCACACTCCCCTATGTGCTGTAACCATGATTACATTATAGCACATTCGTATCATTTTGTCAAGTATCAAACAGAACAAATTTTTCCAAAATAATCGCCTGCACCTCAATAATATGACGCAGATCAGCCGATTATTCATACAATACGGAACAAAAAAGCAACAAGGTTACACATCGGTTACAAATATCTTGACATATTACAATTCGGTTACAAAAAGTCGTTATCGTATTTTGCCAAATTTCCTCACACGGACTGATTTTTGTACAGAATGTCATTTATTTCAAAATATCGCAGAAAAAATCCGTCAGAATTATATAGAGAAAAATACTTTTATTTTGGCTCTCAATGTGTTATAATAATCTATGCAAATAAATTTTACCGCAGAGCTGTCTGCGGTCACAGGAGATTTTGCTTTGGAAAAGTTTATCATCAAAGGCGGCAGACGTCTTGAGGGTGAGGTAGTGATAAGCGGCGCAAAGAATGCGGTCGTAGCGATTATCCCTGCCGTTATCCTTGCCGACGGTCCCTGTCTGCTTGAAAATATCCCTAATATCAGCGACGTTTCCATCTCCCTGCGTATTCTTTACGAAATGGGAGCAGACGTTGAAAAGCTTGATACCAACACCTACCGAATCGACGCATCAAACATAAAGGATCCTATCGTTCCCTATGAGCTTGCACGTCATATGAGAGGCTCGTATTATTTTCTCGGAACGCTTCTCGGAAAATTCGGCAGAGCCAGAGTTCCCATGCCGGGCGGCTGTTATCTTGGAGACCGTCCCATTGACCAGCATCTCAAAGCCTTTTCCGCTCTTGGTGCGGTTTGCACCCTTGACAACGGAATGATAGACATCTGTGCAGATACCCTTATCGGCTCTCAGATATATTTTGATAAAATATCCGTAGGCGCAACCATCAACGCAATGCTTGCGGCTGTGAGAGCAACAGGTCAGACCGTTATCGAAAATGCGGCTAAAGAGCCTCATATAGTTGACCTTGCAAACTTCCTCAACTCTCTCGGCGCAAACATCATGGGCGCAGGCACGGATGTTATCAAGATAAAGGGCACAAAGAATCTCAGAGGAACAGACTACGCAATTATCCCCGACCAGATCGAGGCAGGCACATATATGGTCGCCGCCGCCGCAACAGGGGGCAATGTGCTGATAAAGAACGTTATTCCCAAGCACCTTGAATCCATTACCCAGAAGCTTGCAAAGATAGGCGTAAACGTTGAGGAATTTGATGACAGCATAAGAATTTCCGTTGACGGTCCTCTGGTAAAGACAAGCATAAGAACCATGCCTCACCCCGGCTTTCCCACAGATATGCAGCCGCAGATATCCACTCTGCTGTGCCTTGCAGAGGGAACAAGCATCGTTACCGACGAAATATTCAACAACCGTTTCCGCTATGTAGATGAGCTGAGAAGAATGGGCGCTGACATCTCCGTAGAGGGCAGAGTAGCCGTTATCGAGGGCGTAGGAAAGCTTATGGGTGCTCCCGTTACAGCAACCGACCTGAGAGCTGGTGCGGCTCTCATAATCGCAGGTCTTGCCGCAAACGGCGTGACCGAGATAGACGATATTTACCACATCGAGCGTGGCTATGAGGATATCGAGCAGAAGCTCAGAGCCCTTGGTGCAGATATCGAAAAGAGGACTGTTCCCGGAAGCTCAGTAAGAAAGGTCGCTCTTTGATAATTCAATAAATGCATTAGCTCCGTCAGCCGAAATGAACTGACGGAGCTTTTTTTGCGCTCACTCTTGAAATTGTCCGCTTATATAGTCATAGAGATCATATCCTCTGTCATTGAGATATGCATAGACGATTTTCCGTGAATAATACTCCGCCTGTCTTTCCTCCTGCACCTCGCTTAACCGCATATCCCTGCGCCACTGATAATAATGCGTAAGCTCGTGTGCAAGCGAAGCGGCATAGGTACACAGAGCATTGAACAAAGGGCTGTCGGAAGAATCCTTTTCAAGCCATGAACCAAAATCTCCCACAGCAATGCGGATAAAGGGTATTTCAGACAAATCAAAGGGTCCGAAAAACAATGCCGAAACATTTTCACCGTCAGAGGCTCTGATATATTCTCTGTCCTTCAGATACACATTTACACGGACAGAAAAATCATAATTCCTGCGCAGCCATTCAGCAAAATCCCTGTAAAACAGTCTTAGCCACATATCCATATTTTTCGGATAACGTATCCTCAGACCCGATTTATCTGCGGTACAGACCTCAGCGCATTTATTCTTTTTTATCCAAGGATTCATACATTCACCTTTTTCCGAAAAATGCTCCGTTTTTCTGCAATGTGCAGATATAATTATAGCATAGAACCGTTTCTTTTTCAATACTCGGCATATCAAAAACAAATCGTTGACACACCCCTACATTCACGTTATTATATTAACAAGATGTTAAATTTCAAACTCTCTGTAAAATAATCCCATCAATGATTGTTTATTATACAGTACGACCCATAATTCATCTGAAAGGATTGACAAAAATGAAAGCACTTCACAAAAAAAGAATCCTCTGCACAGCCCTCTGCTCGGCACTTCTGCTGACCTCTCTCCCCTTTGCGGACATATCAGCCGCCGACAGCTCAAAGAAATCCTCCTCCTCGGAAAGCAAGGAAACTACCGACCTGAAAGCGGCGATAGCCGAAGTAAAAAAACGCATCAATATTCCAGCACAGCTTGACAAATTCAGCTATGAAACAGAAACCAAATATGAAAACACCTTTTACAAGCTTTGCTGGTACAGCGAAAAAAAGGACGAGGACGGCGGCTCTTACACCAACTGCTCAATTACCGTTGAATATTACAACGGCTTTATCAGACATTATTCATATTATTCCGACAGCACCGACCCAAGCTATTCTAAGCCTCATTTTCCAAAGCTCACTGCCGAAAAGCAGGAAGAATATGTAAAGAAACATCTGAAAATGCTCAACCCCGATCTGAAAGGCAATATCATAATCGAACGTGCCACTTCAACCGACAGTCTGTGGGAGTCAGAAGTCCGCTACGATTTCAGACGAGAAGAAAGCGACATAGAATTTCACGGAAACAGCGGCGAAATGACCATTGACTCCAACACGGGAAAGCTTATTGAATTTAACCTCATCTGGTGGAATGACGCCGACTGCCCCGATGCAGCAAAAAGAATTTCCGAGGAAAAGGCAGCCGAGCTTTACAAGTCCCGAAAGCCCCTTGAGATCTGCTACAGTATTTTCTCCGACAGTTATTACGATGATGAAAGAAATTGGATAAGAAAAGATTATATCCTCCCCGTCTATTACCCTGCCGCAGAGGGCGAAAATATGATAGACGCCATCACGGGAGAATACACATCTATCTATGACGACAAGAAAAAATATTCCTACACCTCAGCCTACAGCTGGAGCGGTTATTACAGTGATGAAGACGACATCTGGGCAGGCGAAGGTATCGATAGCGGAGAAGCTATAGATGAATTTACAGACGCAGAGCTTGCCGCACTCGAAGAAGAAAACAAGCTTGTAAGCTCCGAGCAGGCACTGAAAATAATCAAGGAAAATAAATACATTGTTTTCAACAAGGAGCTTGTGCCAAGCTCAAATAATATCAGCGCATATTACGATCACAAAGGAAATATGCGCTTCCTGCGTGAGTTTGATTACGAATACACCACTGACGACCCAACAAAGGACAGCATTTATCTTACCGTTTCGCTGGACGCACTCACAGGCGAGGTAATAAGCTTCCGCAAGCGTTATTATTACGGCGATGAAAGCCCCAAGAAAAACACAACTCCCGTAAACAGCGATAAGGCATCTGCTCTTGCAAAGGAAGCGGCTGAATATTTCATAGGCGATAAGGCTTCGGAGTACAGAGAGCTTCCCCAAACCGAAAGCTCGGAAAGTTCAGAAAAGACCATTGAATTTACAAGATATGTAAACGACATTCCCACCGATTTTGACGATATGAAAATAACGGTGGATTCAAGGGGCGAGGTACTCAGCTTCCAATGCACATATCACGATATGGAATTCCCCAAGGAAAAGCCTGTTTCAGAGGACGAAGCGTATAAAAAGCTGTTTGAGAAAATGAAACCTGAGCTTTATTATCACGGCTTTACCGATTTACAGCTCAGATCCCATATTTACCTGACCTACGAATTTGACAGCAATTATCTGATAAACGCCCTGACAGGCGAACGCATCACATATTACGGAGAAGCTTATTACAGCGAATCCGAAAACAGCGCCCCAAAGAATGAGCCGAAGCCTTATACAGACATCAAGGGACATAAATACGAAAAGGAAATAAGCACTCTATGGAACTATGACGTTAGGATAACAGACAGCGAAAAGCTGGAGCCCGACAAGCCCATAACCATAGAAGAATTTGACAAGCTATGCGAGGAAAGCTTATGGTATGATTCATACTTTGAGGACATCTATCCCGAGATCTATGCAGAAACCAAAGGAACAGACAGCGGACGCTATGAGGTCAATCCCAAGATGAAAAACAAACTGACAAACAGCGAGCTTGCAAAGCTGTATGTTTATATTTACGAGTCGAAGTACTATGCGGCAGGCGAAATAGAGGGAATATTCGCTCCCCCTTACAAAAACGTGCCCTCTGACGACCCCTGCTGCGGATATATCGCCATAGCAAAGGCAAAGGGGCTTATTTCGGGCAAAAGCTTCTCACCCGGTAAAACCCTTACAAGAGGAGAAGCTCTGAAAATACTTTACGATTACATTTGCTCCGATACTCCTCTGAAACTTTATGAGATCTACAAGATCTGACAACAAAGGACTGCCCCGCAATATGCACGGCAGTCCTTTGTTCATTCTTCCGAAAATGCAATATCCTTTATAACCTCGCCTGCGATTATCAGCCCCGCAACAGAGGGAACGAAAGCAACAGACCCGGGTATCATTCTGCGGCTGCCCGATTCCTCGTCGCACAGAGCGGAGGGCGCAATGGGCAGCTCCTTTGAATAAACCACCTTCAGCTTTTTTATTCCTCTGCGGCGAAGCTCATATCGCATAACCTTTGCAAGAGGGCATACAGAGGTCTTGTAGATGTCCGAAACCTCAAAGGCTGTAGGGTCAAGCTTGTTGCCTGCTCCCATTGAGCAGATAATGGGAGTGGCGCACCTGTCAGCATTCATAACAAGCTCCAGCTTGCCCGTAACTGTGTCAATAGCGTCAACCACATAATCATAGTCGGCAAAATCAAACTGCGAAGCGGTTTCGGGAGTGTAGAAAACCGAATGCTTCGTTACCCTGCAATGGGGATTGATGTCAAGTATGCGAGCCTCAGCCGCATCGGTCTTTAACATACCCACGGTGCTGTGCAGAGCGATTATCTGACGGTTGATGTTCGTAACGTTCACCGTATCGTTATCAATAAGGTCAATAGCCCCTATGCCGCTTCTTGCAAGGGCTTCCGCAGTATAGCCGCCTACACCGCCCACACCGAACACGGCGACCCTTGCCTTTTTGAGCCTGTCCATAGCGTCTGTTCCCAGAAGAAGCTCCGACCTTGAAAATTCGTTCAGCATATTTTCGCCCTGTCCTTTCAATAAACTGTACAATACAAGTATATCACAAGTTTATAAGTATGTCAATATTTTTTCACAAATTCATTAACTGTACTCAGTTTCGCAAGCTTACCAACTGCAAATTATAATAATAAATTCAAACAATACAGGAAATCATACAGCAATATGCACAAAATCAATGTATAAACAATAACCTTTATAACAAAAATTTTTATTCAGTTTAAAATTTATTAAAAAGGCACTTGACAAACAGGAATAAATAGGTTAAAATAAGAAAAACAGTAAAACGGTTTATATGTTTACTGTTAATGCGTTTCCTCGGAGGCAGTTCTATGACCGCTGAACACAGCGAAAATACCAATGATATCAGCATCTCCCTTTCCGCGCGTTCGGACGAGGAGCTTGTAATGATGTGCAGAAGAAGCAAGCTGTTTGTATCCTGCTCGGGCGAGCTGATCTACCGCTATTTTCCGCTGATAAAAAGCAAGGCGTCGGCATTATGCCCCGACTCCTCTGCCTACGATGACCTCATTCAGGAGGGAACTCTCGGTCTGCTCAGCGCAGTAAAGAACTTCAACGGGGAAAACGGAGCAGGCTTTTCCTCTTATGTCTATACCTGCATTGTTAACCGTATGAAAACAGCGGCAGCAAAGCTGAGAGGGCATATCGAAAGCGGAACGGACAGCGAAGCCGAGCCGTCAAGCAACCTTACTCCTGAAAGCATCATCGTTCAGAGGGAGCTTTTTGAGGAATTTGAGGAACTGCTTTCGGAAACGGAAAGGCGTATATTGCTTCTGTATATTTCGGGTCAAACCTATGACGAAATATCGGAGAAGCTTGGAATTTCCCGAAAGTCAGCCCAGAATGCCGTAGGTCGTGCAAGGGCGAAGCTGAGGGAAAAGCTCGTCGGAAACGGCGGATAACTATAGTGCATATGAGCAGTGCTCATCTGTATATATGCGGCCAAGTAGCTTAATCATTCAGAGCGTTGTTTAATCAAAGGTGTCGGTGTGAGTCCGTCCTCAGGTCCAATCAAAAATTTATTTAAGCGAGGGAAATCAAATGTACGAAGACAAGACATTAGTATGCAAAGAGTGCGGCGAGGAGTTCGTATTCTCTGCAGGCGAACAGGAATTTTACGCTGAAAAGGGCTTTGAGAACGAGCCTCAGAGATGCAAGAGCTGCCGCAACGCACGCAAGAACGGCGCTAAGGGTGAAAGAGAAATGTTCGAGGCTACCTGTGCTTCCTGCGGCGGTGTAGCAAAGGTTCCTTTCAGACCCAGAGATGACCGTCCCGTTTACTGTAGCGAGTGCTTCGCTAAGATGAAGGAAGAATAATCCCGACTCATTCAGTATGATTTTCATAACCGATTCGCATTTGCGGGTCGGTTATTCTTTTTTAACAGAAAAAACTATTGACAATTTCCCGAAAATATTCTATAATATACTTGTATAGCTGTATAATTTTTGACAAGAAACTCCGCAAAGGAGAAAATCTACAAAAAATCTGAAGTACAGGCGGTGTTGTTTATGAAAATATTTTCCTTAATGGTTGCTGTTATGGCAGTTATTTCCCTTTCTGCGCTTTTCACAGGCTGCACCGATTCTGATGTTTCGGCGTCAGACGCAGGCAACGCAGAGCTTTCCAAGGACGAGCTTGTTTCCAAGGCGGACAGCCTCGAAAGCCAGCTTGCCGAGATACAGACCGAGGCTGCGCCTACCCTTATTCCAAAATCCAAGCTTGATTACCTTAACGGCTCCGACCTTCCCGAGGTCAGCAGAGCAGTAAGTGCAAAGGAAAGTGCTCTGGCAGACCTGCCCAAAACAATTACAATAAAAGGCGTAGAGTACCCTACCTCCCTCACCTCCCTGACCCTTAACAATATGTCCCTGACTAACGAGGATATTGCCGACCTGAAATATATGCTCAACCTTACCGAGCTTCATATTTATCAGAACAATATCAGCGACCTTACTCCCATAATGGGGCTTACAAATCTACAGACCCTTTCCCTTTTCAAGAACAATATTTCCGACCTTACTCCCATTGCGGGGCTTACAAATCTGCGCACTCTCTATCTCCGTGACAACGAGATAAAGGACATTTCGCCCCTGAAAAATATGACAAATCTTACCAATCTCGACCTTTCCAACAACGAAATATCAGACATTTCAGCTCTTTCTGATATGAAGGGAATGAAGCTTCTCAAGCTCAACGACAATAACATCACCGACATAACCCCCGTTGAAGGTATGGTTATGATGGACAGAATACATCTCCAGAACAACAGTATTACCGATATTTTCCCCCTGTGGAGAATGAACGCAGTTACCGAGATATACATAGACGGCAACCAGATAACCGATGTCACAACTCTTGCCGAGCTCAAAAGCCTTGGCTGGCTCAAGCTTTCGGGCAATCCCATTGCTGACCTTACCCCCGTTTATGAGCTTACAGAGCTGAAAAAGCTTTATCTTATCGGCATTGAGCTGAAAAACACAGAAGATTTTAACGAGCTTGATTTTCTTGCCGGGAATCTCCCCGACTGCGTTATAGTTACAGAATAGTACGCAGTAAAAAATGACTCTGCCTGCTTATGCGGAGTCATTTGATTTTTACCGAAAGGATTGGGAACAAATGGAAATTATCACCGTAAACGCATCTCAGAAATATGATGTAATTATCGGAACAGGTCTGCTGGAAAACTGCGGCGAATATGTAAAAAAGGTCACAAAGGCTGAAAAGATAGCCCTCATTTCCGATGATAACGTAAGCGGCATATATTCCGAAAGGGTTACTGCTTCTCTGAAACAGGAAGGCTTTGAGGTGTGCCTGTTCACATTTCCCCACGGCGAGGCTTCCAAATGCTCCGATACCCTTAACAGGATCTACGGCTTTCTTGCCGAAAATCATTTTACACGAACTGACTGCATTGCCGCTCTCGGCGGCGGCGTTACGGGAGATATGGCAGGCTATGCCTCTGCTACATATCTGAGAGGAATGGACTTTATCCAGCTCCCCACCTCCCTTCTTGCACAGGTAGATTCCTCCGTGGGCGGAAAAACCGCTATCGACATTCCCGAAGGAAAGAACCTTGTAGGCGCTTTCAAGCAGCCTAAGCTCGTTCTGTGCGACACAAACGCTCTGCGCACACTCCCCCGTGATTTCCTTATTGACGGAATGGGTGAGGTCGTTAAATATGCAATGATAAAATCCGCCCCACTTTTCGATATTCTTTCAGCCAATGATATTGACAGCATTTGGAACGTTATGGACGAGGTTATTGCAAAGTGCGTTTCTATCAAACGTGATGTGGTTGAGGCTGATGAATTTGACAAGGGCGAAAGAATGCTTCTGAATTTCGGTCACACACTTGGTCACTCCATTGAACAGTATTACAATTACACAGGAATTTCCCACGGCAGAGCAGTTGCAAAGGGAATGGAAATGGTGACAGAGCTCAGCGAAAAGCGTAAACTGTGCCGCAATGGGCTTACCGACGACCTTATGACCTTGCTGAAAAAATACTGCCTTGACATAACCGTCGAACCAAAGGCATCGCAGTTGGGAAACGCCTGCCTTAACGATAAAAAGCGTGAAGGCGGCTCAATAAATATCATCATATGCTCAGATATAGGAAAATCCTCCGCAGTTAAAATGACTGTAGGCGATTTTGCGAATTTTCTTGAATAAAATCTTCCGAAAGGACAATTCTCTTATATGGACGTTAAAATCTATCCGTCAA
>JAGAJY010000129.1 GCA_017848125.1 Oscillospiraceae bacterium
AGAGAACGGCAAGCGAGGGGGCGCAAGCCCTACTTGATTATAGCCACAGATTCTATTCACGGGGGAACGGGGAACGGCTATAATGCGAGGATTCCACAATGCACGGGAGATGAAAAAATGATTGCTAAAAGCTATGATGAAATATTCCACAACACTAAAGTCAAGCAATATCCGCAAGGATTTTGCAAGATTACAACAGCAAGCCGCAAGATATTCAAAGAGGACGGTTGGGAAATGCGAAAAGACCCTAACCGTGAATTTGTACCGAAGCCACAAGATAAAAATGCTGCCACTAGAGCCGACAGCCGCAGACGGAGCAAAACAAAGGTCGAGGACATTATCTGTATGAACGCAGATGATTTCAAGTATTTTGTTACACTCACCATATCCCCCGATAAGGTGGACAGCAAAGACCCGAAAGCAATTCTCCCTCTGCTTCACTCGTTCTTGAACAATATGCGTAGCAGACACGGGCTGAAATATCTGCTCATTCCCGAATACCACAAAAGCGGAGCGATTCACTTTCACGGGCTGTTTAATGACAGCATAACAGTGATTGATAGTTTTACACGAAAAGCAAAGGGATATTCAAAGCCTTTGAAAATCGAAACACTAAAACGCAAAGGGGTAAACATTGACGATTGTCAAGTGGTGTATAATCTTCCACAATGGAAACACGGCTTTTCTACAGCTTGCGAAATATACGGTGATGTAAACGGCGTTTCTGCCTATGTAACCAAATACATAACGAAAGACCTGTCGAAAATATTCGGTAATTTCTATTTCGCAGGCGGCAACATAGTTCGCAATGTACCTCAATATCTTACTGATACCGATTACGGGACAGCAGATTTTGATAGAGAAATCAATATTCCCGAAGCACGGCTCAGTTTGAAATATCTCCGAACGGGATAACGCTTTTGAAAGTTAACTTTCAATTCTGTATAACCATTATACCAAACAAACAGAGTTCGCAGAAAGTTGACGGAAAGTTTGCAGGAACTCCGAGAGTTCAAGAGGGCATTGCATATACTCAGTTAAGGGGGTACGCCCCCACACGGTCACGGAGAAGCGGCACAGTAACAAATCCTCGTGCAGTAACCAAAGCACAGCACAGGCACGGCATACTTGGGGCGTATCCCCTTAATTGCCAAGAAAAGCAATGCCCTCTTGAAGTCTTGGAGCAGACTGCAAAGTTTACGTCAAGTTTATGTGAACGGCATTGCACCAAACACTTTACAAACCCCTAACGCAAGGGGACGGGAGTTGCGACAGGAATTGAAAGGAGCATAGAATGACTTTTTCCGAATGGTTTGACGAATTTTTTGAAACATACTGCGACGGCGTTTTGTCTTATGACTGCACCGTTGAATACAAGATTATCAATAACAAACACTTCTACCCTATAGCCAATTTGGAACTTGAAAAGATAAAGCCTATACACATACAGCGTTGTTTGAATACCGCCAAGAACTACAGCATAAGCAGACAGAGAAAAGTCTATTTTCTGCTGAAACGCTGTTTGAATGAAGCTGTTCTCAATGAGTACGCAACCAAAAACGCCGCAGAGAAAATCAAGCCGCCCCGAAATGTCAAAAAGGACATTGTTCTGTTATCGTCTGCACAGCTGAAACACCTGCTTTTCGAGGAAGAAACACCCGACATATTGATGTTTAAGCTTGAACTTTGGACAGGGCTAAGACGTGGAGAGCTTCTTGCGTTGACTTGGGAAAACGTGAATTTGCAAGAGGGATATATCCGAGTGTGTCAGACACTTGTTAACTGCAAGGGTAAAGCACAAATCAAGAATACAACCAAAAGCGGCGTTGACAGACGTGTACCCTTATGTGATGAAAGCCGCCGCATATTAGCCGCCATTCAAGCCCAGAGCGGCAATTGCAAGGGCTTAGTATTCCATAACGATAAAGGACAGCCCCTATCATTCACAGCGTATCACACACACTACAAACGCTTCTACAAAGAGCGACAAGAGATATACCCAAATATCCCTTACATATCACCGCATAAGCTTAGACATACATATGCAACACACCTCATTCAGAACGGTGCTGACATTGAAACCGCACGCCGTATGCTCGGACATTCAAGTATCAGTACAACAGCTATTTATGTACATTCAACCTTTGAGCAAATGCAAGCCGCCGCCAACCGTCTGAAATATGAATGACGGACTAGAACTGTGAAAAAAGTAAACATAAAAATGCCCCTCGCAGAGTAAAACTGCAAGGGGCTATTTTTGGCTTCGTTAAGCCGTGGTGCGGATAATGTGACTTGAACACACACGGTATTGCTACCACTAGAACCTGAATCTAGCGCGTCTGCCGATTCCGCCATATCCGCATTACTTAATTATTATACACTATTAT
Source organism: Oscillospiraceae bacterium (assembly GCA_017848125.1). Taxonomy (GTDB): domain Bacteria; phylum Bacillota; class Clostridia; order Oscillospirales; family Ruminococcaceae; genus Huintestinicola. The sequence continues at coordinate 2,388 of JAGAJY010000129.1, forward strand.
TCTTCACTTGTCAAGAGAAGTCTGTAATTTTACATTTTTTTAACATTTAACAAAGCGTATTAGCGTATTATTATGAAATAATAACGAGCAATGCAGATAATACTTTCACAATATCTGCTCAATTGCCTATTGATGTAAGATACGAAACAGCCTGTCTTGCGGCAAATCTCGGAAGTCTGCCTTCCATTGCTCTTATTCTAAGCTTGTCCATATCGCCGTATTCGGATTCAAATCTTAATACTGCTTTTACAAGAACATCGGATGATATAGTGATTCCGTTCGCTTTCATATCAAGACGTTCAATTATACAGCATTTGGATATTGTATTTATCGTCCTGCCCTCAAGCTCATTCAGACCAACACCGAAATTATAATACCACAGATCACTGCCATACTGCGATTTCTGTACGGAAAACACTACCGTTACCCTGCCGTCAGATTTGTACCATGTTAGCCTGTTCTTTTTGTAGCCGTTCTGCTTTAACGGCTGACGTATCTCCTCTGCTAATTTTTCAGCTGTCAAGTAAATCTACCACCTTCCATTTTGTAAAAAGGTGTTGATTTTGTGCTGTAATTTTATATTCATCAGCACATTGCTTAATTGGAATCTACAAGCCTAAAACTCATAATAAAGTCACTGAACGAATCAGCAATCAAATATAATCCATCTTCCCTTTCCTCATCATCGTGATTTAGCATATATATCTTTCCGAGATTGTGTTCTTTAACCCCTATACAGACAAAATCACCTGCCACTTCACCGATTGGCAGAACATAATCACACCATAAATCCATAAATTCATCTGAATTTTCAAAAAAGCTTGCCAAGCTATAAAAGTTGTCAATAAATTCCAATCCATCAGCTGGCGTCGATGAAGATTTTTCAATAGTTGGAAAAAAATAATCATCTTTAGTATATTCGTATTTATTCATCAAAAGAAATTCTTTGTATATTGCAGGAATGATTATATTATTGTTATTTTCAAGTTTTTCAAAATCATATTCGTCTGATGATTCATCTTCAAAAGGAAACTCTTTATTAAATATTTCATCAATTTTACTAATTATTCTACTGTCCATAATTCAGCCTCCAATTATAATAACATTAGGATAAAACTGCGCTTTGATTATATCATATGTTAAACAAATTGTCAATATTTTTTCAAACAATATCCCATTCATTATAAGTGTAAAACAATATGGCAGAAAAAGTTCAAAGTGAAGAAACTTATGGTATTAAAGTCAAGCGGCCAAACCAGCATAAACAAGGAGACTACGCAATGTAACAATACAATTATAACACAGATATACAGACAATTTTTTTCTTAACGGCACAAACAAAGACCTGTCTGTAAAGAACGCAGCTATATATTGAAATTTTCACTATGTATAATTTCAAAAAAAGCTTGACAAATCAAAAAGTATGTGATATAATACAAATGCAAATATGATATAAATGCTATGACAGGAAAAAAGACCCCTTTGTCATTTTCAGAGAGCCGCAGTTCGGTGCAATGCGGTAATGCGTTTGGGTTATAACTCGTCCTTGAGCAGTCTTCCGAAAGCTTTTGCAAGTAGGTTTGAACGGGCTTCTCCCGTTACAGAGAAGCGCATTGACAGATGCGGCTGAGGCATACGGGGCGATCCGTATGTGAATGAGAGTGGTATCACGGGTTCAACTCGTCTCTTGAAGCTTTGGAGGCTTTTCGGGACGGGCTTTTTGTTTATAAGGGGGCGGTTGATATGCTAAGTGGTCTAAAAAATTCCGAAGCTTTCCCCATCAAACAAAATAAATAACAGGAGGATTTTATTATGAATTCATCAAAATACACCAGAGGCTATTTTATGCCTCCCGTAAAATCAATGAAATGGACTGAAAAGGAATATGTTGACCACGCTCCCATGTGGTGCTCGGTTGACCTGCGTGACGGAAATCAGGCGCTCATTATCCCTATGAGCCTTGATGAAAAGCTGGAATTCTTTGAGAAGCTTGTTAAGATAGGCTTCAAGGAAATTGAGATCGGCTTCCCTGCCGCTTCCGAGACCGAATATGAATTCTGCCGCACACTCATTGAGCGCAATATGATTCCAGATGATGTTCGCATCCAGGTTCTCACACAGGCAAGAGAACACATTATCGCAAAGACCTTTGAGGCTCTCGCAGGCTGCAAGAATGCTGTTGTTCACCTTTACAATTCTACCTCCGTGGCTCAGAGAGAGCAGGTTTTCAGAAAGTCCAAGGAGGATATTATCAAGATAGCTATAGAGGGTGCAAAGCTCTGTGCGGAATACCGTGACAAAACTCCCGGCAACTTTGTATTTGAATACTCCCCCGAAAGCTTTACAGGCACAGAGCCTGAGTTCGCTCTTGAAATATGCAACGCTGTTATAGACATCTGGAAGCCTACTCCCGACAATAAGGTCATTATCAATCTGCCTGTTACCGTTGAGCTGTCCATGCCTCACGTTTATGCTTCCCAGATCGAATATATGAGCGACAATCTCCACGACAGAGAAAATGTAATCATTTCTCTCCACCCCCACAATGACAGAGGCTGTGCCGTTGCGGACGCTGAAATGGGTCTGCTGGCAGGCGGTGACAGAGTTGAGGGTACTTGCTTCGGAAACGGCGAAAGAACAGGAAATGTCGATATTGTAACTCTGGCGATGAATATGTATTCTCAGGGTGTTGACCCTGAGCTGGATTTCTCAGATATGCAGTCGCTGGTTGAGATATACGAGCGTGTTACCCGTATGAAGGTAAACGAGAGAAGCCCCTATGCAGGCAGACTTGTATTTGCCGCATTCTCAGGCTCTCATCAGGACGCTATCGCAAAGGGTATGAAGTGGCGTGAGGAAAAAGATCCCGAGCACTGGAACGTTCCTTATCTCCCTATCGACCCCAAGGACGTTGGCAGAGAATACGAAGCAGATGTTATCAGAATCAACTCTCAGTCGGGCAAGGGCGGCATAGGCTACATTATGGAGCAGATGTTCGGAATAGATATGCCTCCCAAGATGAGAGAAAGCTTCGGCTATGCTGTAAAGAGCGTATCCGACCACAGCCACAAGGAGCTTATGCCTTCCGAGATAAAGCAGATATTTATGGACAGATATGTTAATATCGAAACTGACTTCAAGATCGACGAGGCGCATTTTGAACAGAAGAACGGTATTACCGCTTCTGTTACCATTAACAAGAACGGCAAAATAATTACCCGTGAAGCTGTCGGAAACGGCAGACTTGACGCTGTTTCAAATGCTGTCAAGGACAGTCTTGGTCTGAAATACTCCCTCATTACATATCAGGAGCACGCTCTGGAAACTACATCTCAGTCACAGGCGGTGGCATATGTGGGAATAGAAACAGACAACGG
>JAGAJY010000130.1 GCA_017848125.1 Oscillospiraceae bacterium
AGAATTGCAACAGACCTTACACTCAGACCTGTCAGAAGTTCGGCAGGTGTGGTGCTCAATTTCAAGGTGGCGGTTGACAGATATGCAGGCGGCGGAAAGGTCACGGATTTTATCCGCTGCACCGCATGGGGAAAGACGGCCGAGAGGATCTGCACTTATCTTACTAAGGGCAATATGATCGCCATTACCGGCAGCCTTACCACAGGCGATTATGTTGACAGAAATGGTATCAGGAGATTTACCACCGATATTTTTGTCAGGGACTTTTATTTCACAGGGGATAAGTTCCGTAAAAATAAGAATGAGGACGAGGAAGATATTTATGACGATATTGACTGGGATTTTGTCGGAGAATAAGAGGTAAAGTCATATGAATGAATTTATGAAAGAAAACGAGGTGATAGGTGAGGTTCGTGCTCCACTGGAGCACGCTTCACCCACCGAGGAAAATAAGCCTGACACAGCGGATAAAAAGCCTGAAAACAGAATGGAAAAGCTCCTTGAAAAGCGTGACCTTCTTAAAGAAAAGCACGCTAAATCCATTGAGAATGAGAAAACCGCTGCCAACAGGACAAAGGTTATCGAAGCTCAGATGGCAAAGGTGGCAAAGGAGATCCACGCAGAAGAGGTTGTAAAAATGGACAAGTTCTGTGCGGAGAGAAATTTCACCTATGACGAAATAATAGAGTATTTCGAGGATTATCCCAAAGGAGCAACTATCGCAGACATCAAGGCGATGAATAAATATCAGAAAGGATGACACTTATGCCCGAATATGTAAACAAGGACTATTACAGACAGCTTGCACCCGATGACCGCAGCTTTCTTAATCTTTCCGCACAGAACATCAGGACAGTTATGGACAGGCTCAATGCAGAGAATATACTGTTTTCCGCAACGGTCGGCTACAAGAACACCATAACTGTCAGCAAGGCAGACAGGGAGAGAGCCATAGCTATTGTTAATTCACTTTCGGATCAGAACAGAAGCACGGCAAGAATTATAGGCAATGTTCCGTATAAGGAGCTGCCGCCCTCCGAGAGAAAGTATATAAATACCGATACCGAAACAGCATTGCAGGTCGCAAACATCATTGCCGGGGATTCATCTATGAAATTCTCGGGAAGGATAAGCGGAAACAATGCAACTCTTACGGTAGTGGGTGAGAAAAATGCTGCTACTGTCCGCAGGATCATTGATAATATTCAGAATATGGACCTTGTGAATGAGCTGCGTGAAAAGGGATACGAGCGTATTGCCGACACCAACGGATTTGTGAATATCCGCAATATGCAGACAGGGGAAACAGCAGGCTTTGAAAGTCTGCGTGAGGCAAGGAATATGTTCCTTGACCCCGATAACGAGTTTTTCCACCCCACAGCGATCCGCATTGAAGAAAATTCTTTCTTCCGTATCGTTTCCGACGAGGAAAATATGGACTATTACATTTCCGAATATGACCCCGAAACGAATGAGGAAAGAGCTGTATATCTTGATGATGAGGGCAGATGTCCCACATTTTCTTCTGTTGACGAAGCACTTGAATATGCGGCTGCTCACAGCATTGATTATACCAACACCGAAAATCAGCTTGAGCATTGGAGAGCAGATGATGAAGAACGTGCTGCCGACAGGGAAAGATATGAAAATAACATCATCATTCAGACGAAATTCCCTCATGTGGACAATCGTTATCCCAATGATATAATCTATAACCCTGACAGCAAAGCATTTTCATGGGTATATTTCAATGAAGAGGGCGATGGCGGCGATGGCGAATTTATAGACATCACCGTTACCGAAGATGATGTTCTTGCCGCATATAACTCGGATAATTTCCTTGAATATATCTATCAAAACTGCAAGCAGAATGTGATAGATACACATTCGGGATATTTTGAGGATTATGCAAATGCTTACATAAACCCCAATAATGATGTTGTCAGAAGATATCAGGAACTGACTATTCAGGCATATCTGGAGGAACACACTCCCGCTGTACAGAAGGCGAAGAAGTCACTTGAAGGTGAAATTTCCGCAGACAGCGATTCTCTCATAATCGACGGTTATGAGGGTACATGGTATGTTGTTGATACCGAAACCGTTGACGGCAAGGAGCTTTTCCTGCTTGAAAATGAAAATTACGGCGATGAAACCTTTGGTATCATCATAGACAAGGATAGAAATGTACTTGTTGATGAAGCATGGAACGGCTTTTCTGATTATCATGAAAAGTATGATAATCTCACTCCCGAGGAAAAGCTTGCAAATAAGGTGGCAGCCGAATGGAAGGCGTTCCTTGAGGGTATGAAGAAGGAATCTCCCGCTGTGCTTATTGAGTCTGCTTATGAGATAAGCACAAAGGATAACATTCAGACTTACATAACCGAAGAAAAGCTCAGTCTTACCGAAAAGCAGATAAATGCGTTGCTTTCCTCAAAGAACACTCTTGCCGATTTATATGATGATTGGACAAGTGATGAATACCTCAACAGTTATTCAGATGTGGCAGAACTGCTGGCTTTGACTGCGGACAAGATAAATGAAGCTATTGACAGAGAAAATCTTATGCTCTTCAAAAAGGAAAACCTTGCGTGTGCGCATGATATTGATGCGTTTCTGAGCAAACACTACAACAATAACTCTCTTGACAGCAATGCCGCATTGACAGAGCTTCTGGAGAGATATTCCCTTGAAAGAATTCAGGTAGTTGTTGCTGCAAATCTTTACAAGAAGGATTTTGACGGACGCATTTCAAAGGAAAACTATAACTGGGGAAATGAAATCATAGGAAAGCTCTCCGATAATATGCGTATGGGAATTAACTCTAATTACCTTACCACTCACCCGGGACTGCTTAATCTGTTTGCAAATACTGTTCGTGAATACGAAGCAAAGAGCATTGAAAAGGAACAGGAGCAGCCTGCTGCCGAAAGAACCGCCGAGGATATTGCCGTTGGCGATAGATACAGATACAAGGGTGCAGATGTTGAGGTCGTATCAATGAAGGGCGTATATCCCAATGATGTTGGTATTTCCAAAAGGGAGCGTTCAGGCAGCACCGAATATGCCGTAACATCAAATGTGGATAAGTATGAGCTTCACAGAAACGGACAGTATCTTGGCAATGGTGAAAAAACTGTTGTATCCGAGCTTGATATGGCAAAGAAATATATCGAGGATTTCCTTGATTCCGAGTTCTCAAGCACAGCAGATTTCTCGGATATGAAGCACATTGCTATCGGATATACCGAGATAGGTTCGGAAGAACAGGGAGATCACAGCTTGCAGATGGAAGCTGACCTTGAAAACTTTTCCGTTTCATACTACATTGACAATGAGCTTGCAAAAACAGAAAAATATGATTCTCTTAAACAGATGAATCGTGATCATTTATCGGCGTTGAGCTTTGAGGATATGCTTCATGTGGGCACTACCGAGCTTGACAGAATCCTTGAAGAAAAAGCGGCTGCTGTAAACATAGTGCTTGCAGTTTCTCAGAATGACACAAACAGGTACTACATCGCAAATGATGTTACCGAAGAAGCGGTCAGAAATATCATATCAAGTTCAGATAAAATTTTTATGGATCTATGTGCCTTTGGCGGTACTCAGATAACCGAAGCCGAGTTTGCAAAGTATTCGCAGACTGAGGGTGTGACAGCCTTTGATGTGAATATAGACGAGCAGACTATGCACGTTTACGGTGCGGACAAGCCCATAACCTCATTTGCCGAGATAAAGGGCATTGATGAAATAGCTGCATATCTTGACCTTGCAAATAACACGATAAACTTTTCCGTAATTACGATAGAAGGCGAAAAGCCCTTTGTAACAGGTTCGTATGTGGGAAAAGACGATATAACTGCACTTGAAGAATATCAGGAATACATTGCCGATACGGGGAAGCAGTTTGCCGATGTTACGGTCGAATTTTATCAGATAGGCGGGGACAGTGAATCTGTAAGTGCCGATGATAGGGAATGTACATACATTTCCGAGCATTTGCAGGAAGTGATGTCCCACAATGATGCACTCTGCCTTGAATCGGAAACATATTCGGTTCGTTCTCCCCAGTTCCTTATTGATGATTATGAGGAGATGAATGAAGAAGCTGAAACCGAGCTTGCCTTCAAAATGCCTAATGGCGGATATATCAGCATTTTTGAACGTTCCGATGAGGGATACGATTATACTATCTACAACGAAAGCTATGATGAGATTGACAGCGGTGTATATGATGATGACAGCATCACTATCCGTAATGCTTTGTCAAATATCCTTGATGATGAGCGTGTATATAACAGACTTGAGGAAATAGATTTTGCCGCTCTTTCCGATATGGTTGAAAAAAGAGAGCATAACAAATCGCCTGAGTTTTTCGGCACCCTTGAAAATACAGATGCTCCCGTAGAGGAAAGTGAAATAAAGTGGACTCCCATTCCCGAATCTGCTGACGATAACGGAAACCCCACAAGTTATTCAACCAAATACAGAGATGAAATTTTCTTCATTTCCGAAAATGGGGACGGGAAATATGATGTCGAATTTGAAAACATGAGGCATCATGGTCAGACGTATTATGCACCTATCAACGATGATTTTTCAGGCTTTTTGAGCAGAGCAGATGCGGAAGAATATTTTGCTGATAATATAGATGAATACATCGCTGTGCGTGATGAAAAAATACTTGATTCCATTGTTGCCAATACCACCGAGCCTACTCCCGAGGAAAGAGAAGAATTTGCAAAGAAAAGCAATACCCTGAACAGGTTTTTCAATAACAATCCGAAGGCAGTTTTTCGTGAGATCGTTGAATCGGCGGGACTTACTCCCACGGAGGATATTACTGTCGGAGATACAAAGGAGATCTTTAATGCTCTGAAAAGTGTGGATATTTCGCTTATGGGATATACCTACACCCTTGAATTTGAGCCGCACGATGACAGCCTTACTGTCAAGGACACAGCGTCTAATCGTGAAGCCGATTTTGTATGGGGTCATGCAAGGGAGCTTATGTATCTCATTGCAAACGAGAATAATATTTCCCGTGAAAATCTCATACATAATGAGGTCATGCGTGGCACAGGCTTTGAAGATGGAAAGTTCAGAGTAGAGGAGTTCTATAAGAATAATCCCTCAAAGAACGATTTTGTAAAATTTCTTAAAGATGAATACGGCATAGGCGGTCACAGCGGAGAAGGTCCCGTCAGATTTGCAGACCATGATTCCAAGGGAATTGAGATCACAACAACATCCGGAAAGGAAACATATACCTGGGCTGAGGTTGCAAAGGTCATTTCCGACCTTATTGATAATGATAAATACATTACTCAGAATGATATTGACAGGCGCATATACTATGCAAAGGTTGTTGTAGATAATGCAAATGAAAATACAGATTTCACAAGACTTATCCATGCTCATGAAATATTGCAGAAATACGGCATTGAAAAGCCTGAACCCGATAATGAATACAAGATATATCAGCTGAAAAAAGGTCCTGAAAATCACGCTATACGCTTTGAAGGCTTTACCAATGCCGAGCGTTATGGCGAAGCTGCTAAGCCCGAAAACTATGACCTTATCTATACGGGCAGCCTTGATGATTTTGAGGACAGCAATAAGCTTGAAGCCATATACACAAAATTCAACCTTGACCGTCCCGAGGATTTCACGGGACATTCCCTCTCCGTCAGCGACATTATCGTTATGAACAATGAAGCACATTATGTAGATTCATACGGCTTTGTCGATGTTTCGGACAGATTTCTCGGTAGGGAAAAGGAAAAAATCAATGTAAATGATTATGATAATATCCGCCTTGTCCGCAGAACGGAATGGAACGATAAAGACCTCAGCGATGATGAAAACCCTGCTTTTGAGGAAATAACCGAAAGCTACACTCCCGATGAGGACGACTCTTTCACAAAGTATGCCACAAACAAAACCAACAGCATTCATGTTGATGTGTGGGAGGAAGAAAACAGTGTTTCTTCCGAAGATATGCTTGCGGATATTGCAAAGCATCTTGAAAATATGCGTAAAGGGGTATCGAGCAGAGATTACCACATCGAGCTTACCGATCGTGACGGAAATGTGCGTACTCTTGACAATAATTTCTTCGATTTTGTAATTGAGGAAAGCAAGGTCATTGCGGAAACTATGGATTTCCCCGAGATTCCTATTGATGAAATGGGCGCAGCTATTGATGCCGAAAACAGCAGAACCGACTATGGCTATGAGCCTGCTATCGGTGACTTGCTGGAAAAGGACGACGAGCTTTTCCGTATTTCGGATATTTCCGACAATATAATTACCCTTGAAGAAACATCGAGCCTGTTCCACGATTCGGAAATTATGACCCTTGCAGACTTTATAAATCGTGGATATGCTCTTGTGGAAAAAGCAGAGCCTGCCGAAAAGGTTCAGTCCCCGGTTGAAGCTGAGAAAAAGTCTCCAGTGGATACTCGGGAGAGCGTTCAGACTGATGAAGTTAAATCTCCAGTGGATACTTACAAAAATAATTACGTTATTACCGATGAAAATCTGGGCGTAAACGGACCGAAGGCGAGGTTTAATGCAAATATAGCAGCGGTGGAAACTCTGAAAACCATTGAAGCAGAGGGCAGAACCGCTACTCCCGAAGAACAGAAAATACTTTCGGGATATACGGGCTGGGGAGCAATCCCGCAGGCATTCGACCCCAGAAATGATGACTGGAAGAATGAGTATGAAAGGCTGAAAAACGTTCTTGATGATGCGGAATACTCAGAAGCAAGGCGTTCCACTCTAAATGCTCATTATACCTCACCTGTTGTAATCAATGCCATATATGAAGGGCTTGCGAACATTGGCTTTGAAAAGGGCAAGATCCTTGAACCTGCCATGGGTATAGGAAATTTCTTCAGTGTAATGCCCGAGAATATGCGTGGAAGCGAGCTGCACGGTGTTGAGCTTGATGACCTTACGGGAAGAATTGCAAAGCATCTGTACCCTTCTGCGGATATTCAGATAAAGGGCTTTGAAAAGACTACATTTGAGAATAACAGCTTTGATGTTGTGGTGGGCAACGTTCCCTTCGGAAATTACAAGGTAAATGACAAGGACTACAATAAGAACAATTTTCTTATCCATGACTATTTCATAGCAAAATCTCTTGACAAGGTTCACCCGGGCGGAGTAGTTGCTGTTGTGACCTCAAAGGGAACAATGGACAAGGAAAATGACGATATACGCAAATATATAGCACAGAGAGCGGAGCTTTTAGGTGCTATCCGTCTGCCCGACACAGCTTTCAAGGCAAACGCAGGAACAGAGGTAGTTTCGGATATTCTGTTTTTACAGAAGCGTGAAAGACCTATCGAAATTGACCCCGACAAGGAAGGTTGGGTTAAGCTGGGAGTATCTGCTGACGGATTTGATGTGAATAACTATTTTGCCGAGCACCCCGAAATGGTGATTGGTGATTTCAAGGAGGTTAGCGGCAGATTTGGAAATGAAGTGACCGTAAAGCTTGATGATCCGAGTATGCTGAAAAGTTTACTTTCCGAAGCGGTACAGAATATTCGTGGCGAATACAAGGCTGCGTCTGTTATGAAAAATGTTGAGGAGATAAATGCCGATGTAATTCCCGCACCTGCCGAATCACGTAAGTTCAGTTATCAGGCGGTAAACGGCGAACTCTATTACAGAGAAGCGGGGGACACTATGGAAAAGGTTCCTGTCAAGGGTAAGGGCAAGGACAAGATTGCCCGTGCGGTCGCTATGGTTGAGCTTCGTGATACGGTCAGAGAACTGCTTGATTTACAGATGAATAATTCCGACAGCTCCCTTGATGAAAGTATCTCCGATAGCAGAGCCAAGCTCAACAAGGTATATGATGCGTTTGTTGCAAAGTACGGTTTTGTTTCCGATAAGAAGAACAAGGACGCATTTAAGGGCGACGATGATTACCAGCTCCTTTCGGCTTTGGAAAACGAGGACAAGGAACACAGCACATACACCAAGGCTGACATTTTTGTGCATAACACAGTAAAGCCCAAGACCATAGCCGAACACGTTGAAACTGCACAGGAAGCACTTATAATTTCCGTATCGGAAAAAGCAAAGGTGGATTTCGAATATATGTCCGAGCTTTACGGTATGGATAAGGACAGCATGATAGCCGACCTCAAGGGACAGATATTCAGGCTCCCACAGGCGGAGGAAAAGTATGTTACTGCCGATGAATATCTGACAGGTAATATACGCAAGAAAATTGCAGAGCTTAATAATGCTCCCGAGGGTATGGACGTTTCGGAAAACAGGGCAGCTCTTGAAAATGCTATTCCTCCAAGAGTTGAAGCAAAGGACATTTCCGTAAAGCTGGGTTCTCACTGGATCGCACCCGAATATATACGTCAGTTTATTTGCGAGAAATTCAATCCCGACTGGAATGCAAAGCAGGATATGACCGTTCAGTACAGCAAGGCAGCA
>JAGAJY010000131.1 GCA_017848125.1 Oscillospiraceae bacterium
CAAGATACCTGCTGAAGAGCTTACCATATACAGCTATAAAACTACAGTAACGGTAGGAGATACTTTTAAGATAGGCTACCGTCTTAAGCCCTCGAAATCTACCGATAAGGTAACATTTTCCACATCTTCAAAAAAGATAGCTGCTGTTGACAGCGAGGGAAATGTAACGGCAGTATCTTCGGGAAGTGCAATAATTACAGCAAAAGCTTCTTCAGGCGTAAAGGACAGATTTTACATAAACGTAAAGGAAGCAGAACAGCTTTCAGACGACAGTGAAAACACTTCGGAGGATACTTCTTCCGATAACGAAAGCTCTGTAACATCTTCCTCGGACAAAGCCGAGTCTATTTCATTGAAGCATAAATCCGTTACACTGCTGGAGGGTGAGAAATATACCATACAGTATGAGCTTTCCCCCGAAGGCTGTGATGATTCGGTATCGTTCAGATCAATGAACAAAGCTGTTGCGTCTGTAAACAGCAAGGGTGTTATTACTGCAAGAGGTGCGGGAAACACACGAATCGTCTGCACAACAGGAAGCGGAAAAAAAGTGAAGCTTAATGTTACTGTAGAAGAAAACCTCACCGATGAAGAAAAGGACGAGGCATACGAGGGCGAGGTCGTAAAGGAATATAACGAAAACGGCGAGCTTGTTCCCTCAATGGTACGCTTCGGCGAGGAATCCGTTTCAGTCCGTGTGGGAAGCAAGGTTTCACTTGACGCAAGAGTATATCCCTCAGGATCAAAATACACATACACCATCAAATCAGACGACAGCTCCGTTGCTAAGGTAAATGCAAAGGGCGAGGTAACAGGCGTCAAGGAAGGAACGACTGTTATCACCCTTACCACCGACAACGGAAAGAGCGACACCGTTTACGTTACTGTTTACGGCAGCGTATCTCACGGAATCGACGTATCCAAATGGAACGGCGATATTGACTGGGAAACAGTCAAGGACACAGGCAAGGTCGATTTTGCTATGATAAGAGCCTCCTATGGTTATGAGGATACCGACCCCAAGCTTGACGACAATGTAAAGGGCTGTGAAGAAAACAATATCCCCTATGGCTTCTATCATTATCTCTATGCACGAAGCAAAAAGGAAGCCCGTATGGAAGCGGCATATTTCCTGAACGCAATAAGCGGATATTCCCCCGAGTTCCCTGTTGTACTTGACATAGAGGAATCCTTCTATGACGGAATGAGCAAGGAAGACGTTACAGCCATAGTCAAGATCTTTATGGAAGAGCTTGAGGACGCAGGCTACTATGCAATGATATACAGCTATGCAAAATTCTTTGATGATAATCTGATATACGATGAAATTTCCGATTACGACATATGGGTCGCATGCTGGGGCGATGAAGAAAAGCTCTTTGAGAATTACAGCTATCACTACGGTATGTGGCAGTACACCGAAACAGGCACTCTTGACGGAATCGAAGAATATGTTGATATGAATTACTGCTATAAGGATTACAGAGAAACCATTCTGAAATACGGTCTTAATAATCTTGATTAAAAATACCGCCTTAACCGAACTGATTTACGGTTAAGGCGGTATCATTTTTATTCCATTCCGTCATTTCTGCGTATTTCAACACGTCTGATCTTTCCGCTGATGGTTTTGGGAAGCTCGTCAGCAAACTCAACGATTCTCGGATATTTGTAGGGAGCGGTATTTTCCTTTACAAATTCCTGAATCTCCTTGACAAGAGCCGCATCACCCTTGTCCTTGTACTTTCCTGTGAGAACTATCGTCGCCTTGACAACACAGCCTCTTACAGGGTCGGGAGCAGCTGTTACCGCAGCTTCCAGAACTGCAGGGTGCTCCATAAGAACAGATTCTATTTCAAAAGGACCGATACGATAGCCGGAGGACTTGATAACATCATCGATTCGTCCCACATATTGGAAATATCCGTCAGTATCTCTGTATGCAGTATCTCCCGTATGATAAAGACCGTATGCAAAGGCTCTTTCATTCTCTGCGGGATTCTTGTAGTATCCCTTGAAAATACCGTTGTTAATGCCTTCTTTAAGTCTGACGCATATCTCCCCCGTAGTTCCGTCGGGAACTTCATTGCCCTCGCTGTCAGCAATGATAACATCAAACAAAGGCATAGCCCTGCCCATTGAGCCCGAACGTGAAACAGTACCATAGGGATTTCCGATAAGAAGCGTGGTTTCTGTCTGTCCGAAGCCCTCCATAAGGGAAAGCCCCGTCATTTCCTTGAAACGCTCGTAAACCTCGGCATTAAGCGCCTCTCCTGCTGTCGTTGCATATTCCAGAGAGGAAATATCATAATCGCCCAAGCCTTCCTTTATAAAGAAGCGGTACATTGTAGGAGGACAGCAAAGGCTTGTTACCTTGTATTTTTCAATAATGCCCATAACATCTCCGGGAACAAATCTCGTAAAATCATATGCCATTACGGTTGCACCCAGCGCCATCTGACCGTAAAGCTTGCCCCAGAAGAATTTTCCCCAGCCGCTTTCCGAAATGGTAAGATGTATGCTGTTTTCGTTGAGGTGATGCCAGTATTTGGCTGTAGGGATATGAGAAGCGCTGTACCTGTGAGAATGTACTACCATTTTTGGATAGCCCGTTGTACCCGATGAGAAAAACATAAGGCAGTCATCATCAACGCTTGTGGGGATACGTTCAAGCTTGTCAGGGTATTTTTCAAACTCTGTATCAAAGGAAATCCAGCCCTCTCTTTCGCCCTTTGCAATAAATTTCAGCTTCAAAGGACATTCAGTGCAGGCTGATTCTATATTTTCACATACATCACCGTCACCTGTTGCGATAACGTAGTCAATATCGCCTGCGTCAAAGCGGTAAACATAGTCTTTTTTTTTCAGCTGATTGGTAGCAGGGATAAGGACAGCTCCGATTTTTTCAATAGCAAGCACAGCTACCCACATCTGCCAATGCCTTTTAAGGACAGTCATTATCTTGTCGCCCTTCCTGATACCCTTGTCAAGAAGCATATTGGCAGCCTTGTTTGATAACCCCGAAAGCTCCCCGTATGTGAAAACCTTTTCACGACCCTCATCATCACACCATATCATTGCCCGTCTGTCAGGCTCAGCCTCAGCTATCCTGTCTATAATATCATATGCATAGCTGAAATTATCGGGAAGCCTCAGGTCAAAGCGTTTAATAACTCCGTCCTCACCAAATTCTTCCTCAATGTACTGAGAATGGATTTCCTGCACGTTCATAATGCGAACCTCCGAAAAATACATCTTTCCTCTACGTAAAAATAGCGGAGAAAAATTAAATAAAATTATTTTACACGGACAATATCATTG
This sequence comes from Oscillospiraceae bacterium, assembly GCA_017848125.1. Taxonomy (GTDB): domain Bacteria; phylum Bacillota; class Clostridia; order Oscillospirales; family Ruminococcaceae; genus Huintestinicola. The sequence goes on from JAGAJY010000131.1 coordinate 3,322, forward strand.
CCCACAGCAAAATCAAAAATATCCAAGGGCGACCCTGCAATATACACTGCGCCGTTTTCTTCAAGCTCCTCACGGGTACGAAAGCCCCACAGACAGCCTACGGAATCACAGCCCGCATTTTTTGCGGTCTGCATATCCACCGACGAATCTCCCGCAAAAAGCGTTTCGCATGGGGATACGCCAAGGCTTTCCATAATGCTCAGAGCGATATGAGGATCGGGCTTTTTGGGCGCTCCGTCCTTTTTTCCCGATACAGCGGAAAAAACATCACCGAACATCTCGGATACTATCGTCCTTGTAAAATTGTGTGGCTTGTTTGAAGCTACAGCCATGGCTATGCCCTCTGCCTCAAGCCTGCGGACAAGCTCATCTATCCCGTCATAGGGACGGGTGCAGACATTGTAAGCATTGCCGTATATGCTGTCAAATTCGGCTTTGACACGGGAAATATTCTCCTCTGTCCGCTCATTTTCGGGCAGTGCCCTGCTTATGAGCATAGGAACGCCGTTTCCTACAAAATAACGGTATTTTTCCATTTCGTGAATGGGAAAGCCGAATTTTTCAAGAGCACTGTTGCAGGCGTTTCCCAGATCCTCCAGAGAATCTACCAGTGTGCCGTCAAGGTCGAAGATAACAAGCTTATACATTATTGCTTCCTTTCAGGATATTTCCTAACACAAATATAATATTACCACATTTTCACAGCAATTATCAATACATTCTGTGAACAGTCTAAGAATTTTAATTAACAAATAGCATATATATTATTTACGTCAACATCAATCAACAAGCTTTGACGAAAGAAGCTTAGAATACTTTGCTCTGAAGCTGTCAAACTCGTCATTGTCAATAGCCTCACGGATCTTTTCCGTAAGGGTGTTATAGAAATAAAGGTTATGGACAACCGCAAGCCTTCCTGCAAGCTGTTCGTCAGCCTTGAACAGATGTCTGATATATGCTCTGGAGAAATTGCGGCAGGTGGGACAGTCACATTCCGTGTCCAGCGGTCTTGGGTCTGTTTCGTAGCATTTGTTTGTGGCGTGCATAATACCGTTCCATGTGAATATGGTCGCATGACGTGCATTTCGGCTGGGCATAACGCAGTCAAACAGGTCGATTCCTCTTGCGACTGCCTCAATAATATTTGAAGGAGTTCCTACGCCCATAAGATAGCGTATCTTATTTTCGGGCATAACGGGAACAACTGCGTCAAGTATGCGGTACATATCCTCGGTAGGCTCGCCTACGGCAAGACCGCCAACAGCATAACCGTCCATATCCAGCTTTGCTATTTCCTCCATATGACGGAGTCTCAGATCCTCGAAAACAGAGCCCTGATTTATTCCGAAAAGAAGCTGATTCTTGTTTATGGTATCGGGCAGAGAATTGAGCCTTGCCATTTCTTCTTTACATCTGTAAAGCCAGCGTGTTGTTCTTTCGCAGGAATTTCTGGAATAATCATACGCCTTGCGGATTATCCTGTTCTTTGTCTGCTCGTCCATATCGGGGGTTATCATAGCCATATGGTTATCCACACATTCATCAAACGCCATTGCGATGGTTGAGCCTAAGTTTGACTGTATCTGCATAGATTCCTCAGGTCCCATAAATATTCTGCGGCCGTCAACGTGGGAATTGAAATAAACTCCCTCCTCCTTTATCTTACGGAGCTTTGCCAGCGAAAAAACCTGAAATCCGCCGCTGTCGGTAAGAATAGGCTTGTCCCAGTTCATAAACTTATGGAGACCGCCCATTTCACGGATAACCTTATCCGAAGGACGGACGTGGAGATGATAGGTATTGCACAGCTCCACCTGACATTTAAGGTCTTTAAGGTCAATGGAGGAAACGCCGCCCTTAATTGCTGCGGCTGTTCCCACGTTCATAAAGCAGGGTGTCTGAAAAGTTCCGTGAACTGTTTCAAACTGTCCCCTGCGGGCTTTTCCGTTGGTTTTTTTTAGTGTGTACATAGCTGTTCTCCTTACTCAAACTAAGATTCTATCATTTTAAACCCTTATACCATTTTTCAAAGCCTTCCCTATTATTATCGTACCACTGACTTGTTATTAGATATTTATTTCCATTAAAATAAAATACATCTTTCCAATATCGTCTAACTCCCTTAGAAGTCACACCCTGCAATGAGATGTCTTTTTTATCATCATACGGCAATAACATAGCAACGTTAATTCCTATAATTTGCTTACTCAATTCTTTACTGGTCAAAGCTGTTATCATTTCATCAGAAAAAGTATAATTTTTTTGTTCTAACAATCTCATCTTTGATTTCACAAGTGCACCAATTTTCATATCAGAAGTCGTTGGAGCGTTTACATCACGTTTCTTTTTTACATCACGCTTTTGAGGATTATAATCTGCCCTTATACCAAGCCTAACATCTTCTGTACTGATACCAAAAAACTGAAGCATATTTGTGATAAATGTTAACTTATCGGTATTCGAAAGATTACTCCACATATAAATATTTGAATTGCCTATTTGTTTATAATAATTTGAATAATTATTATAACTTAAATAGGGATTAAGATGAGATTTTACAAAAGGTGTATCCAGCATTTTTATAAATGTATCTTTATTGTATTCATACAAATAATTACATATTACTAACAAAGCTTTTGTAAAATTCTTAACATAATACTTTTGCTTTCCTATAATTACAGAACTTACCTTAACATATGTATAATCATCTGTCAATAAACATATCTTTTCATTATCAGCCACATCTGAATTGTCTTCATCGTCATTCTCGTCAGTAAATTGATTTTCCATTTCAATCAAATCCTTAAGATAATCGTCTATAGAACTTAATAATAACTTGGATATTTTTAGCATTTCAGAAATCTTATCATAATTCTCACCATCATCTACAGCCTTATGCATATCTTTTTTCATTTGAACAACACTATCACCTATAGTGCTTTGAACAAGTTCCAAACCGTAAAAAATATCATTTGATGTTTCAGGATGATTTTCACACAAATATTCATATAGAACTTTAAGATTTTTACTCATAATATAACCCCTCCATATTCATTTTTTATTTTACAGAATACACATAGCATCACCGAAGCTGAAAAATCTGTATTTCTCCTTGACGGCAGTCCTGTAGGCGTTCATTGTATTGTCATAGCCCATAAATGCCGAAACAAGCATAATAAGGGTACTTTCGGGCAGATGGAAATTTGTGATAAGTCCGTCAAGTACCTTGAACTCATATCCGGGATAGATGAATATATCCGTATAGCCCTCAGCCTCCTTTATCTCGCCGCCGTTAAAGCTTGCAACGCTTTCAAGAGTACGGCAGGAGGTCGTTCCCACAGCTATGACACGTCCGCCCTCAGCCTTTGTCCTGTTTATAAGCCGGGCTGTCTCCGCAGGCAGATGATAATGCTCTGAATGCATTTTATGCACCTTAACATCGTCCTCCTTAACGGGACGGAATGTGCCAAGTCCAACGTGCAGAGTTACAAACGCAGTGTTTATCCCCTTTTGGTGAAGCTCATCAAGCATTTCCTTTGTAAAATGAAGTCCTGCCGTAGGTGCGGCGGCAGAGCCAAGCTCATTGGAATAAACCGTCTGATAGCGCTCATTGTCCGCAAGCTTTTCTGTTATGTAGGGCGGCAGAGGCATCTGTCCCACATCTTCAAGAGCGGTGAAGAAATTCCCCTCACATTCAAATCGGGCAATGCGGTTGCCGCCTTCAACGGTTTCAAGTATCTCGGCTTTCAGTCTGCCGTTTCCGAAGGAAAAGCGTGTCCCGGGCTTTGCCTTTTTTCCCGGACGGACAAGTATCTCCCACACCTTGTCGCCCTTCTGTTCAAGGAGAAGGAACTCGATAAAAGAGCCTGTCCCCTCCTTTTCGCCGTAAAGCCTTGCAGGAAGTACCCTTGAATCATTCATAACAAGAAGGTCACCTTTTTTAAGCTTTGAGCATAGATTATAAAAGCGGTCGTGAGAAAGCTCTCCGCTTTTCCTGTCAACGCACAGCAACCTTGATGAATTTCTCGGCTCGGCAGGCGTCTGGGCAATAAGCTCCTCGGGCAGGTCATACCAGAAGTCCGAACGCTTCATAGTATCAATGGACAGCTCGGTTTCTGTGCGGATATGACTGCTTTCTCTGAGCCTGTCAGCGGAAAGCTTAGCCCAGTCGGGAGAATCCGAGATATTCTTTATTGTTACCTCACATTCGCCGCCCTCGGAGATAATCTCGGAAATGCGGGAATCTAAAGACGCTTTATCGGTAAACTCGGCAAGGTCAAGGCAAATTCTGTTCAACTTAAAAAACTTCCTTTCAATATACGACAAAAAATTTACAAACAGGTATTGACAACATCACAATTATATTATATAATTGACATTGATAAACTGATAGAGGCGCAGTAAAGATGAGTATCCGACAGCAGGCACCGCAGCCGCTTATGGTCGGAGAAGGGCGATACTGCCGAAGCGCTGAGAGTAAGCGGGACTTTCATTGCTGAGCGTATGCCGAAAAGGTATCCGCTTGTCATCATAGAAATGTGATGGAGTGCTATCGGACTAAAATTTAGTCGGAATCTGCTCTTATGCAGGCACTTTATCCATTATACACTATGATGAATCGGTTTTCAACCGATTTTTTTTATTTCTTGTAAAATTTTATTAAATAATAAAGGAGTCTTTCAGATGAAGCAGTACAATGTAGGTATTATCGGCGCAACGGGTATGGTAGGACAGCGTTTTTCGCTCCTGCTTGCAGAGCACCCCTGGTTTAATGTAAAGATACTTGCAGCTTCCCCCAGAAGCGCAGGCAAGCGCTATGAGGACGCTGTAGGCGCAAAGTGGGCAATGAAGTCCCCTATTCCCGAGAAGTTCAGGGATATGATAGTTATGGACGCAACAGCAGATGTCGAGAAGATTGCTTCCGAGGTAGATTTCGTATTCTGTGCCGTTGATATGAAGAAAGACGAGATAAAGGCACTTGAGGAGAAGTATGCAAAGGCTGAGTGCCCCGTTGTTTCCAACAACTCCGCACACAGAGGTACTCCCGACGTTCCCATGGTAGTGCCTGAGATAAATCCCGACCACATTGAGATAATCAAGTCCCAGCGTGAAAGACTCGGCACAAAGAGAGGCTTTATCGCAGTTAAGTCCAACTGCTCCCTCCAGAGCTATGTTCCCGCTCTCCACCCCCTTATGAAGGATTTCGGAGTAAAGCAGGCTATGGTATGCACATATCAGGCTATTTCGGGCGCAGGAAAGACCTTTGAGTCCATGCCTGAGATAATCGACAATGTTATCCCCTACATAGGCGGCGAAGAGGAAAAGTCCGAGCAGGAGCCTCTGAAGATCTGGGGTCACATTGAAAACGGTGTTATCGTTAATGCCGAAGAGCCTAAGATCTCCGCACAGTGCCTGAGAGTTCCCGTTTCCGACGGTCACACAGCAGCTATTTTCGTGAAGTTTGACAAGAAGCCCTCCAAGGAGGAGATACTCAAGGCATGGAAGGAGTTTTCGGGTGTTCCTCAGGAGCTGGAGCTTCCCTCCGCACCCAAGCAGTTCCTCAACTATTTTGAGGAGGATAACCGTCCTCAGGCTAAGCTTGACAGGACTCTCGAAAACGGTATGGCAGTTTCTATCGGCCGTCTCAGAGACGACATTATCTTTGATTACAAGTTCGTATGCCTCTCCCATAACACACTGAGAGGTGCGGCAGGCGGTGCTGTTCTTATGGCAGAGCTTCTTGCGGCAAAGGGCTATTTTGACTGATGAGCGTCTGCGAATTTTCCGTAAGACGTGCTGAAATATCCGATTCGGCTGAGCTTGCACGGCTGATACACAGGCTTGCCGAATACGAAAAAATGTCCGATAAATGCACAGCTGACCCGGAAAGCGTTGCCCGAATGATGAATGAGGAAAACGGTCTTAGAGGAATAATTGCCGAAAAGGACGGCAAGGCTGTTGGAATGGCTGTATTCAGCCTTTACAAGCTTGCCACTTTTTCGGGAAAGCGTGTGCTTTACATAGAGGATATTTTTGTTGAAAGCGAAATGCGTGGGCTGGGAATAGGCAAGGCGATATTTGATGAAATAATCCTTACCGCCAAAAAGCTTGACTGCATAAAAATTGAATGGAAATGCCTAGCGTGGAACAAATCTGCAAGGGGCTTCTATGAAAAAGCAGGCGGCATTTCCGACCCCGAATGGCTTACCTATACACTTGATCTGAGAAAGGATTGATATTATGAAAAATACGATTTTCACAGGCGCAGGCGTTGCTATCGTAACTCCTATGAACGCTGACGGCTCTGTTAATTACGACGCTCTCGGCGACCTTATCGAAATGCAGATCGCAGGAAGCACCGACGCTATCATCATCTGCGGCACTACAGGCGAAAGCTCCACTCTTTCCGACGAGGAGCACAGAGAATGTATCCGCTACACCATTGAAAAGGTAAATAAGAGAGTTCCCGTTATCGCAGGCACAGGAAGCAACGACACAGCATATGCCGTTGAGCTTTCCAAGGACGCTGAGGCAATGGGCGCAGACGGTCTGCTGGTGGTTACTCCCTACTACAACAAGACCTCTCAGAGAGGACTTATCGCTCATTACACAGCAATTGCCGACGCTGTGAATATTCCTATTATTCTCTATAATGTTCCTTCCAGAACAGGTGTTAACATTTCCATTGATACATACAAGGTTCTTGCCGAGCATAAGAACATTGTTGCTTCAAAGGAAGCAAGCGGCAACATTTCAGCAGTTGCAAAGCTTATTGCAGAGTGCGGCAACAAGCTTGATGTTTACAGCGGCAACGACGACCAGATAGTACCTATTATGGCTCTGGGCGGAAAGGGCGTTATCTCCGTTCTTTCAAATATCGCTCCCAAGCTCACCCACGATATAACCGCTCTCTGCCTTGAAAACAACTGCGCAGAGGCAGCAAAGCTTGCGGCAGAGAATCTTGCTCTGGCAAACTCCCTCTTTATCGACGTTAACCCTATTCCCGTCAAAGAGGCTCTCAATATGATGGGCAAGGCAGCAGGTCCCTGCCGTCTCCCCCTCTATGAAATGGAGGACTCCAAGAAGGAAGCTCTTGCGGCGGCACTCAGAGAAGCAGGTCTTATCAAGTAATTCTCAAAACAGAGCCCTACACGCAGGGACGGAATGCTTTCTGCGTTCCGTCCCCTTTTCATAATTTACTGCGAAAGGAAGTTGAACAGCTATGATAAAAACAGCCATTACAGGTGCAAACGGCAAAATGGGCAAAGTTCTGACCTCGATAATTTCAGGCAGAGAGGACTGCTCAATTTGCGGCGGTATTGACATCAACACCGATAAAAACGGACTTTTCCCCATCGTTTCCGAGCCTTCACAGCTCCCCGAAAAGCCCGATGTGATAATAGATTTTTCTCATCCCTCCGCTCTCGACAAACTTCTCGAATACTGCCTTTCCACAGGCACACCCGTTGTTATCGCAACAACAGGCTTTTCAGACGAGCAGATAGCCAAGATAAAAGCGGCGGCGGAGCAGATCCCCGTTTTCTTCTCATTCAATATGTCTCTGGGAATAAATCTCCTTGCAAGCCTTGCAAAAACTGCGGCAAAGCTTCTTGGCGGTCAGTTTGATATTGAAATTGTAGAGAAGCACCACAATCAGAAAATAGACGCTCCCAGCGGCACGGCTATTATGCTTGGCAATGCGGTAAACAGCGCACTTGATGAAAAGTATCACTTTGAATATGACCGCCATTCCAAAAGAATGAAGCGTGACAAATACGAGATAGGTATGCACGCTATCAGAGGCGGCACTATTGTCGGCGAGCACGATGTTATTTTTGCGGGACGTGACGAGGTTATCACACTCAGCCATTCTGCGGCTTCCAAGGAGGTTTTTGCGGTTGGTGCTGTAAATGCGGCTGTTTTCCTTGCAAAGCAGAGCGCAGGACTTTACGATATGTCTGATGTTATTGAGGAGCTGAAATAAAATGGGGAAGTTAATGTAAGAATCGCACTGATGGGAATCACAGGCAAATTAGCCAATGCTGTTATTTCATCTGCCGAAAGCAGAGATGATTGCAGAATTGTCGGCGGCACATCTCGGCAAAGCATAACTGTAAATAATCTGCCTGTAAAATCTCAATTGTCAGATTTACCCGAATTTGATATTGTAATTGATTGCTCAAATCCCGATAACCTCGACAAGCTTCTCGAATACTGCCTTTCCACAGGCACACCCGTTGTTATCGCAACAACAGGCTTTTCAGACGAGCAGATAGCAAAGATAAAAGCGGCGGCGGAGCAGATTCCCGTTTTCTTCTCATTCAATATGTCTCTGGGAATAAATCTCCTTGCAAGCCTTGCAAAAACTGCGGCAAAGCTTCTGGGCGGTCAGTTTGATATTGAAATTGTAGAGAAGCACCACAATCAGAAAATAGACGCTCCCAGCGGCACGGCTATTATGCTTGGCAATGCGGTAAACAGCGCACTTGACGAAAAGTATCACTTTGAATATGACCGTCATTCCAAGAGAATGAAGCGTGACAAATATGAGATAGGTATGCACGCTATCAGAGGCGGCACTATTGTAGGCGAGCACGACGTTATTTTTGCGGGACGTGACGAGGTTATCACACTCAGCCATTCTGCGGCTTCCAAGGAGGTTTTTGCGGTCGGCGCTGTAAATGCGGCTGTTTTCCTTGCAAAGCAGAGCGCAGGGCTTTACGATATGTCTGATGTTATTGAGGAGCTGAAATAATCTTTTAAGGAAATTGATATAATGGACTACAATGACAACTACGGTGCATATGCCTTTGAAACAGATGAGATCATTTTCCTTTGGGACGATGCCCCCGATGATGACTATATGGAAACTGTCGAAATAATAAGCAAAAGCTATTCAGAAAACATAAAGCACATCGCAGAATGTATTTTTGATGAGATCGGAGATGTGCTGGAGGCTGAATCCCCCGAGGAGATACTTGACGGTCTGGGAAGACCTCAGATATATCCCGAGGCTTGTCAGGTCACATACTGCGAACACAATTTTGACGACAGCCATATTATCTGCTTCGAATACTTTGACGAAAGCTTTGAGGAAATAGAGAATATTACAATTGACGGTTAAGCTTAAATCTCCCTAAAACTGAAAACCAGCTTTAGGGAGATTTTATTTTGTATTTACCTTTTTATTGACATTACAGACGAATAATGATATAATACTTATAATTTGCAGCATCACCCGATATTTGTCAATTTTAGGAGAACATTATGCGTAACCGTAAAGAAAAAGAATTGATCGCCAAAAACAATCCCGAGCTTATGCTGTGTGAAAACGGCGACTTTAAAATCAGAGACGAATTAGCCGAAAAATATGAGATAATTGATATGCATTGCCATATGTTCAAGGGTTTGTCACAGCTGTTTCCTTCATTTCTCCAAAGGGAAATAAACGCCCCCCATGTATCTTTAATGGATAAAAGCTGTTTCCCTTTTTCAATAAAAATGTTTGATACGGATAAAATATCATTTACCGAATATCCGTCAAAGCTGATAAGCAAAGAAGGCATAGTGACAAGGATCAAGCTTTTCTCAGGAGCATTAGTGCTCAACTATGCCACAGAGGAACGGCTGATATCGGATATGAATGCAAATCAAATCCGAAAAACAGTTATTCAGCAGATAAATCCTCCAAACAGAAGCTGTGCCGAAGAAATGGACAGAATTATCAAAAACAATGACCGTTTATATACCTTCGGCTCTGTACACCCGTATGATAACGATGTAAATAAAAGAATAAATGAATATATGAAGCTTGATATTAAGGGCTGGAAGCTGAATCCTCATATATGGGGCGTACCCATTGACTGTGAAAAATCCATAGCTTTATTAAAAAAGCTTGCCGAAACGGAGCTTCCAATTATGAGCTGCAGCGGAACAGGTCTTCCCGAAAAAACGCTGATGTCTTCCGTTCCCTCAAATAAAACAAAGAAAGAGGTAATGACACAGCAGCTGGGACGTTTTGAAAAAGTTCTTGAATGTATTCCCAATGCAAAATTCATTCTTGCTCACAGCGGAAGCTTTGATTTCAAATATATTTCAGGCTTAATGAAAAAATATCCCAATACATATACGGATATAAGTATCCAGCCGTCTGAAAACATTAAAAAGCTTATATGCGAAATAGGAAGTGAACGCATTTTATTCGGCACTGATTATCCTTTCGTATCACAGGCATTTTCTATTCTTTCTGTTCTCAGAGCTGCAAATACCGAACAGGAAAGGATAAATATTTTTAATGCCAATGCGAAAAAGCTTTTACGAATATAATACAGAAAAGAAGCCCCATAGCCTGAGAAAAAATCCTGCTCTAAGGTTTTGCACTTAACCATTGACATTGAGGTGAAGAAACCGCCGCAAAAATTTTGATATATGCAGTTTTGCGTTAAGATATACCGCTGCTCAATGAATTATCGTTAATATATAATACAGACTGCTGTTTGAATAATAAGGATTCCCGAAAAGAAAATCAAGTTCTTTTCGGGAATTTTCATATCATATTTCAAGAATGGTTTCAACTGTAAAATCAACGTTCTCATATCCTTCGGAATATGCATAGTCCTTTGGCAGAACTGCTGACAGAAAACCGTTTCTTTCAGCCTTTTCAAGAATTGCCTCGGTACTGCCTGAAATTATACGCTCCGCTTCATGTCTGTATTCATCAAGGTTATCCGAATCCCCCGGCTCATCGAGAATACCCTCTGCCACAAGCTTTACCGAATACTCTCCCCTGTTATTATCCTGCCTGAAATATACAGTCATATCCGATACATTTACCGAAAGACTGCCGCCGAAAATGCTCATCTGTATCCCTTGCTCACCTCTCAGCAGATTCACAGCCGCAGTTTCGGAAAGGTCAAGATAAACGGTTTTTCCCGACATATCTACAGCCGCCGCTCCCGAAATATGTTCATCTGACAATGGAACTATTATTATCCCTCCGCTGTCTGCGGCGGCTGTAACATCACGGAGCGTTACCTCGCTGTACAGTCCCTCATCGGCATATCTTCTGACAGAGGATATTATCACCTCTGAGCCGATAAGATTATCATCATCGTCCTCACGCTCTACTTCATCCGCAGGCTCTTCCGAAAGGATCACGGGACAGCCTGCCGAAATACGCTCTCCTGCCAGCATTCTCAGCTTATCCTTGCTGCGGATAAAATCATCATCGAGAAAAACTGCTCCGCAGTGCCCGAAAAAAAGCTCTCTGCCGCTTTCACGCTTTATCATATCCGCCGCTTCGTAAAAGCTTCTGCCCTTTCCCGAATAGGTCTTGTATTTCGGAACAGGGCTGTCCTTTCCGCTTTCCGTACTGCTGTACGCCTGAACTGAAAGCTCGCAAAGTCCGTTGTCCTCCTCAATTCCCATTAGTGAAACAAATATACGTTCATTTACCTGAACGGCTGAACAGGCTGTAAGCCCGATAATCAGGCACAATGACAAAATACAGATAATAATAAGCTTTGATTTCATCTGTTTTCCTTTCCTTTCACAGCAAATAATAATATCAGCGGAATGACCGATACAAGAAATACTGGCAATACGGGAACAGCGTATATCATTCGGCATACAGGTATTTCCGTATATATTGAAATTATAGCCAAAATAACAGCCGCTGTACCGCTGATTATCCCTTCGTATCGTATCTTATTGAATACACATTTAAACGAATGACCTGCACAGGCACAGAGAAGTGAGATCACCGCCGCCGCTATTACTGTCCACAGGGAGAAAAACAAGCCGTCGTTTCTGAAGGTCGCTCCTCTCGATGCATATATTACGCTGTCAGTAAGAGGATATTCGCTTGAAAATACATATCCCTCAAGAGTAGTCCACACAGCACCGGTTATAAGCACAGCAGCTGTCAGCATAGCCGCAAGACCTGCATATAAGCCGCATCTTGTCTTTTTTCCAAGCCCTCCGCAGAGAATACACAGAACTGCTGTGCCTGCCGCTCCGAGGGGGAAAAGTCCGCCGAAGCCGTCAGTCAGCGACAATCTTTCTGCTGTGACCGTACTGTAGTCAAAATCCGCAATATCATCTGCCCCGCCGAATACAAATACCGCCGACGTTAACACAAGCATTATCAGAAGAACCGTACTCATACGGCAGACCGTTTCTGCTCCCGTGTGGGAAATATATATGCATATTGCTCCAAGCATTGCCGTACATATCACAGGCACTGCTTCACGGAAATATCTTTCGCAGGCAAATTCTCCGTATCGGGAAAGCACATCTCCTGCGGCACAGGTAAAATAAATAAAGAAAACTACATCTGCGGCTTTTCCGAATATGCCAAGCCTTTCGGAGCATATCATCGGCACAGTTCCCGAGCATTTTCCTGCAAGGATAACAAGAGGTATCGCCATAACGGACAGAATAATTACGGTTACTGCCGTATCCGCAAGCATTTTCCCCATAGAAGAATAATCAGTATTCAGCACACAGAAAAGAACTCCGAACAGGGTCAGCATAATAATTGCCTGTCCCCTGCTTATACTCATATTTTTCAATTCTTATGGTCCTCCCCTCCGTCATTTTCAAGCTCGTATTCAGCCGATTCCGAGATCTCCGCACCGTTAAGCTGTTCTACTGTAAAGCCTCTGCCTCCAAGCTTTTTAAAGCCCAGTCTGACTGCCACATCTCCCATAGCCTTTGATGAAAAAGGAGAAACGGGAGCCATTACGGGAAGTCCGTAATTCTCTGCGGCACATATATTGGCAAGCATTACCGCCGACAGCAAGGCTATTCCGAAAAGTCCCGAAAAACCTCCGATAATAACGGCGGCTATCCTGAAAATAGTTACCTGCTGGTCAAGGCTTGGAATTACAAAAGAGGCTGTCACGGAAATAGCGCATACAAGAAGCATAGGGTTTGAGATTATTCCTGCTGATACCGCCGCATCTCCGATAATAAGTCCTCCCACGAGAGAAACCGCTCCCCCTACGCTTTTTGGAAGTCTTACCCCCGCTTCCCTGATTATTTCATAAAAAATCAGAGTGATAAGAGCTTCGAGCATAAGACTGAGGGGTGCTGCCTCCTCTGCCGCCGCAAGGTTTACAAGAAGCCTGCTGTTGAGCATTTCGGGGTGAAAAAGCGCCGCCGCAACGTATATTCCCGGGAAGAATACTGCAAGGAAAAAAGCTATATACCTGATATACCGCAGAAACACAGCATAATAGGGACGGAAATTATAATCGTCAAGAGTCTGGAAATGCTCTGTAAACAAAGCAGGAACTACTATTGCAAAGGGTGTTCCCTCGATAAGTATTCCCACACGCCCTTCAAGAAGCTTTGCACACATTACATCGGGACGCTCTGTTATGCTCAACCCCGAAAACACCGAAGGGCTTCCGCTGTCAAGAAACGGCTCGATATATCCGCTTCCGAGAATGGATTCCAGATCTAAGTTTTTCAGCTTTTTCTTTATGCTCTTTACAAGAGCAGGAGGCACTCTGTCTGCCATATAGCATACAACTACATCGGTATTGCTTTTTTGTGCTACAGCAAAAAGGTCAAATCTCAGCAAGGGAGTTTTCATTCGGCGGCGGATAAGGGACATATTGGTTCTTACTATTTCCACAAAGCCCTCGTGCGCACCTCGGATATTGCCCTCTGTAGATGGCTCCTTTACCGCTCTCATGGCATAGCCCTGTATTCCTCCGCATATAGCCTTGCCTATGCCGTTTACGAGTATTACCGCAAAGCCGCTCATCAGTCTGCGGATAATATCTCCGTATTTTACCGAAACAGCCGAATCCACCGAGATTATCATATTGTTGTGAATATGGCTGAACAGCTTTTCCGAGGTACAGTTTTCTATACGTATCTCGGTAAGCGGACGTATAACCATATGAACGGTATTCAGTCCCGAAACCATTCCCTCAAAGCACAGGACTGCCGCCCTCACTCCGCATATGGTAATGGGATTTACAAGAAGGTCGCTTGAACCGCCTAAAATATTGCGTATATTCTCAATATTCTCATCAAGGTCGGGCACAACGGGAAACTCCGCAAAATTATATCCATCGGGAATGTTGCGTTCGGTTTCAGCCATCATATCACCTGCTTTCTGCATATCCTCCAAGCTGTAATGCGCTTGGAGCGTAATGCCGTAATAATGTGTATTTTTACCCCAAAGAGTAAAAATATGCAGGCTTGCGTCGTTCACAGTTATTTAATGTAATATCCAACATTTTTCTGCTTTAATTTTCATTTTGCAATGGTATAATATACCTTAAAGATTTTATAAAGGAATGAATGATATTATGGCAGACATTGTTGCTGTTGGAGAGCTTCTGGTTGATTTTACCTGCTCGGAGTCTGACGGTGAAATAATCTACAAGCAGAATGCGGGAGGTGCACCTGCAAATGTTGCCTGTATGGCATCAAAACTGGGTGCGTCAACAGGCTTTATAGGAAAAATAGGCAGAGATATGTTCGGCTTTTATCTGAAAAAGATACTCTATGAAAACAAGGTCGATACAAAGGGGCTTATCCTTGACCCCAACTATTCCACTTCTCTTGCTTTTATACATAACGATGAGGAGGGCGACAGGGATTTCGTTTTCTACCGCACTCCGCAGACCGCCGCAGACCTTAATCTGCGTTACGGCGAGGTAAACAGGGAGCTTATCGACAGCTGTAAGATACTGCATTTCGGTTCGCTTTCGCTGAATGCCGAGCCTTCAAAAACCGCTACGCTGAATGCAGTTGAATACGCAAAAATGCAGGGAAAGCTTATCTCATACGACCCTAACTGGCGTCCTCTTCTGTGGGAATCATCGGAAGCGGGTATAAAGGCTATGAGAAGTGCGGCACAGTATGCGGATATTATCAAGGCTTCGGAAAAGGAGCTTCAGCTTCTCACAGACTGCGGCGCTCTTATTCCCGGAGTGGCAAGGCTTCTCGAAACAGGCGTAAAAATCATATGCATAACACAGGGAGCAAAGGGCTGTGTTATTGCTACTCCAAAGGGTATTGAGCGATATCCTGCCTACAAGGTGAAATCCGTTGACACCCTCGGCTCGGGTGACAGCTTTTTCGGTGCATTTCTCTATAAGCTTCTGGAACTGGAAAAATCCCCAGAGGAGCTTGACGGTGATGATATTCTCGAAATGGCAATGTTTTCAAACGCCTGCGGTGCGCTGTGCTCCACAAAGCAGGGTGCAATTCCCGCTATGCCCTCCAAGGAGGATATTTTGAAGCTTATGGAAACCGTTAAGCCTGAAAGAGCATAAGTATAATAGAATGCCCCGAAGTATTAGTCCGATAGTCATAATAGAAGGATAAAAATCCACTTTTGATATTATGTCAAAAGTGGATTTGCGTTGTTTATGACATTGACTTTATATGACAACTGTGTTATAATTAACTGACAGATAAACTTTAAAAAGAATAAAGTATTCTTATGAAGGAAGAAATGATATGAAAGCAGTAGTTTTTTACGGAAGTCCGAGAAAAGGCAATACATATACTGCCACCAAAATTTTTATGGACGAGATGTCTCAATGTGGCGAAGTAAG
>JAGAJY010000132.1 GCA_017848125.1 Oscillospiraceae bacterium
ATAGAGCTGAAAAAATCCCAGCTTCACGAGCTTCCCGACGTGATGGAAAGCATTTCGGGAAATCCTCTGAAATTCATCATTTTCATAGACGACCTTTCCTTCTCCTCGGACGACGCCGATTTCGGCGCACTGAAAGCAGTTCTTGAAGGCTCTGTTTCATCAAGAGTGCCCAATGCGGTGATATATGCCACAAGCAACCGCCGTCATCTTGTAAAGGAAAGCTTCTCCGACAGAAACGGCGACGATATTCACGCAAGGGATACCAGAGAGGAGCTTGCCTCCCTGTCCGAGCGTTTCGGGCTTAAAGTTACCTTCTTAAAGCCCGATAAGGATACCTATCTTAAAATCGTGGACTACCTTGCCGAGCAGTACGGCATTACAATGGCTAAGGACGAGCTTTTTACCAAAGCCGAAGCCTATGCCCTCCGCAGAAGCGGACGAAGCGGACGTGCCGCAAGGCATTTCGTGGAAATGCTCAAAGCAGGAGAGCCCGAAGCATAAACCAAACCAAAGCAATACGACTCCTGAAAGGAAAATACCAATGAAAAAAGCAAAGCTCATCTCACTCACCGCCGCAATCCTTCTTATGTCAGGCTGTACATCAGCCCCTGCGGAAAACACTCCTGCGGACACAACAGCCGAAACAACAGCAGCCGCACAGGAAACCTCTGCACAGGAAGCAGTTTCAGAAGAAGCTTCCGAAGCGCCCGTATCCGAAAACCAGCCCGAAAACACCGAGGCTGTTCCTGCCGAATATACTATTGCTTCCCTTAAAGGCCCTACCACAATGGGAATGGTGAAGCTTATGACCGACAGCGAAAAGGGCAACACCTTCAATAAGTATAACGTGACCATTCACGCTGCCGCAGACGAGATAGTTGCAGGCGTAGTCAGCGGAAATACGGATATAGCAAACGTTCCCGCAAACCTTGCGGCAGTTCTTTACAACAAGACCGAGGGACAGATACAGGTCTGCTCAGTCAATACTCTGGGAGTGCTTTATGTTGTCACAACAGGAGATGACATAACCTCTGTTGCCGACCTTAAAGGAAAAACCGTATATTCCACAGGCAAGGGCACAACTCCCGAATATGTGTTCAATCACATTCTCAGACAGAACGGACTTGAGCCCCAGACCGATGTTATCATCGAATACAAGTCAGAAGCGGCTGAATGTGCCGCAGTAATGGCTGAAAGCGAGAATGCGGTAGCAGTTCTTCCCCAGCCTTACGTTACCGCCGCACAGCTGCAGAATGAGAATATAAAGGTCGCTCTCAGCCTTACGGACGAATGGGCAAAGGTAAGCACAACTCCTCTTATCACAGGCGTTACAACGGTGCAGAAAAGCGTTGCAGAGGAAAACAATGGAGCTTTCGAGAATTTCCTCAGCGAATATGCCGCATCTGTCAACTATGTTAATGAAAACACCGACAAGGCGGCAGAGCTTATCGGCGCTTATGATATAGTAAAAGCACCCGTTGCGAAAAAAGCCCTTCCTTACTGCAATATCACCCTGCTCCGTGACGATTCTATGAAAACCGCAGTAAAGGGCTATTGGGAAGTGCTTTTTGAAGCGGACAAAACCGCTGTAGGCGGCAGTATGCCTGACGACAGCGTGTTCTATACAAGGTGAAGCCGAGACGGCTGGCAGGTGTGCTGTTCTGGCTTGCGGTATGGCAGATAACGGCTATGCTTATCGGAAACAGCATTATCCTTGTTACGCCCCTCGCCGCCCTCAGATGTCTCGCAGGGCTGTGCCTTGAAGCTGATTTCTACCGCACTCTGCTCAATTCCTTTCTGAGGATAGGCGGCGGCTTTTTCACGGGAGTGCTTCTGGGGATACTGGGAGCTGTGCTGTCAGGCTCATTCAGATGGGCTGAAACACTGATAGACCCCATAATATCCGCAGTTAAATCCGTCCCTGTGGCAAGCTTTGTGATATTTGCCCTGTTTTTTATGAAAAGCTCGGCGCTGTCCTATCTCATTTCCTGCCTGATGGTGCTGCCCGTAATATACGAAGCGGTACTTAAGGGAATAACAAATGCGGATAAGAAGCTCTGTGAAGCGGCTGATATATTTGCGCTCAGCCCCTTGAAAAAAGCAAGGTATCTGTATTTTCCGTCGGTAATGCCCTTTCTCACAGCGGCATTCCGCACAGCCTCGGGGCTTGCCTTCAAAAGCGGGACTGCGGCAGAGGTAATAGGTCAGCCCGATTTCACATTGGGCGATATGCTTTACCGAGCAAAGATATATCTTGAAACCGAGGAGCTTTTCGCCTGGACGATAACAATAATATGTCTGGGAAAGCTGTTTGAACAGCTTGCAGTACTGCTTCTAAAAGCAGTATATAGATCATCTCAGAGAATTCATACATCAAAAGGGGGTGTTTGCTCCGATGATTAAAGAAAAGAATATTTTCAAGGAGCGGCATACCGCCCGTTTCCGTTTGAAATGATTTGAAAAAATATTTACTTGCAAAGGAGAATGAAAATAATGATAAAGCTTACACTTAAAGACGGCTCTGTTAGAGAGGTCGAAAGCGGACTTTCCGCCGCTGAAATAATCAAGGGAATAGGAATGGGTCTTTACAAGGCTTCCTGCTGCGTAAAGCTTGACGGACAGGTCTGTGACCTGAGAACTCCCGTTGAAAAGGACTGCACCTTCGAGGTATGCACCTTTGACAGCGAGGAAGGCAAAAAGACCTTCTGGCATACAGCTTCACACATTCTTGCTCAGGCAGTAAAGCGTGTATATCCCGAAACAAAGCTGTCTATCGGTCCTTCCATAGATAACGGCTTCTATTATGATTTCGACACCGACCACCCCTTTACAGCAGATGACCTTGCAAAGTTCGAGGCTGAGATGAAGAAGATAGTCAAGGAGGGCATAGAGCTTTCACGTTTCGAGCTTGCACCCGACGAAGCTGTCGCAAAGCTTGAAGCAGAGGGCGAGATATACAAGGTTGAGCTTTGCAGAGAGCACAGCGACAAGGGAGAGAACATCAGCTTCTACAAGCAGGGCGATTTTACAGACCTCTGCGCAGGCCCTCACCTTATGTCCACCGCACCCGTAAAGGCATTCAAGCTTACAAACTGCACAGGCGCATACTGGAGAGGCGATTCCAAGGGCAAGCAGCTTTGCCGTATTTACGGAACGGCATTCCCCAAGGCTTCCGAGCTTGAAGAATATCTGAAAAAGGTTGAAGAAGCAAAGGGACGTGACCACAACAAGATAGGACGTGAGCTTGAATATTTCACCACTGTTGACTATATCGGACAGGGACTTCCCATACTTCTCCCCAAGGGCGCAAAGGTTATCCAGCTTCTCCAGAGATGGGTAGAGGATACCGAGGCAAAGAGGGGCTATGTTCTTACAAAGACACCCTATATGGCAAAGAGAGAGCTTTACAAGATCTCGGGTCACTGGGATCATTACCGTGACGGAATGTTCATTCTGGGCGATCCCGACGACGAGGAAAAGGAGTGCTTTGCTCTCCGTCCTATGACCTGTCCTTTCCAGTATCAGGTATTCCTTAACCGTCAGCGTTCCTACAGAGATCTGCCTATGAGACTGGGCGAGACCTCCACACTTTTCAGAAACGAGGACAGCGGAGAGATGCACGGTCTTATCAGAGTAAGACAGTTCACCATTTCCGAGGGTCATCTTATTCTCAGACCCGAACAGCTTGAAGAAGAATTCAAGGGCTGTCTGGAGCTTGCAAAATACTGCCTTGATACTGTTGGTATGCTTGAAAACTGCACCTTCCGCTTCTCTCAGTGGGATCCCGCAAACCCCAAGAACAAGTATGAAGGAACAAAGGAGCAGTGGGAGACTGCTCAGGCGGCAATGAAGAAGATCCTTGACGACCTTGGCGTTGAATACACTGTAGGCATTGACGAAGCCGCATTCTACGGACCCAAGCTTGATATTCAGTACCACAACGTTTACGGCAAGGAGGATACCATCGTTACCATTCAGATAGATATGCTTCTTGCAGAAAAGTTCGGTATGGAATATGTTGATGTAGACGGAACAAAGAAGAATCCCTACATTATCCACCGTACAAGCCTTGGCTGCTATGAAAGAACACTTGCATATCTGCTTGAGACCTATGCAGGCGCACTTCCTCTGTGGATGTCCCCCGAGCAGGTAAGAATACTGCCCGTAACCGACAGAGCAAAGGAATACGGCGAGAATATTGCCGCAAAGCTTGATTCAATGGGAATCAGAGTAACTGTTGACAACAGAAACGAGAAGATAGGCTACAAGATCCGTCAGGCACAGCTTGAAAAAGTTCCTTACTTCTTTATCGTAGGCGACAAGGAGGTCGAGGAGAACACCGTTTCACTGCGTTCACGCAAGGAAGGCGATCTTGGCGCATCTCCTCTTGATGATGTTATTTCAAGAATAATTGAAGAAAACGCATCAAAAGCACGCTGAGGCAGGCAGAGGCAGGCTAAGCCTGCACCCAACCGTTCTGTATGTTATCCCAACCACTTTATTTGACGACTCGGCAGGGCAGAACCCTGCACCCACCTCGGCAGGGTAGAACCCTGCACCCACCTCGTTGGGAGCTGAGGAAATAACCCTTTTATTTGTGGCTCGGTAACTTAACAATGCGTAATGCGTAATTTTGATTCGTATCGCCGAATTTGCAAACAAAATCTATAAAAACACAGGGGCTTTGCCGCACACGGTATTTGTGTGTGCAAGTCCCTGTTTTACGGAAAGAGGACATATTTATGCGGCTTAAACCCTATACAAGACGTGTGTACTATTATGAGACTGACAAAATGGGCATAGTGCATCACTCAAACTATATCCGCTGGCTGGAGGAGGCAAGAGTTGACCTTATCGAGCAGGCAGGACTGCCCTTTCAGTATGTGGAGGCAGAGGGGCTTATGACCCCCGTTCTTTCCGCAGAGTGTGAATACAAGCTCCCTTTCCGTTTCGGAGATGTATTTACGGTAAAGGCATATATCCCCGATTTCGGCGGAGCAAGGTTTTCGGTAATATACGAGATAACCGACTCCGAGGGGATTATTCACGCCACGGGAAAGACCACCCATTGCTTTGTGGATATGAATATGCGCCCTGCAAGGATAAAAAAGACCCACCCCCACGTTTATGAGATATACGATGAAATGAGCAGAAGCGGAAAGGAGCTTTACGGTGAGGAATAAGCTTGTGATCTGCCTTGCGGCATTACTGCTTACAGCCTGTGCGACGCAGGAAATGACTGCCGAAACACAGACAACAGCTGAAACTGCTGAGGTGACTGCAACAGAAACCGAAGCTGAAACAACGGCAGAAACTATAGCTGAGACAACCATCGAGACAACTACAGAAACCACAGCCGAAGAAACGACCGTAACAACTACCGAAGCTTATGAGGAAACTGTATCGGAATCGGTAGATTATGCCGTTCTCTACAGCGAAAAGCTTGAAGAAATAATGCAGTCGGAGTATTACGATCCCGCAATATACGCCTTTGACCTGTTTGACATTGACTCAGACGGAACACCCGAGCTTTTTGCAGCAGATTCCACTGTAAGGATATTTACCGTTGTTGACGGTGAAATTTCACAGCTTACCTATGTATTGCCCACAGGCGAGGGAGGAGATCTGTTCGGATTGAGGGACAACGTCAGAGTCACTTCGGACGGATATATAGCGAATTATTCTTACGGTATGGGTATTTACGGCTTCGCTCATTACGATTATTTCCGTTATGAAAACGGTAAAATAACCTTTGACAGCTCCACAGAGTTCGGCTCATCTCCCGACGGTGATTACTATATCGTAAACGGCGAAAGCACCACTAAAGAAGGATACAATGCTGTGCAGGCTCTGTATGACGGAATGGACTGGTATCGTGCAGGGCGCAAATATGTTCTTGACTACAGCGGAATATCCGAAGCTCTCGGAATTGAATTTGTTGAGGAAGCCGTAGAGGAAACAGCCGATCACAACGCCATCTATACTGCAAAGCTTGAAGAAATAATGCAGTCAAAGGGCTTTTCAAGGGATATGTACACCATTGAAAGCAAGCCGCTTCCCGAGGATATGTATGCAGCTGACGCTATGGGCGGCTATGAGCTTGCCGACCTTGATTCCGACGGAATACAGGAGCTTGTTTTTTCGGGTGGAGTCTATCATCAATGCACAGTGCAAATATATAAAATAAAAGACAATGAAGCGGTAATTGTGGATATAAACGATGAGGAAAAGGAGCTGCTGTGCAATCCGATGTCTAAAGTAGCCATAGAAGAAGGCTGTTCATTGGAGCTTGGCTCATCAGGCGTGATCAACGTATCGGATAACGGATATATCCACAGCGAATACAGCGGAATGGGTGCGAGCAATAATGATTATTTCCGATTTGAAAACGGTGAACTTATTCGTATTGCAAGTCTGAGAAGCCATCTGTGGTATGTTGATGATGACGGCAACGAGCGTGAACTGTACTGCATTGACGGAGCCGAGGTCACAAAAGAGGAGTATGAAAGCGCAAAGGCTGAATATGATGCTATGGACTGGGAGGAAGTCGGACTGCAAAGCTTCTTTATGCCGGCGGCTTTACAATGAAGAATAAAATTATAGTATGCCTTGCGGCATTACTGCTTACAACCTGTGCGACGCAGGAAATGACTGCCGAAACACAGACATCACCGCAAATCTCCGATAATCCCGTAACAGCAGAGGTCATCACTGCAGAAACCGAAGCTGAAACGACCACGGAAACAACCGCTGAAACCACCACCGAAGTCACCGAGAAAATCATAGAGGAAAAAGTTGATTACAAATCTCTTTACACCCAAAAGCTTGAAGAAATAATGCAGTCGGAGGATTACGAGCCGTCAATGTATGCCTTTGACCTTTACGATATTGATTCCGACGGAACGCCCGAATTATTTGTATCCGACGGCAATTATCACATTGCGGGGGTTATGATATTTACTGTATCGGAGAACGGACTCAGACAGCTGACCTACACCTCCGAGGACGGGGAGAATATAGACCAATTCGGCTCATGGGGCTCTGTGCAGGTAACAAGTGACGGTTATATTTCAAGCACCTACAGCGGAATGGGCGGAGCATACGGCTCATACTTTTTTCTTGAAAATGGCGAGCTTACCCATATTGTCAGCTTTGAGGAGCATATGTTTGACGGACTTTCCGAAACAATGCCTTATGTATTAAACGGCCAAGCGGTTTCCGAGGAGGAGTATTACGAAGCTGTGGGCGGTTATTTCCAAAAGGACTGGCAGAATATGGGACGTGGAATTATCCTTCACAGCCAGAGCATAGCCATAAATCTCGGCTCAGCGTGTCGCTGAACCCATCTCGTTGGTAAGATAGCAATAGGCTTATTGTTTAGTGGCTCGGTAACTTTCGTATTTACCCGGCCACATATTAGCCAGAAAATGTAAGAATAACCTTTTCGGCAGTCTGAGCTATAAATCTCGGCTGATTATTACACAGAAAGGACAAATGCAAATGCAGACAGTAGAAATATTCACCGACGGTGCCTGCTCGGGAAATCCCGGACCCGGAGGCTGGGGAGCGATTCTCCGAATGGGGGAGCATTACAAGGAGCTTTCAGGCGGCGAGCATGACACCACCAACAACCGAATGGAGCTTACCGCCGTAATAGAAGCCCTTTCAGCCCTGAAACGCCCCTGCAACGTAATACTCACCACCGACAGCAAATACGTCTGTGACAGCATATCAAAGGGCTGGGCGGCAGGCTGGAAGAAAAGGGGCTGGATAAAAGCAGACAAAAAGCCTGCGCTCAATTCCGACCTGTGGGAAAAATGCCTTCAGCTGCTTGAAATACACACCGTAGAGCTAAGATGGGTAAAGGGTCACGCAGGACACCCCGAAAACGAACGCTGTGACGAGCTTGCGGTAATTGAAAGGGATAAGCACGCATAATGAACTTTTGATTTCGGTTTTGAGCTTTGAATAGAACACGCTATAAATAGCATATCCTTTTATTGACAAAGTAACCATAATTTGCTCTTTGATTGTTGATGAATTTCGGCACATTGTTATGTTAGAATATTTATAATATAGTATAACACATAACAAAAAAGAGGTGCTGTCTATGGCAACGCTTGTCAAAGAAAAGGTAGTTTCTGTAGCTGTTTATGACAGCAAGGACAGATATATTGCAACCACAAAGGTATTTTCCTTCCCCAAGGAGCTTATAAAGTCAAAGGGGAAAACGGCGGTTTCTGTAAAGGGTCAGAGCTTTAACCTTATTTCAAAGGGCGAATACATATCGCTGGTGTTTGAATACATCGGCGGAACAAGATTCAAGGCTATGGCTCGTGCCGAAGCGTCGGCACGGTGTCAGATAGATGTCCATGTGGGCGAGGTGGAGGAGCTTGAAGAACGCAGAAGCTCTTTCAAGGTAAACACCCGTGAAAAGGTCATTGTTTACAGGTCTGACGATTCGGACGCAGAAGGATACTCTGCAATGATACTTAATATCAACATCGGCGGAGTTCTGCTCAAAAGCGACATTTCCTTTCTCCCGGGCGATATTTTCTATCTGAGTATGCTTGACGGAAAGCTGGAACTGAGAACGCTTGTGCTCCGCAAGCAGACGGATATAAACGGAGCGCTTGTAGGCTACGGCTGTCAGTTTCAGAATGTTTCCGAACAGCAGGAGGCTGATATAACGAAATTCATCTTCGATTGCCAGATAGCAGAACGTGAACGCAGAAAGCAGCTTGAAGAGGAAGCGGAAATAGCCTTGTGATAACCGAAATTAAATCCCTGCCCTCATAAGCGAGAGCAGGGATTTTTCGCCGTATATACAATAAAAATGCGTAATTACTTCGAATAAAAATCGGAATAATTACGCATTACGAATCACGCATTAACCTTCGGTACGGCAATAAGGAATTTTATCTTCTTGCCCTCGTTGGCAAAAAGCCTTTCGTGCTCGGTAATAAGATTATCGGGGAGATTTTCTGCGTGAAGATCCCTTGTGATATAGGTAATATCCCAGCCGCTCTCATTGAAATATTCAACCGAATCCTCAAAAAGCTCGTCATCATCGGTCTTGAAGCGCACCTCGCCGTTTTTCTTTAAAATACCCTTGTACTGCTCCAGCTGTCTTGTGTGAGTAAGACGGCGCTTGTTGTGCTTTCCTCTGTTCCAAGGATTGCAGAAATTTATGTAAATGCGGTCAACCGTGTCCTCGGCGGAGAAAAGCTGTGAGATATTGACGATATTCATTCTCAGAAGCATAAGGTTATCGTGTGTACGTCCAACAGCCGCAAACATACTCTCCGCAGTACGTCTGCCCACAGCCAGCATATCTGCCTTGATGTCAGCGGCAATGATGTTCACATCGGGATATTTCAGAGCGTGCTGAGCCGCAAAAACGCCCTTGCCGCAGCCAAGCTCCAGATACAGCGGACGGGAATTGTCCGCAAAAGCCTCGTGCCACTTTCCTTTCATATCCTCCGCATTATC
>JAGAJY010000133.1 GCA_017848125.1 Oscillospiraceae bacterium
GTCAAAGCTTTCCTTTAAGCTTATTCTGAAAAGTATGAAATCAATAATTCCCGTTATTATACTGACGTCGCTTCTGAATATTTTTTTTATAGAGGGTGTGACAGTTTTCGAGATATTCGGAATATCAATTTCGGATAACGGGCTTATTACATCGGGTTTTATGGTAATAAGGCTTGTGGCGCTTATCTGCGGCTCGTCTCTGCTTACCTATACCACATCGCCGATAGTTCTCACAGATGCTATAGAGCAGATGCTCAAGCCCTTGGGAAAGCTTCATTTCCCTGTTCATGAGCTGGCAATGATGATGACCATTGCACTGCGTTTCATTCCCACACTTATTGAGGAGACTGACAAAATTATGTCTGCTCAGAAGGCAAGGGGAGCGGATATGGACAGCGGTACGATCATTGAAAGAGCAAAGGCGCTGGGTCCTGTTATAATTCCCTTGTTCGTTTCCTCGTTCAGAAGAGCTGAGGAGCTTGCTCTGGCTATGGAATGCCGCTGTTACAACGGCGGAGAGGGCAGAACAAAGCTGAAAACTCTGGTTTCGGGGGGAGCGGATTATGCTGCGCTGTGCCTATCTTTGCTGTTTCTCTGCGGTGTTCTCATTATGAATATGGGAAAAATAGTGCTGTGATAACGGAGGATTTCGCCGATGCGTAATATCAGGGTGAAGATAGCATACAATGGAACTGCTTATCACGGCTTTCAGAGACAGGAAAACGCTGTTTCCGTACAGAATATCCTTGAAGAAAGGCTGTCAAGGCTTACAGCCTCTCAGGTAAAGATAAACGGCTGCTCCCGTACAGATACGGGAGTTCATGCAAATGAATACTTTTTTTCCTTTATGACAGAGCATAATATCCCCTGTGAAAATATCATCAGGGGAATGAACAGCCTTTTGCCTGCGGATATTGCTGTGCTTGACTGCGAGGAAGTGCCCTCGGATTTTCACGCAAGGTATTCCTGCACGGGAAAGGAATATATATACCGTATCCTTAACAGAAGCGTAAGAGACCCTTTTCTTGACGGGCTTGTTTTCCATTATCCCTATCCGCTGGATATTGAAGCGATGAACAGAGCGGCAGCGCATATTGAAGGAACTCACGATTTCCTCAGCTTCTGCGGTGCTCTTGGAGTCAAGGAAAATACTGTCAGAACTGTTTCACTATGTAAGGTGGAACGAATGGGCGACGAAGCGGTTATAACAGTAAGAGGAGACGGCTTTCTTTACAATATGGTGCGTATTATTGCAGGAACGCTTATTTATGTAAGCGAGGGGAAAATAAGCCCCGATGATGTTTCGGATATAATCGAAAGCAGGGACAGGAGCAGAGCGGGACTTACCGCAAAGCCCTGCGGACTTTATCTTAACAGAGTATTCTATGACTGATAAAGAATGAAAGGAGGAGCAGGCAAATGCCCGTAACGGATATTTCAGAGCTGAGAAAAAAACGTCAGGCGAAGCAGACCAAGAATTTGATGATAAAGGTGTTTCTTATTCTGCTTGTATGCGGTGCGGCTGTGATAGCGGCATTTACAAGGGATATGTGGCTGCCTTATTTCAAGGGGATAATGACAAGTATCCCCGAAAATATTTCTGCCGAGGATACGGCAGAGCTGTCTGAGGGGCAGTTTCCGCTGAAGGTTGAGGGCGGCTCGGGCTTTCAGCTTATGAATATTGACGGAAGCCTTGCGCTTCTTGACGAATCAAGATTCCGTATCTACAGCAATGACGGCAAGATTATGAATGAACATCAGCATACCTATGCCAATCCCATTCTTACCGTAAGAGGCTCGAAGGCGCTTATTTACGATGAGGGCGGCAGAGAATTCAGCCTTGAAAGCAAATACAAGACTATTTATTCCAAAACCGCCGATGATGTTATATATCTTGCGGAGCTTTCCAAATCCGATTATGCCGCTGTGGTGACAAAATCAGACAAGTATCTTGCGATGATGAAAATATACGACCAGAACGGCGACACTATATTCACATATTTCAGCTATGACAGCCGTATTATAGATGTGACCTTTACCGACAACAGCAGCGGCTGTATCATTACCGTACTGACAGCCGAGGGCGGTCAGCTTGTTTCAAGAATGAAGCGTTTTGATTTCAACGACACAGAGCCTATGTGGGAAAGCGATAAGGTCAATACTCTTGCACTTGATGTTAAATTCACCGATGACGGCATTATTATGGTCGGCGACACGCTTACCGCAGGCTTTACCCGTGACGGTGCGCTAATTTCACAGTACGTCTATGACAATCCCATTACCGATTATGACACATCGGGAAATCTGTATGCGGTGATAACCGAGAATCCCGATCTGAGAAAAACGGATATAATAGTTTTCAGAGGTGCTGATTGTACTGCTCCTGTGATAAACTCTCTGAACACAGAGGCGAAAAAGGTTTACACCAGCGATACCGAGGTCTATATCCTCAATGATGCGGGAATAAAGGTATTTACGGCTGAGGGCGCTCTCAGCGGAGAGGTCATTCTGGAGGACGATTACGAGGATTTCTGCCGCTGCGGAAAATATATATTCCTGCTGGGCTATGACAGCGTCAACCGCATAAGCTTTAGCGGATAAGAATTTGAGAGGATAAGCTATACGATGATCCCTTATATATATGACATTGCCTTGGCGGTAATACTTATAGCCTTTATAGGTATGGGTTACCGCAGAGGAGTTCTGAGGACGGTGCTGAGCCTTATATGTATGGTGATAGCATTTTCTGTGGCTGCCGCCTGCTCATCGTATCCCGTATGCTCGGATATTTATGATAAGTATTTTTCGGATATTATTTCTGAGCATATCGAAACCGCTGTGAAGGATTTTCGCAGTCAGGCGGAGGAAAAACTCAGAGAAGAGGCAGAAAAATCAGCTGACAGCTATATAGATGAGCATTTCGGCGGCTCAGAGGAGATAAAAGCCCTGATAAGTCAGTATCTGAATACAGACAGCAATGAACTGAGAGAGCAGATCTCAGCGGCGGCAGAGCTTACAGGATTTGATGTAGGCGACCTATTGACTAATCCTGCGTTTCGTGATAAAATAAAAGGAATGGCTTCCGAATACAGCAGTAAAGCGGCAGAGGCGATAAACAGCAGACTGCCTTTGGGTATAAAGGTAAAAAGTGAAGCTGTGGAGGCTGTGCTTACCGATGAAGAAGCAGCGGAGGCTGTTATTTACGATGTTTTCGGCTTGAAGCCCGAGGGCTCGGATACGTCGGGGACGGCAGGCTATATAGAAAAGAAAATAGTCCGTCCTGCGGCAATAAGGCTTATTAGCGCAGTTTTGTGGGCTGCTGTGTTCTCGGCTGTGAATATAATACTGAAAATAATTGTAAGAATAATTCTTATAGTAAGAAAGATAGAGCCTGTAAGAGCTTGTGATTCCCTTTTGGGCGGAGTTCTGGGAGGTGCGCTTGGTGCGGCTGTGGCTGCGGCGTGTCTTATACTGATTATCCTTATTATCCGTGTGACAGGCGGTATGACATATCTCAATGAAGATATTTTTGCCGATACCTATGTTTTCGGCAGGCTATATGATATGATGAATAATATTATATAAATTACGGTTTTGTTCATTGCCCGAGTTTTTTCGGGAAGAAAGGAATGATTTAATGCTTTGCAGCAGATGCAAAAAGAGAGAGGCTATGGTGTTTATCACATCATTGCAGGGCGGCGAAAAGAAGAACGAGGGGCTTTGCCTTGTTTGCGCAAGAGAGCTTAACGTTCCTCAGATAAAGGAATATATGGATCAGATGGGCGTTTCCGATGATGAGCTGGAGGAATTTGCCGACGCTATGAGCGGCGTCAGGGACAATTTCGATATGGGAATGTTTAATCAGGGCGGAACAAATTCTCTGCCCAACTTCATCAATGCTCTTTTCGGCGGTGCGCTTTCAAACGAAAAGAAGCCCGAGGAGGAGAATAAGTCCGAGCCTGACGAAGCTGCTCAGACCTCCGAGAAAAAGGAGCGGATAAAGAGAGAGAAGAAAGACGGCAAGAACAAGCAGAGAAAATTCCTGTCCTCCTTCTGCACAGACCTTACCGCAAGGGCAAAAGAGGGCAAGCTCGATAATATTATCGGCAGAGATAAGGAAATTGCCCGTACTGTTCAGATACTTTGCCGCAGACAGAAGAACAATCCCTGTCTGATAGGTGAGCCGGGCGTCGGCAAGACTGCTATTGCCGAGGGCCTTGCACAGAGGATAGCCGCAGGAGATGTGCCTTTTCAGCTTGCCGATAAGGAGGTTTTTCTCCTTGACCTTACCGCTCTTGTTGCTGGAACACAGTTCAGAGGTCAGTTTGAAAGCCGTATGAAGGGGCTTGTTGACGAGGTAAAGGCAGAGGGAAACATTATCCTGTTTATTGATGAGATACACAATATCGTAGGTGCAGGTGACAGCGAGGGCTCATCTATGAACGCCGCAAATATCCTTAAACCCCCTCTCAGCAGAGGAGAGGTGCAGGTTATCGGTGCGACCACATTCAAGGAGTACCGCAAATATATTGAAAAGGACAGCGCACTTGAAAGGCGCTTCCAGCCTGTTACGGTAAATGAGCCTACTGTTGAGGATACAGTTGAGGTGCTCAAGGGCATAAAGCATTACTATGAAGAGCATCACAGGGTAAAGATAGACGATGACCTTATCAGGCTTTGCGCTGTGCTTTCCGAAAGGTATATCAACGACAGATACCTTCCCGATAAGGCAATAGACCTGCTTGATGAAGCTTGTGCAAACAGAAGCATTTCCAGCACAGAGCTTGCACGCCACAAGACAAAGCAGGCAGAGGTCGAAGCTCTTGAAGCGGAGATAAAGACCATTGAGGACGGCGGCGAGCCTGATTATGAGGTTCTTGCCGAAAAGAAATCTCAGCTTATCAGGGAAAAGAGCGAGCTTGACTCGCTTGCAAAGAAAATATCCGCAGTAAAGGTATCGGAAAATGACCTTGCAAGGGTAATAGAGCTTTGGACAGGAATACCTGCCAATAAGATAGAGGAAACAGAGCTTAAAAAGCTTTCCTCCCTTGAATCGTCAATGAAGAAAAGAATAATCGGTCAGGATAAGGCGGTTGAGCTTGCTTCCAAGGCAATAAAGCGTTCAAGGGCACAGCTTTCCAAGCGCCGCAGACCTGCGTCCTTCATATTTGTAGGTCCTACAGGTGTAGGAAAGACAGAGCTTGTCAAGGTGATAAACGAGGAGCTTTTCAGCGGAAACGATACTCTTATCCGTCTTGATATGACCGAATATATGGAAAAGCACGCTGTTTCCCGTCTTATCGGTTCACCTCCCGGTTATGTGGGCTATGACGAGGCAGGTCAGCTGACGGAAAAGGTGCGCCGTCACCCTTATTCGGTGGTGCTTTTTGATGAGATCGAAAAGGCACACCCCGATATTATGAATCTGCTTCTCCAGATACTTGACGAGGGCAAGGTGAACGATTCTCAGGGACGTTCGGTGAATTTTGAGAATACCATCATCTGCATGACCTCAAACGCAGGCTCGTCTGACAAGACAACAAGCCTCGGCTTCAATAAGACCGAGGAGGAGATAACAAAGGATAAGGCAATGAAGGCTCTGTCCGATTTCCTCCGTCCCGAATTTCTGAGCCGAGTTGACGAAATAGTGGTTTTCAGTCCTCTGTCAAAGGATAGCTATGGGGAAATCGCAGGTCTTATGCTTTCGGAAATGAAGGAGCCTCTTTCGGAAAAGGGCATCACTCTCAAATACGACAAGCGTGTGCTTAATCTTCTTGCCGAGAAGTCCTACGGCAAGAAGTTTGGTGCAAGAGATATAAGGAGTGTTATACGAACAGACATCGAGGATAAAATTGCCGATATTATTGTGGAAAATGCAGGAAATCAGCCTGCTGTTATAAAGCTTTCCGCAAGAAAGGAAGCAATTGAGGTTACTGCTGAATAATTATAACTGAAAAAGCTTCGCATAGTTCTGTGTATATGGAGTATGTGAAGCTTTTTTATACTTGAAAAAAGGAAGTTCGATATGAAAAGAAAAACGAAAATTGTTTTGATCATAGTGGGAATACTGATAGTGTTACTGACCGCAGCGGTAATAATACTTCCCAAATCAATAGCTATGTCTGTTTACCATGAGAATTTCGGAGTACGCTTTACTACATACGAGCCGCTTGCGTGGAGTATTGAGGATTTTGACGGTCTTATGAGAGATAAATATACTTTTGAATCAAACAAAGGTCAGATGCTGACAGGGTATAAGTATTATAAGGATAACACAGAGATAAAAGGCTTGCTTGTGCTTGCGCACGGCTTCGGCGGCGGAGGTCACCGCAGCTATATGGATATAGCTGATTATTTTGCAGGCAGAGGTTATGCCGTATTTGCTTATGATGCAACAGGAAATGATGAAAGCGAGGGAGAAGCTGTAGGCGGTTTGCCGCAGGGTATCATTGACCTTGACTACGCACTTCGTTTTGTAAAAAGCTGCGAGGATTTTGCAGGCCTGCCAATCGTTTTGTGGGGACACAGTTGGGGCGGATATTCAGTAGGCTCGGTGCTGAAACTTCACCCCGATGTAAAGGCTGCTGTTATAGCAGCAGGCTTTAATGAATCGCTGGATATGCTTGAATCAGAGGGAAGGAATATTGCAGGCGGTGCTATTGATTATGTTATGCCTTATTTTGAAGAGTACGAAAAGGAAACCTTCGGTGATTATGCGTCAATGAGTGTTCTGGACGGTCTTGCGGCTACAGAAGCAGGTATTATGATAATACACAGCGCTGATGACGATATGATACCGATAGAAAATAGTTATGAGCGTTATTATGAATGCTTTTCAAGTAATGAAAGATTTGAATTTATCCGTTTTGAGAACAGAGGACACAACTATATTTTTTCTTCTGAGAAGGCAGAGCAATATAAAATCGAGTATAACACCGCAGCACAAAAATGGCTTGAGGGTATCGGTGCTGAAAATCTAACGGAGGAGATGCGGGCAGAGTATTATGAAAGCAATTTCGACAAGCATAAAGGATATGAACTTGACGATGAACTTATGAAGCAGCTGCTGGATTTTTATGATTCCAATATTCTGAAGTAATCAAAAAATAAAATTAAAACAAGATTAAAATAAGGGGTTATAAAATGAGAATTTGCCGAATACGGTTGACATAATGAAGAATTGGGGTTATACTTAAATCATAGAAAACAAACCCAATAAAATATACGGAGGTAATCATTATGTTTGAAAAAATTACAGCAGCAATCAACAGCACAGGCAAGGCAGTTTCCGAGAAGACCAAGCAGGGTACTGACATTGTTAAGACTAATCTTAAGATCACCAACGAGGAGAGAGAGCTTAATGACCTTTACCTTGAGATTGGCAAGCTTTACTACAAGAACAACAGCGATTCTCCCTGCTGCGACAAGATGAAGGAGCTTTTCGATAAGGTTGCCGAGAAGGAAGCAGCTGTAGAGGAGCTTAAGAACAAGGTTCGTGCTATCAAGGGCGTTATTATCTGCCCCACATGCGGTGCAGAGGTTGCAGATGAGAATACATTCTGCGGCAAGTGCGGCACAAAGATCGAAAGACCTGAGCCTGTTGAAACAGTTACCGAGACAAAGGAGATCGAGGATACCATCGTTGACCACGAGGATAATGTTGAAGCAGTTGACGAAAACGGCGAGCCTTCCATTACTATCGAGGTTGCAGAGGACGAAACAAAGGAATAATCCGACATTATACTGCGAGCACCGTACATTTGTGCGGTGCTTTTGTTTATAAAATTTGGTAAAGATTTCATAAAATGTGTTTACTTTTCGACAGTTTTGTTATATAATAATACTATAACCGTTTTTTTGTGCGCATTTTGGAAAGGACAAGCTTTATGAAAGTCGATTGGAACAGCAAATACAATACTATAGCGGTATATACTGTGATAACCTTCGCTGTGTGTCTTGCTATGGTGCTTGTGGTAGTTAAATTTTCAGCAATCTGGGGAGCGCTGGGAACTGCGCTCAGTACGATATATGCGATCGTCTGGGGAATAGTTATAGCTTTTCTTCTGAATCCCGTTATGATGGCTTCGGAAAAGCTTATGAAAAAGATTTTTGAAAAGAAAAAGAAGCACCCCAAGCTTTGCAGATTTTTGAGTACCATTATTGCTATCATATTCGGAATGGCGATAATTGCGGCTCTTATTGCGATAATCGTGCCTCAGGTGCTTGACAGCGTTATGACGATTTTTACCAATGCGCAGACGTACATCAATAATGTTTACAGCTGGATAAACACAACTCTTGTTGAATATCCCGAGATCGCAACTTACCTCAACGGTCAGCTGGACAGTGTGGAGGAAACTGTCATTACCGCTGTAAACAACCTTATTCCCAAGGTAGGCGACTGGGCTGTGCGTCTGAAGGACGGAGCTATCGGTTTTGTGATCGCACTAAAGGATTTTATTATCGGCTTTATTGTTGCAGTTTACCTGCTGCTTGATAAGGAAAAGTTTATAGCTCAGCTGAGAAAGGGCGTAACTGCATTATTTCCGAATAAGATCGCATATGAGATACGCCGCATTTCAGCAAAGGTCAATAAATCCCTCAACGGCTTTATTACAGGAAAGATACTCGATTCATTCATAATCGGAATGATATGCTTTGTTCTTATGACTATGTTCAAAATGGAGTTTCCTGTTCTTATCAGTACGATTATTGGCGTTACAAACATTATCCCGTTTTTCGGTCCGTTTATCGGGGCAATTCCCTCAGCGCTTCTGCTGCTTATTTCCGCACCCTCTCAGACGCTGCCCTTTGTGGTAATGATATTTGCACTGCAGCAGTTTGACGGAAATATCCTCGGTCCTCAGATACTTGGTGATTCTACAGGTCTGCCTGCGTTCTGGGTCATGTTTGCGATATTTATGGGCGGAGGATTGTTCGGGTTCCCGGGAATGGTTCTGGGTGTGCCTATATTTGCGGTAATATATGCTCTTGCCGAGGAAATAGCGGAGATATTGCTCAAACGCAAAGGGCTGCCTCACGAAACAGAGGCGTATTACGATAAGGTTACTCCCGACCAAAAGGATAAGCCGAAAAAAGCTGATAAAAAGACTGTTTAATGAAAAAGCTGTTTTTGACAGAAAATGTTAGAAACAGCTTTTTTATTGACTTTTCTGCGGTGGGGTTGTATAATTATTATACAGATTTATTAAGGAGGCGGTCTGACTGAAATATGCGGTATTATGTGCTGTTCTGGGAATAGCATTTGCGGTCAGCGCCGCATCTTACATAATAGTATGCAGGGAATCCGAGGACAGCAGGCAGGCAAACGAGCTTCTTGCATATGCGGAGCTTGATGCGGATATTCACCGAAAATTCGGCGGATACGGTGTAGAGGAGCTTTATGACGGATATGAGCCGCCCGAAGCTTTTCTCGGAAAAACCCAGATACCTATGGCTGTTGTGAATCAGTATCCCGAGCTGCCTGTGGGCTGTGAGATAACCTGTGCGGCGGCTATGCTGAATTTCTTCGGCTATTCCATTGACAAGTGCGACCTTGCGGACAATTATATGCCTGTTAGCAGCGAATTTACCGAGAGGGACGGAGTTTTGTACGGTCCTGACCCCAATAAGGTATTTGTAGGCGACCCTTACGGAAAGGGTTACGGCTGTTATGAACAGGTCATTGCCAATGTGCTTGACGAATACTTTTCATCTCACGGCTCGGAAAACAAGGCAATCGTGCTGGAGGACGCATCCTTTGCAGACCTTGAACGGCTTATTGACGGGGGAGTGCCTGTTATAGTGTGGGCTTCCATTGATATGAAGCCTTACAGATACAATGCTGTTTCCGAATGGCAGACTGCCGATGGCGAAACTATAATGTGGCTGAGCAATTCTCACACGCTTATTCTGACAGGCTATGACGGAGCGTATTACTATTTTATGGACTGCTCTGACAAAAGCGAGATACAGCGTTATCCCAAAGAAACCTTTGTCAGCAGATGGAAGGAAAACGGTTCAAGAAGTGTTGCTGTGAAAATCAGGTGATAATTTAAGTTCAGCTATTGCATTTTATCAACTGAAGTGGTATAATTTTAACGGAAATATTTTTGAAAGGATATGTGTAAAAAATGGCTGATTCAAAGAAGCTTATCCCCATTACCCTGCTTACAGGTTATCTGGGAGCAGGAAAAACAACTCTTATAAATCATGTTCTTAATAATCAGGAGGGCTACAAGTGCGCCGTTATTGTAAATGATATAGGCGAGGTCAATATAGATGCCGAGCTTATCCAGAAGGGCGGCACAGTAACACAGAAGGACGATAATCTCGTTCCTCTGTCAAACGGCTGTATCTGCTGTACGTTAAAGGTTGACCTTATGAATCAGATCGCTGAGCTTATTCAGACAGGCAGATTCGACTACATACTTATTGAAGCCAGCGGAATCTGTGAGCCTCTGCCTATTGCTCAGTCAATTTCCGTTCTGGAGGGCAAGGCTGACCCCAAGTATCGTCCTATCTGCCGTCTGGACAATATTGTAACGGTTGTGGACGCTCTGAGAATGGCAACGGAGTTCGGCTGCGGCGACAAGCTTCTCAGTGAAAGCATTGAGGAAGAGGACATTGAGAATCTTCTCATTCAGCAGATCGAGTTCTGCTCAACGGTTATTCTCAACAAGGTTGATAAGGTTGACGCTGAACAGCTTGGCAGAGTCAAGGCTATGATAAGAACTCTCCAGCCCAAGGCAAGGATAATCGAGGCAAGCTTCGGAAAGACTGCGGTTTCGGATATTCTCGACACAGGCGCATATGATTTTGAGGAGGCTGTAACCTCCGCAGGCTGGGCGCAGGCTTTTGAGGAAGCAGGCAAGGAGCACGAGGAGGAGCATCATCACCATGATGATGAGCATGAGCATTGCTGTCACGATGACGGACACGAACATCATCACCATCACGAGCACGGTGAGCATTGTCACTGCGGTCATTGCCACAATTCCGAGGAGGGCGAGGCAGAGGAGTACGGAATCGGTACATTTGTATATCTCCGCCGCCGTCCCTTCAATAAGGACAGGCTTCAGGAATGGGTGGGAAACTGGCCTAAGAGCGTTATCCGCTGCAAGGGAATGCTGTGGTTCTCGGACGACCCCGAAAATGCATTTGTTTTTGAGCAGGCAGGCGTTCAGATAACAGCAACAGGCTCGGGCAAATGGTTTGCCGCAGCTCCCGCAAAGGAAAGAGAAAGGCTTTTGAAGCAGTATCCCGACATTGCCGCTGACTGGGACGAGAAATACGGAGACAGGGAGATAAAGCTTGTATTCATAGGTCAGAAGATGGACAAGCAGGCTATATGTGACGGACTTGACAAGTGTCTTGATGATTGATAGGAAGCATCGGGATTAACTGCATAATGAAGGATCAAGCATTTTAATTATTAACAAGGACGTGTTAAAATGAAAAGTGTTGTAAAATCTCTATGGATTCCAGTTCTTGTGTCTGTAGCAGATGTGGTTGCGTTCCTTACCTTAAGATTTTTCCCGGGTGTGTTTATTGCTATATTTCAAAGTGATTTATTGATGTACATATGGTATGAACTTTTTTTAGCCACCATTGTGGGTTCAACAGCCATTATTATAAAAACATCAAGAAAAATAAAAGAAGAATATAAAAATATCTATTATTTTATTTCATTTTTAATAATTTCAAATACTTATTATGCGGCTGGTTGTTATGGCTTTTTTGTAAACCTTTTTTATTCGTGATGGAAGTAAGCTGAGTAAATATGACGGTAAAGTTTAGAGATGTATTTTGTTGGTGTAAGAGATGATTATACAGGATTAGCTATAATATTTAGGAGAATACTATGCGTCACGTTGGTACACAAAGGTTTGAAACAGCGAGGCTTGTATGCCGCCGCTTTGTTTATGATGACTGTAATGATATGCTCACGAATTGGGCGTCTGACCCTGATGTTCAATCAGAATACGGTGAACCCGTTTATGAAAACGTATCACAGGTTAAAGAACTGCTGAACAGGTATATTGACGGTTATCAAAGACAGGATTATTACAGATGGGCAATTATTGAAAAATGCAGTAATTCAAATATTGGTCAGATCGCATTTTGCAGAGTTTATTCCGATTGCGAAACGGCGGAAATAGAATACTGCATAGGAAAGCGATTCTGGGGAAAAGGGTATGCAGGTGAAGCACTTGCAGGTCTTATTGATTTAGCTTTTCATAATATGGATTTTAATAAGCTTGAAGCATATCATAGAAGTGAAAATATCAGGTCGGGAAGGGTGCTTGAAAAATCTCCTATGCATATAACAGATAATGTTGAGCGCTTTTTGAGAAATGGCAGTGTTTCTGTGGGCGAAGTATGCTATTCTATTGAACGGGACTTAATATGAAAGCACAATAAAAAAGCTCTCAGACAAAACCATAAGGGCTTGTCTGAGAGCTTTGGTGCCGGTAGTCGGGGTGACCGATACGGTATCGCTGCCAACGGATTTTGAGTCCATATTATAACACGCCGTTTATCCGTAATTTATTGAATGTTTAGGTGAATTAAAATATATCAAGGTGTGTTAAAAGTGTGTCAGTAGATTTTGTGCGTAAAAATCAAAAAGGCTGTTGCAGGTAAAACAACAGCCTTTTCGTGGTGCGGATAGTGGGACTTGAACCCACACGTTGTCTCCAACAGCAGATTTTGAGTCTGCCACGTCTGCCGATTCCATCATATCCGCACAATCAATGTAATGATTATATCATACAGAGAAGATTTTGTCAAGAGCAATTATGAAATAATATAATCTTTATCTGTTATGATACAATAGATAGTTGACAGAAAGAATAGAAAAACAACTCCCAATATGATATAATGTTAAGTACCACCAAAACAAAGTATCAAAAAAGGAGTTGTTCCAATGAATAGTATAGCACAAGAAGCACGGTTTCGTCA
>JAGAJY010000134.1 GCA_017848125.1 Oscillospiraceae bacterium
ATAGTCGGGTAGCCATAAAGAAGTTTTCAAAAATAATGGTTATTGACTAAACGGCAGCTAATGAAATGAATAACAGGCGTATGCAAGTTTTCTTTGCATACGCCTGTTTGTTTTATCGGAATGCTTTGAAAAATTAAAAAATTGTGTAACCTTTTAAAGAGTTTAAGCGTTATTATTGATAGAGTACGCAATAAAAGAGATAGCGTTATGATTTGCCAGAAAATAGTTGAAAGATAAAAAAGAGCTTAGTTTTACACGATAATCACAAATTTATGGTATATTATTAGAACATAAGATGTGATGTTACAAATAGAGAAACCGAAGGGTGTGAATAAATGAAAGACGAAAAAATAATTAAGCTAATGAAAAGAAAAGATGAGAAAGGACTTGACAAACTAATAGACAAATACAGCAAATACGTATGCACAATTATCAGGAGAATTATTTGTCCCTTTTTTTCAGAGGAAGATGTTGAAGAAGTGGCAGCAGATGTGTTTTTAGCAATATGGAATAATTCCGCAAATATGACATCAGATAATATTCAAAAATATATTGCAGCGACTGCACGAAATAAATCCATCAGTAAAAGAAGAACTTATCATAGTAGTCTTTCGCTTAATGAAGATAGTTATATTTCGGATGAATGTGTAGAGATTGAAATAGAGAAAAAACTTGAGTCAGAGGAAATCACGCTGGCACTCAACCAAATGAATCCAGATGATAAAACATTATTAGTGCAAACATATTATTATTGCAGACCTTTAGCTGAAACCGCAGAGCTTTTAAATATATCGGCAGGAGCTGCCAAAACACGCTTATTCAGAGCAAGGAAAAAGCTAAAAGATATCCTTATAGAAGGGGGACTTACATATGAAAATAGAGATTGATAAATTATTTGAAGAATATACACCTGATTTTGAAGAAAATAATGATAAAGAACAGTCAAAAAGAATTAAAGCAATTGTTAAGAAAAAAATGGCGAAATCTGAAACTATTACAGTAAAAAAACTCGCAAAATGTATTTCAATCGGTTTGGTTGCCGCTTCATTTATGGGTATGACCGTTGTGGCTATGTCCGGTAATATGGAAGAATTTATAAATGTATTATCCGAGGTTTTTATTAATGATAGCTATTCCGAATTACCCTTCACAGGAAAAGACAATAATAATTCCTCATCAGAAGTAATAGAAATGCAAAATGATACAGATACAATTTATGAATTCTTTAGCGTCCCCGATGTTGCTTTTACACAAAATGGCGATATAATCGGAGAATTTGTAGGGATGTATAATGGCAGTAACTGCCTTATGCTCGCTATGAAGATTACAGTTCCAAATGAAATTAACATTGATGATGCAAAAATGCCGTTTCGTTTTAAGGTTATAAGGCAAGACGGTTCGGAGCGAATTCTTTCTCCCAGTATGGAACCTCTCACCGAGTCTGATGTTGAAAACTCATATTATGTAACCTATTATCTGACAGATAATCAGATTATGGGCAGTAAACTTGTTATTTCCGCTAATGGAATCTATACCACAGAGCAGATTTCAGAAGCAGAGAATGCTGTGAGAGAAAAGCAAAATGAACTGTACGAATCATTTGTCGACGAATACGGCATTAATACAGGTCTTTGGAAAAAACATTGGAAGGATAACGATTACGACAGTATTTCATATAATACTTATTCCTCTTACCTCAATTCGTGTAAACCGATTGTATCGGGACAAATCAGTGCAGAAATAAATATTCCTGAAAACAATCCTGAACCGATTACAGGTGATTTTGAATATGGAAGTTTTACTCTTGACCCATTGTCTTTGCATATACAGTATGCTTCTGATTGTGATTTATCTGATAGCATTTACAGGGCTTATGCTATTTACATGAAAGATGGCACAGTTATATCAAATGATTTTTTTATGTTTGATGACTATTCTGAAAATAATGAAAAGTATAAGTCTTATGCTTATCTACACGGTACTGATGAGGGCAGAATTATGTGTTTCCAAGAACTACTTGATATAGAAAACGTGGAAAAAATTGTATTTTACAGTCAAACCGTTGATGGAAATAATATTATAACATCAGAGTCGTTACTGTATCAAAACTAATGTTGTTTAGTAGCATATTAGGTTGCCGGCACTTATAATATGTCTGCTGAAATAAATATATTATAAGCACAGAAAGGTATTGATATTATGAAACAAAAAGCTTTATGCATAACAACACTCCTTATTGCAGCGTTGTCCTTTACAGCTTGTTACCCGACAGGAGAAGTTTCAAATTCCGATGAAATTAAACAGTACGTGACAGAAGCTCCAACAAACAATTCTCAAACCGCAGATGATGAATCTTTAAACGTTGAAGAACATACAAATACAGAACTAAAAAATGTAAAATTGAGTCTTGATTATCCTCAGTCTCCCGAAAAAATACCAGAAATAAACTCGCATTTTCAGAAGTGGGATAACGAAAAAGCAAAATTGGTATTTTTAGAAGGAAAAGGTGACATTATCGAAGAATCTCATGAAAGTGATTTAAACCCCGAAGAAATGCGGTATGTATATGATATTCCCGGTGAATATCGTTTGATTATGGAAAGCGGGCGATTAAGCTACAGTTACAGAGGAAATTCCAACAGAGATGAGTACACAGTATTGCAATCTTCTTGGTCAATGGAGGAGATGGACAAGATTTTTGGACATGAAGAGCTTGAAGGCTTTTCGTCACAGGATGCTGTAAAAAAAGTAACAGATATTCTTGACGAATGTGGTATCAATGAATATGGTACGCCCATCATATATCCACTCCACGCTGATATTGTAAACAAGTATTTTCAAGAAAATTTTTCTGATTTTGCGAAAAAAGATGGCACCATATATAGTGTTAACTGGACGCAGGAGGAAGAAGCTTACCTTATCGTTTTCCCTCAGACAGCAGGTGATATTACATATTCACTAAGTACAACAAGCCTTGATGCAATTGTAACGAGAGATGGAATTACCGAACTTAGTATTTCAAATTGGAATGATAAATCAACCACAATAAACAACAATCAAAATTTAGTTTATTCTTCGACTGATGCAACCAATATTCTGATTAATTACTACGAATCTGCAATACTTGATTATCCGGTAGAACTATTAAACTGTCAGCTTACAATGTATCCCGAATCAGAGACCGGAGAATTTCCGATACATTACATACCAACATGGGAATTTACTGAAAAAGTTCAGGTAGATGAAACACGGTTTTATATTGAAAGAACAAATATAAATGCTATTACAGGCAAAATAGTATAGAGGAACAAACAATGATTTATGCATACCTAATCCGTACATTGAAACAGCCGAAATTATTTATTTCTGTATTGGGTGTATTTGCAATGTGTATGATGCGACTGACTAACGGAGCATTTACAGCTGATGATTTAGTCGGCGATTTAGACCTTTTGGTAAATATAGACGCTTTCAGAAAGGTTATAGTAGTTTTTTCGGCAGTACCATTTGCATCTGTCTTTGCAGATGAATGGAATCATAAAATGACCATATCGTGTGTTCTGAGGAGTACCCCTAAAAAATATGCGTGGTCGCAGGTGGTAGTCTGCTTTACTACTGCATTTCTTGTGACACTTTTAGGATTTATTCTGTTTCTTGTCGTTAATAGTTTCAGAATGCCGATTTACATACCTGACGGAAATCCGACAACTCCACCCTATGGAGTGCTTTTAGAAAAGAATATGCCGCTAATACATCTGCTTGTAATATCGGTGAATTTCTCCATAAGTTGTGCCATGTGGTCAGTCACGGGGTTACTGATGTCTGCTATATTTCCAAACACCTTTATTGCTGTATGCACACCGTTTATCGCAAGCTATATGCTGGAAAGAATAACACTTAATTTCCCTGACAAGCTTAATCTGTTATATGTAGCACTTTCCAGAATATCTATTTTAGATAATCCTATCGTTTCTTTCTTATATGTTATTGTCGTGTTTTGTGGTTTGACAATTATATTTGGATATACATTCTCAGTTATAGTAGAAAAGAGGGTGAAAAATGAAATGGGTTAAATCAGTGTTTTCAATTTGCTTTCAAAATATCAGAAAATGGAGAAGCGATTACAGAATATGGACAATAGCTGTTTTGTTATTTGTAATGCTGAAAATTTATGTAGACGACTTTGCAGAGCTTAGCAATCATATGCAAGCTGAAATGTCGGTATGGATTTTCCCGTTTCTTTATGAGCAGTATTATATGAAGTTGATTTTTACAATTCCATTGGTACTACTTTTTTGCAATGCACCATTTATAGACAGTAATCAGATATATGTCTATATTCGTGCTGGAAGAACAAGATGGCTAACGGGTCAGATTTTATATGTTTTCATAGCTTCGGGTTTGTACTACTTATTTATTCTTATTTCATCCATCATTCTTTCTTTGATTAATGGTGAGTTTAGTTTTGAATGGGGAAAATTACTTAAAACCTTAGCAGACTTTAATGTTTCAAATCTATCGGCGTATCCTTTCATTGAAATCAGCAGCAATATCATCCATTTCTTTACTCCAATTCAGGCGATGGGATTTACTTTTTTAGTATCATGGAGCAATGCAGTTTTATTAGGAATGATTATATTCACATTAAACTATCTTACAAGACAACAATACATTGGTATGACCGTCGCTTCACTTCTTGTTGTATTCAGTTTCTTTGTGGAAATTTCAGGTTATCCTATACTGATTAATTTTTCTCCTACCTCTTGGATAACTTTGGACAAAATTGATATCGGAGGTATGACTGAATATCCGTCGTTTTATACCTGTTTATCTATTTATTGGGGAGTTATTTTCATCCTGATAATATCTGCCTATATATTTGGAAAAAGGAAAGAAATTGATATGAGGAGGTAAAATAAATGGAATATTCTATACATATAAAAAATGTAACTAAACAATTTAAAGATACAACAGTATTGAAGAATATAAATGTTGATTTTAGTAAAAGCCATATACATGGTCTGATTGGAAGAAACGGAAGCGGAAAAACTATGCTTATGAAATGTATATGTGGTCTTGTTCCCGTGACAAGTGGCGAAATAGTTGTAAACAATAAGAGAATCGGAAAAGATGTACAAATACCGGAGAACATCGGTGCTATAATTGAAACGCCCGGATTTATGCCTAATTATAGTGCTGTGCAAAATCTTATGTTTCTTGCACAAATAAATAATATAATTAAAAAAGAGGATGTTTGCCACGCTATATCTTCTGTTGGTCTTGACCCAAAAGATAAAAGGCATGTAGGAAAATACTCTCTTGGTATGCGTCAGCGTTTAGGACTTGCCCAAGCCATTATGGAAAAGCCAAGTATATTGATTTTAGATGAGCCTATGAACGGTCTTGATAAACAAGGTGTTGCAGATATGCGTGAGATGTTGCTTGATTTAAAAGAACAAGGAAAAACTATTCTTTTGGCTTCACATTCAGCTGAAGATATTGACGTACTGTGTGATACAGTTTCTGAAATGGAGCACGGAGAACTCGTAAGAATCAAATAACTAAAGTCCAGTGCCTACTGGTGAATTTCGCCGAAACAGCACCGATAATGCACAGTAAAATTACATAGTCCATTTAGATCCGTCTGAATTCATCAGGCGGATTTTGTGATTATAACGTAACCTGATAAATTTTTTAAATAGATTGCCACGCAAATAATCTTCGGCGTATATGGTAGGAGCTGTTTAAAAAAATCGTAGTTTCACCGCAAATTCAAATGTGAATTTTTTGTGAAACATTGGAGTTATCTCCACCCACTACCCTGTGTCAAAAATGAAACAATGGATTTGAAAATCTCAGAATCTATGCAGAAAAGTAA
The DNA here is from genome assembly GCA_017848125.1 of Oscillospiraceae bacterium. Taxonomy (GTDB): domain Bacteria; phylum Bacillota; class Clostridia; order Oscillospirales; family Ruminococcaceae; genus Huintestinicola. The sequence goes on from JAGAJY010000134.1 coordinate 5,879, forward strand.
ATCTAATCCCTATTTGTCCACCGCCCTCTAATCGAGAAAAACGGCGTAGTTATGCGGATTTTTTGAGATTTCGGGGTTGACAAAAATCGAAGAATGCCGTATAATGGATATTGTAACAGAACGTGTGTTCTTGCATTTGACACTCCTTAGAGAGTAGCGTATATATTGTGCCGAGCGAAATGCTCAGGCTGTCGCCCGAAGCTGAGACAGGATATTGTCCGAGGCTGAGTGGTGTGCCGACACAGAATTTGAAGTCGGTACGGCTGATACTTTTACAGCCGAATGATAACGGATAATGAAAGCCGTTACACTAACATAACTAATTGAATAGGTCTTGGCTCATCAGCAAATGCTGTTGGGTCAGGCTTGTTGTAGTTATGTGGGTGTAACGGCTTTTTTGTTTGTCCGAAAATGTGGTGCGTAATGGAATGGAGCTCCGATTTACCGAGTCCTTTGATAAGGGGTGCCCAATTTGGACAGTGCTTTCAAAAATATGACGCCCTGAAACGGGGCGTCGTCTTAGTTGAGTCGGCGTTATACCAAGTCAGAAAATTAGCGGAACGAAAATTTCTGCTGTAAAGCACTCGCCCTGTTTTAAGGCGGGTGGTATGACGCCCCAAAACAGGAAGTCATAAGGCAGCCCTGATTCAGGGCGTCCTTTGATACAGAGTCAAGTCAATAGCGTATTGCAATTAAGGGGGCATCGTAAAATAGAGACCCCCTCACAGGCAAGTATGTCACGAAACGTTACTGCCTTAATAACGTCACGAATCGTTACGCTAATACCTGAGGTCGTGAAACGCTACCCCAGCTCGTGAACGCAATCCGCTACCCCATCATAGGCATAGCAAACCAGCGCCTTGAGTCGGGGCAGTGGTTTTCCGTCGTGATTTGCGACGGTATTGCACAGCGTGAGAGCTGATGTCAGTTAGGCTGACGGTAGGTTTTTGAGTGGGTCGTGTTTCACGACCTACCCTATAAAAAGGCAATCAGCGTGACGGGATGAAATATCCCGCCATCGAAAAAACATTGCACTATCGAGAGATGGGAGTCCAAATCAGACCCCCATAGGCATTGTAAACAAGTGCCTTGAATCGGAGGGAGGCGTCATCGTTTGGATGCCCCCTTGGAGTTAATGTGACTGCAACAAAGGTGTGAACGAAACGTTCAGCCCTTGCGAAAGGACCGACTTCCCATTTCGGGCAGTCGATTCCTCCCATACATATCGCAAAAGCGAATGTCGGCAGAAATGCTGAAATCTGATTTATGGAGGAAAAGAAAATGAACGAAAAAAAATCTAACCCAGACCGAAGCAGAGCTTGAAAAAGCTTACGCTGAGCGTGACAAGTTTCACGCAGAGTTTGAACGCCTGACGAGGAAGGAAGAACAGCAAACACACTATTACAACAACCTCGTCAATCGGGCAAAGGACCAGAAACGCCGACAGCGTACGAGCCGCCTGATTCAGCGTGGTGCGTTGCTTGAAAGCTTTATTCCCGATGCCGAAAGCTACACCAACGAGCAAATCGGTTATCTGCTGAAAATCGCTTTCGGCAATCTCCCAAACGGCGTGCAGGGCATACATTTTCCCGCAACGCTTGGAGAAAATCAGTGAAAAAGCTGTTCTGCAAGATAAGCAATTCTGCTTCACTTGGGACAAGTGCGCACTTATATACCACAAAACAAGTTTCGTGGTATCGTGCGCTCTGCGAGGCTCTTGAAAAAGCTTCGCTCAGAAAAGAAAGGACGTGATTACCGCAATTTATCATTGCTCAATCAAAATCATAAGCCGTGGGAAAGGCAAATCTGCCGTTGCTGCCGCCGCATATCGTTCTGGCGAAAAACTGCTGAACGACTATGACGGAATGCTCCACGACTTCACGAAAAAGGGCGGCGTTGTCCATACGGAAATTCTCTTGCCAAAGAATGCGCCGAGAGAATTTTCCGACCGTTCTACGCTTTGGAACGCTGTTGAGAAAATCGAGAAATCAAAAAATGCACAGCTTGCGAGGGAAATTGAAATTGCCCTGCCGAATGAGCTTTCCGAAGCGGAGTGCATCGCACTTGCAAAGAATTTTGCACAGCGTACTTTTGTTGACAAGGGAATGTGTGCTGATGTCTGTATTCATAATCCAAGCCGTGAACAGGAAAATATCCACGCCCACATTATGCTGACAATGCGACCGTTCAACGAGAATGGCACTTGGGGTGAAAAGCAGAAAAAGGAATATATCCTTGATAAAAATGGTGAGAAAATTTATGATAAACGCAAGCGGACGTATAAGTGTAAATCCGTTCCCACCACCGATTGGAATTACAGAGATAAGGCTGAGGAGTGGCGGAAAGCGTGGTCTGATTTTCTGAATAGTGCTTTGGAGCAACGCGATATTTCCGAGCGTGTTTCACATTTATCTTTTGAGCGTCAGGGCAAAATTGAGAAGCCTACAATCCACCTCGGAGTGTCTGCAACGCAGATGGAACGCAAGGGCATTTTTACTGTCAAAGGCGATATTAACAGAAAGATTAAAGCTGAAAACGACAGAATTCATTATCTTATGAAACAGCTTAAAGCCGCCGATGAAAAGATTGCAATGCTCAAGGAAATCCCGAAGGAAGAAAGCCTTGTGGATATGCTGCTGCGTTATTGGGATAACGGAAAGAAGTTTGCGGAGGTGCGTGGGCATAGTATTTCCAATCTGAAGAAAATTGAAAAATTCAAGGACGTGGCACACGCTGTTGCATTCCTGCAAGTAAATCATATTGCAACAATTTCCCAACTGAAAACAAAATCTGTTGACACGAAAGCAACATTGCAGAATGTCAAAGCGGAGTTTATTCCGAAGCTAAGCAGAATAACTGAGCTTGAAGAATTACTCAACAATTATGACCGCTACAAGCTGAACAAGGCTGTTTATGAAAAGTGGCAGAGTATTGAAAATCCGAAAAAGAAACAACGTTTCTATGATGAGCATTACGGAGAAATAACGCTGTATCAGACCGCTAAAAATTTCTTCAAGAACAGGATGAACGGTGGCAAGCTTACACAGAAAGCATGGAAGTCGGAGCTTGAAGAACTGAAAAAATCTTCTGCTATGGACAAAGCGAAAATTTCCAAACTTGAAGATGATATTGCAGTTCTCGAAACCATTGCCGTGAATGTGGAGAGGCTGGAGAACTACGAAGAAAAACAGAAATCCCACGAAAAGAAACGTTCTGCGGAACTGGAATAAATGAAAGGAAAGGTGATGCAAAAATGTTGATTTTAGTTTTACGGGAAAGGAGGTCTGCCCTTATGAAAAAGGATATCACATCTGCAACCGAATACAAAATCGGTCATACAAAATATATTGTGAACCTCGTGTTCAATCCGAAATCAAGTGAGAATATCTCCGACATAGTAAAGCGTTTGATAGAGCGTGATATCAAAAAACAAGCGGCATAACCGTTTCAAAATCTATCGCAAATAACAGAAAATTCATCGCTTTAAAGTATTGATATTTTGCGGCGGATGTGGTATAATGGAGTCACATTAGCCGCCGTAATTGTCGGAAAGGAATGGTTATGTTAACAACAGACAAGATTACGGCTCTTTACTGTCGCCTGAGCAACGACGATGATTTACAAGGTGAATCAAATTCAATCACGAATCAAAAAAGTATTCTCCAGACCTACGCTGATTCCAATGGTTTGAAAAATACGCAGTTCTATGTTGACGACGGATTCAGCGGAACAAATTTTAATCGACCTGATTTTATGCGAATGATGGAGGATGTGAAGGCTGGAAAAATCGGAACAATCATTACAAAGGACTTATCCCGCTTCGGCAGAGATTATCTGATGACAGGACAGTATATTGAAATGATTCTGCCCGATTATGATGTTCGGTATATCGCTATCAATGATAATGTTGATACGCTCCGCAGTGAAAACGAGATGATGGTGTTCAAGAATGTGTTTAATGACTGGTATGCCCGTGACTGCTCGAAGAAGATTAAAGCAGTTTTCAAGGCGAAGGGACAGTCGGGAAAACCATTGACAACAATCCCACCTTATGGATACAAGAAGTCCGAAGCAGATAAAAATGTATGGGAAATTGACGAGGAAGCCGCAGAGATTGTCCGCAGAATTTTTCAGCTTTGCATTGAGGGTTACGGTCCATTACAAATTGCCAAAATTCTGACAGCGGATAACATCCTTATACCTACTGCTTACGCACAGACGCACGGTTTGCCTTCTTCAAGAACATTCAAGCATCCAACCGAATGGTGTTCAGACACAATTGTAAAAATCCTTGAAAAAATGGAGTATATCGGTCATACTGTGAATTTCAAAACCAAGAGAAAATCTCATAAAAACAAGAAAAAGATTAATAATCCAAAATCAGAATGGCAGATTTTCGAGAATACTCACCCTGCAATAATTTCTCAGCACGACTTTGATTTAGTGCAGGAGCTTCGCAAAAACAAGCGTCGTATGCAGAAGCACGAAGAAATAAATCCATTTTCGGGAATAGTTTATTGTGTAGATTGCGGACAGAAGCTTTACCTTTGCAGAGCGACCTCGCTTTCTTCGGAACAGGAGCACCTCAAATGCTCCACTTATGCAAAACGCAAGGACGATTGTACAGCTCATTTCATAAGGACAACCGTGTTAGAGCAGCTTGTGCTTGACGCTATCAACAAGGTAACAACAGCTGTCAGGGAGAATGAAGCGGAATTTGTAGAAGCAGCTATGCAGAACTCAAAAGAACAGCAGACTGCTGAACTAAAGGCGGCGAAGAAAAAGCTTGTCCAATCAGAAAAGCGAATTTCCGAACTGGACAAGCTGTTTACAAGGCTTTACGAGGACAACGTATCTGGCAAGATTTCTGACGAGCGTTTCAAAACGATGTCAGAAGGATACGAAAAGGAACAGCGTGAACTACGTCAGATTGTTTCCGAACTCTCTGTTTTCGTCGAAGAAAGAGAGCAAAAAGCTACCAACACGGCACAGTTTATTGCGGTTGTCAAGAAATATTCCGAAATTACCAAGCTCACTCCTGAAATTATGCACGAATTCATTGAAAAGATTGTCGTACACGCACCGGACAAATCCAGCGGACACAGAACGCAGCGGATTGATATTCATTTCCGCTTCAATGTTCTGTCGGCAACGGTTAGCGCTGACAGTATGGTTTACGACAAAAAGAGAAAGGCTGCGTAGCGCTTTGCTACGCAACCTTTCGGTACATACGATAAAACTTCTTTATCGACCGCCCACTAT
>JAGAJY010000135.1 GCA_017848125.1 Oscillospiraceae bacterium
AGCTTCTCCAGTGGATCGCCTAATTCTGTTAATTTCTTGTATCTGTTCTCCTCATCGAAGAATCCTATTTGTTGTATTTTCATATCTTTATTTTACCATATTTTTTGAATTTTGTACAGGGGGGTTTTTAGAGATGCCCTAAAGTATTCTCGATGGTATTTCCGTGAATGTCAAGATAATAACCTGCCCTGATCCCTTCAAGCCCTGACGCAAACAGTTTGTCCGCAGTCAAGGAAGAATACCTGATAAAGTTTTCATTTCCGTTTCCGACAGAAACCACTGCAAATTCATTTTGCGAAAGCCTGTGAACCTTGTTTTTTTCGAACAGTTCTGTCAGTATATATGATACTCTGCGAAGTGTTTCTGTTTTTGCAAAAGTACCGCAGATGTTACATAGCCCGCCGTCGGGCAGACTTACATACAGCACACCGAGAAAAGTTTTATTGCCGAAATCTGTATAACTGCGGCAGAGCTTTTCAAAAGCGTTTCTGTTTTTCAATCCTGTAATGATATCACGGTCCATCAAATAGTTTTCGGCTGATTCCGCCTCTGAGGGATATCTTCCGTCAGCTCCCTCTTTGCAAATGAATATGAAAACGCCATCGCCGTCAACGGGATTCTTATCAGGAGTGATTTTTATGTAAACAGGTGTATATTTGTTGCTGATAATTCTTCTGCAAGGAAGAATATCATAATATCCGCTGCGTACAATACAGTGAAGATTTTTATCTGATATGAATTTCTTGAATTCATCACGGTCATCTTCATAAATGAGTTCATAATACATTACAGACGAGCCGTTATCCCGGATGCTTTCGTAAATCAGCGATTCCTTTTCATTCATATAAACAGGCTCTGTATATCCGTCAGAAAGTCTCCTGTAAAATACTTTTACTATCTCACCGCAGAATAATTTCTCCAATGTTCCGTTTTCACGCTTATACGGACGCTTCACACATACCAGAGCATAGGGCGATTCGGCAGAAAAATCTTTGTCAGTGATTATCTCCAGAGCAAGCTCCTCATATATATCCCATATTCTGTATTTCAGACCGTTCAGAGTAATGTGCAGTCCTTGTTTTTTTTCACGAATCAAGGAAAGCAGATAGCCTTCTTTAAAGTATTTTAGTAATATATCCGCACAGCTTTTATGCACTCTTCCGTTTTCTATTGAACGGGTAACAAATTCATAGAATGACTCACAGAGGTTTTCTGTACGGTCACTGTGATCAAAGCAGGTTTTTATGAAGTTATATTTTCCTGTAAACAGATCAAATTTAATTATTTTCAGGTAATTATCAAGAATCAGGCTATTTAAATTCTGGCTTTTTGGTATGCTATGCAGTTGCATTATTCTCTCCTCAGGTTTATTTCTCAAAAGCATTTTTAAGATAATAATATTATCCGTGAGCTGTGTTTTTCAAATATTAGCATATCTTGTTTTTTTCTGTCAAATAACAAAATGTTTTAGATTGTAAACCTTATCGGTGGATTATGTTCAATGCTATAGGGTTGTGCACTTTGCCGAAAATCTGCCTGTTCTATTTACAAATTCCTTTCTATGTGATATAATTATTTAGCCGAGGTGTGGCTCAGTTTGGTAGAGCGCTTCGTTCGGGACGAAGAGGCCGCGTGTTCAAGTCACGTCACCTCGACCAAATGGAACAGCCCTTAAAACCGCTATAATCCGTGGTTTTTGGGGCTTTTTTATTTTGCTTTTCAGATATAATTTTTGTGCAAAATAAGCCGATTTTGGACACTTTTTTGAAAATATGGGTGTCAAAATGGGTGTCAGAACAGTTGTGCTGAAATTGGAAACAGTCAATTTTTTGTTCTTTAGGACGTGTTTGTTAAAATCTATGTTATGCACAAATATTCACGTTTGATTTATGCGTTTTTACAAACCAAAACACCCGTCAATCCAAACAGGACTGACGGGTGTTTTCATCTCACATCACCTTAATAAATGCGCTTGGATACTGCTCCTTAACAGTAAACAAAAACGCTTCTGCATTGCTCTTGGAGCGGAAAGCTCCTACCTGCACATAGTAAAGTCCGTCAGCCTTGATAAAAGCACTCGGATAAGTTCTTTTTACCTCGTTAAGATAGTTTTTCGCAAGGGATTCAGACTTGAAAGCTCCTACCTGCACATAGTAAAGCTTTTCTGAATCGTCTTTTTTAACAGGCATATACCCGTCCACCAAGGTCTTGAACTTGTCCCAGGAAGGACGAATATATATCGGACAGCCCTTGTACCCGTCATTCAGCTTGTTCAGCTCATCAAGCGTGCCTCTCTTACCATTTCGGACATTACACCAATAATTGTGAGTGTAAAGCTCACCGCCGTAATGCTCTTTCAGATAAGCTATGAGCCTTGCCGCATTGTCACGAGCTTTTATATCGGTTATATCACCATTACCGCTCATTATGCACTCAATGCTTATAGTGTTCCCGTTGCCCTTTTCAGAGCCGTTGCACTCAGCCTTGCCCTTCTGTCCTGCGTGCCACGAGGAATAGTCAAGAGGAAGATTCTGCCACGCACAGCGGTCATCAACATAAAAATGCACCCTTACTGAGTTCATATTGCCGTTGACGGTTGACCTTGTGTACTGCTCCGCAGGCGTGGTTTCGGGGCTTACGATGATCCTGTTTGTGTTATGGAGCGTAATGCCTATGTATTCGCCCTTCCTTTTCACCGGAAGCGATATTTTATTGGGGTTATGGTCTGTGAGGAAATATTCATTGACGGTCACACCGTTCCAGTATTTTACCTTGTCGGGTTTAAGAAAAACAGCCATATTATTTATCCTCCTCATCATTTGAATTACCCTTAAGCATATCAATTGCCTTGGACAAAATGTTCTGCACAGATTTCGGCAGAATCCCCATAACCGCCGCTGTTTCGGTGATGGAAATCAGCTCCGAAACGCAGAAAGCAATAACAACAGCATTTCTCACATAATCTGTGCTGAGCATACGGTCAATGGAAGTACAGCACGCAACGATCAGAAAAGTGCCACACTTTTTAACTATACCCTTCCAGCAAGCCTGAGAGGACAGACCGCCGTTTGTGGATTTTGGAGACTTGCCCCATATTGCCGCACAGAGAAAACCGAGGACACAGTCCACCACCATAAAGAAAAGTAATGTCTGAACAGCAGCATCCCAACCTCCGAGAAGCTGAGCAATGTAAGAGCCTATGATTCCTGCGGATCCGCAGATAAAAGTTTTTTCAGCCATAATAATTAACCTCCTTAAAAGCCCCTCCGACATCGCTCAATGCCGAAGGGGACAGCCTATGTAATTACTCAGCAAGCTCAGCGCAATCCATATCTACAAGAATTGCCCTTACCTGCTCCTTAAGCTTGGCAGGAACATCGGAAAATGTCTTTCTGCCCTTGATGATGAGAGTAGCATAAATAGCAGCCATTTGAAAAACCTCCTTCCTGTTGAGAATTATGAAAACAGAATCAAAACAGGCTCTCGTAAATCTCACAAAGAGCCATCTGAACATCTGTAATCTGCTGTGCAAGCTCTGCATTTGTAGGCGGAGTTTCCGCAGGCTCAGGTTCTTCGTGAGGTATCTCCTCCACATCAATAAGCCCTCCATTTTCATCTGTAACCAGATTAAAAAACGGATAAAGAGCCTTGATTTTCTCAGCCAATTCCGAGCCGTCAGGCACAACATAATCGGCATTATCGAGCCAATCTGTATCGGGATAATCCGAACACGTCACAAACGACTTGTCATTATAGATAATCATTTAATCACCCTCTTTTTTTTATCTGAATGCAGCATAGTTTATAGTTCCTGTTGTATCGGGTATAACTATAAAGCCATTTGTTGTCGGAAAACACATTTTGGGTGAGTTAGTTCCCCACCAACAAAAACAAGTGACGGAGTAAAGCTTAATGAGACAGTTTGCTGCTGACCTGCTTCTATTCCTGAAAAAGTCCCCGTCACATAAGGTGTATCTGCATCCCTTATATTTTGCCATTCTGACCAAATATTATCATGCGCAGTTCTAATGAAAATGGTTTTCTTTTGGTGATTATAACAGCCAATTGCTATTTGATATGCTCTACTGCTACCCGCTGTATTACCAATTGTTTCAACTTCATACCATAATGCACCAGATATTTCTGGAGCATTTTCTATATATTGACTTGCACTTGAATCATTTGATTGCCCAACCACACAAACTTTTCTATTCCAGCAAGGATGGTCATCCGCTAATGACGTCGAAAATATATCAAGATATGGCATTCCATCCCTAAGACTATTAACAGTATCAGCATTGCCGCCGTTTGCAGGAAGTGAAGTAGGAATATCGTTTTTATCGACTTTACCGGAAAGTTCGTTTTTGATTGCTGTATCATCATAAACCCTGCACTCAGCCCCGTCTATTCTAATATTACCATTTACCGCAGACGGCGTGACCACATTGCCGTTGATAGTGGTATCACCTCCTCCCGACTGCGGCTTAAAAGGGTTTTCAGTCCCATTCTGAGCAGATATCTGCACACTTCCCGAGCCTGTTACATAAACCGTGTCAACATCAGTCCTCATATGAGCAATAACCGAGGAACAGCCGGGAGCAATGCGCCTTACGCCGTCCTCACCCGAGCTCTTCCCCTGTTCAATAGATACGAATACATCTTCCGTGCTGTCGTTCATAACCGCAAAAGCACGGTAGCAATGATCGAACATTACCCTGCACTCCGTTCCGTCAAGCAGAACTGTGCAGTCACGATATCCGTTTGATACTGTTCTTTCCATAAAATAAATACCTCCCTTTTAAGAATTGGAAACCCCGAATGTGTGCCCCGATTCGCCGAAGCCTTTTAAATAAGTGCTGTAAACGTCATTTACCTGCGACTGTACTCTGACGCCGCTGCTGTCGAGATAAGAGGCGGTAATGTCGCACCGTCCGTCAGGGGTAACGTGTATTTTTTCAATACGCCAGTCGCTCGATACAGGACCATTCCAGCCATACAGCCTTGCCAACAAATTTCCTTCCGAATCTACCACCGCCGCAAAAACGTCCTGTCTTGTGGGGTCAGATTCGGATATAACTGTCATTGAGCAAATACCGTAGCCTGTGTTTTTGTCCGTTATCACATCACCGCCCACAAACTCATAAATATCCTCATATTCCGTCCCCTCGGGAAATATATATTCGCCGCTTGATTTCCCGTCATCGTAACCGTCATTGTACCCCTCGTCATACCCCTCGTTGTAACCGTCATCATAACCGTCCTTGTATCCGTCATTATACCCTTCATCATACCTGTCAGGCACATTAACATAAACAGGGCTGTAGCCGTCAATACCGCTCGGAGCGGTGTATACGCCGTTTTCGGTAACGGTAAGGGGCTTGATGACAGGAACTCCGCCTCCCTCGCCAAGCCCCAGCAAATACCCCGCAATAAAACTCATTCAACCACCTCCGTAAATGAAATATCCGTCTTTTTCCCGTTTTCCTTCTTGTATTTCAGGGAATACTTCTTTCCGCCGTAGGTGATGTGCCTCTCAGCCTCCGAAGCAGTGTCGGTCACGCTTTCGATTTCAGTAGGCATAACCGTGTCAAGAACAGCACCCGCAAACTTGGCAATACCGCCTGCAAAGGTTTCAAAGCCGCTTTCCTCAGTTGTCCCGTCGCTCTCATTGATATATACAAGCTTTACACCGTCCCGTGTCATTCTCGAGCAGCCGAAAAGCCTGTCAAGCCTGACTGTACCGTCAAGCTGTCTTGCATAAAGCTCTCTGTACTCTGAAAACGAAGTGTCCGCCGCAGGAGCAGACATAGAAGCAATTATCCCCATATCGGTAAATCTGCAGGAGATGTCCAGAATAGGCAGAGCCTTGCCGTTGTATGCAATGCAGTCACCGATGTTAAAGGGCATAGAAACCACAGCCTCAGCACATTCCCAGCCGTTGTATTCATAACAGCCGCCACCGCCGAGAAGCTGAGACACCATAGCGGCAGCCCTTTCCTTTGAAAGATAGCGTCCGCTGATTATCTCAGTATTTCTCCACCCCGAGCCACTGCTGTAAATACCGCCGTAAATCTCGTCCTCAGCAACAATGCCCGTAATGCTTTTGCACCCCCTGAGAATAATTTCCGAGCGGTCAGCTTCCAAAAGCTCAGCGCCTTCCTTATCGGGAGAAAAGGGAACAAAAGCAAGAGCATTCCCCGAAATGCACAGAAAATGCCCCAGCTCAATTTTTGAGATGTCCTCAAGTATCTGACGGCAGGACTTGCCTGCAAAATCGTTGTAGCAAAGCTTCTCCAACCGTGAAACAGCAGGAGAAGACCCCGAAAAACCGCACTGAGCGGCAATGCTCCCTAAAACCTGAGATGTGGGATACCATTTTGGTCTGCTTTTGTCCTCCGTACCGTCAGAGCTTTTCTCAAACTGCTCATAACCGCTGTAATCAAAGGGAATATCAAGATTCTTGCAGCAGTCGTAGCATTCAATATGGCTGACTCCTGCCGAATGGCTCTGAGAAGCAATGTAGAAGGAGGGGAGCAGATAGCCGTCAAAAATAACCTCAGCCCCCTCAGAGAATACGGTATCCGTGTAAATATCGCAGGAAAAGCAGTTTGTGGAAATACCGTCAAAGCCTTTGCCCGAAAGGCTTCTTTCAAGCACAATGTTTGCAAGGGAATCGGGTCCGAACTCCGTTCCGTAGATTTTTACCGTATAAGGCAGGTCAAAGACCGTCGCCCTTGAGAGGGCAGACCATAGACAGCGAAATGTTCCAGTATCTCTCGTCCTCCGAAGCGGCGAATGACGGAACAGCGTCAACGGAAGGACGGTCAAAAATTGCCGTCACCGTGTTTGGATTCTTAAACTCAACAGGAATGTTGTCATTTTCGCAGGCGTTTACGATCTTCTTTGCAAGCTCCTCGGGAACATTACCGAACTCTGCGGATATGTCAATGCTTTCGCCTATAAGCTTTTTTCTCTCCTTGCCGAGAACGTTGGTAAATTTTTCACCGTAAACAGGTGCCGTGTGAATACGCACACCCTCCTGTTCGGCGATCATCGACAGGTCAACACTGCCGATTTTCAGAATAACTGCCGCCATTATCTTCCTCCTGTTCTTGCAGACCTTGCATTTTCCGCATTAACAACGGTAGCAATGTATCTGCCGTTAATATCAATGACCCTGAAGCTCTGATGATTACCGCTTTCCGCAAAGCTTTTCACATAAGCCCCCGACTGAGAGCTTTCAGCCGTGTATTCTCTGGGAATGTAAGTGCTTTGAGCCGCATATCTGTCAGCAAAGCTTATAGCTGCCGAAGCATTTACTGAAAAATCCTTATCGGCAAATACGCTTTCCATAGCCGTCTCCCAGTTTTCACGGAAAGCCGCCATAAAGCTTTCGCCGAATAAGCTTCCCGCCTCATTCCCCATAGCGGAAAAATCCTCGGAATTTTCCGTAACGATATCCGCAATGGCACTGCTGTACCGTGAATCCTTTTCAAAGCCTTCCGACAGCCTTGCAAGCTTTTTGGGAGAGCGGAGAAGCTCGTTTGCAAAATGCAGAGCGTCCTCAGGGTCAAGCTCTAAAAGCTCGGAAATGATTTCATCGGGAGTGTCCTTTTCAAGAAGCTCAGCGATTTTTGAAGCAAGCTGTTTTTTCGCCTGAATTTTCTTTTCAAAGGCTTCAAGGTCAATGCTTCTTGATCTGGTCTTTGCCCCCGTCCGTTTGTCGGTGTCCTCGGAAACATTGAAAATATCGCCGCTCTGAGAAAGCCTTGAAGCAAGACTGTTTCTTGATGAAATAACCGAGTTGTATGCCCTTTCAAGAGAATCACGCTGCTTTTCGGCAGCACTCTCAGCCTCCTTTGCCGCCTTTTCGTCAGCGGCTTTCTGCTCTTTGAGCAAGGTAAGGTTGTAGTCCTTGTAAACCTCGCTGTTATGGTCAAGAGTGTCAATGAAAGCTCTCTGCTGCTCTGTGAGCCAGGAATCGTCATAGCCCTTTTCAAGCTGCTCTGTTTCAAGCTCTCTGAACTTATCCGAAACAAGCTTTTTCAGACTGCTTTCCTTTTCCTTAGCCGCCCTTTCAGCCGCCTTAGCCTCAGTCTCAGCAAGCTTTTCGTAATGCTCCGTGACCTCGTCGTACAGCTCATTCCATTCCTCGCTGTCCCTGTCGCTGTAGGCTTCAAGAAGCCTTTTCCTCTCAGCCCAGTATTCGCTTTCGGTCACAGCGTGTATCTTGTAGTTATGTTCAAGCTCACTCAAAGCCGCTTCAAGCATTTCCGACTGACGAACAACGCTGTCAACGCCGCCGTCAGGTGCGCTTTCGGCACCATTTGCCTCAGCCTGTGCCTTTTTCCATTCCTCGGCACGTTCCTTTTCACGATTGAGAACAGCTTTTGCGGCGGCTTCACGTTCTTTTTCGGCTTCAAGCCATTTTTTGCCCATATCGGGAGGGTCAGCCGCCCCCGTTATCATTGCCATACCGTCATCGTAAGCGGTTTTAAGTGATTCAGAGCCTTTTTCCACAATATCGACTGTTTCGTCAATTCCTGCCTTGTAGCTATTTACAAACTCTGTTGACCGCACATTGTTTATATCACCGCCGTACAGTTCGCCGCCCGACAGAAGATTATCAAGGAATACCTGTGTGTTCTTCTGAGCATTGTCAAGAGCGTTGCACATATTGTTAAGCGTAATTTCCGCAGATGTTGACCAATCATAATTAACAAGTCCATCAGCGATAGCTCCAAGCATTTCAATGGCGATCTGTCCAATATCGACGGTAGAGGTTTCGATGCCGTCAACAAAAGCATTTACAACACTTCCCAGAACAACAGGGATTTTTTCGGTAATGACTCCCAGCGTATCGGGCAATGCTTCTGCCACACCTACCATGAGCTGCATTACAGCGTCAATCAGAGGGTCGATATTATCAAGTGCGGTGACAGCAATATCAATCGCCGCCCCCACCGCCGCAGGAATAAGTACATCAAGATTATCCCCAAGCCCCTCAGCAAGAGCCGAGACTACATCAGCCGCACCCTGAGCAAGAATATCGGCATTGTCAAGAATAGCTGTGATAAGAGCAGAGCAAAGGTCAACAGCCGAAAGTGCCACCTCAGGCAGAGAATCGGTAAGCCCCGAAAGGAGCGTGCCGACAATTTCATCAGCATTTTCCGTGACTATAGGGATAGCCGTTTCGGCAAGAGAAGAAAGGGTATCCAGAAGCGCCGAGATAAGAGCGTTTCCGCCCGATATGACATCGGGGAGCATAGCTTCAAGGGTCTCGGGGATAAGGGGCAGAAGGTCTGCCGCAAGCTCCGTAATGCCCACCGCCATCTGAGGAAGCACAGCCATAATACGGGGCATAAGATTGTCCGTAACGATAATCACGCTGTCAACAAGATTCGATATGAGCCTGTCAAAATCCTGCGCAGGGTCTGCAATGCCCGTCAGAAGATTCTGATAAGCGCCCTTCATAGCGGCAATACTGCCCTGAATAGTGGTAGCCGCTTCCTTTGCTGTGGTGTCGGTAATTCCCATTTCCGTCTGTATAACGTGAATAGCCTCGATCATCTTGTCAAAGGAAACGCTGTTGACCGTTTCGGCAGTAACCGTCATACTGTCGCCCAGAACGCCCGAATCATTGATAAGCCTTGCCATTTCAGCCTGAGTGCCGCCGTAGCCCAGCTTAAGATTATCAAGAAGCATAAACTGACCTTTTGCAAAATTGGCGTATGCTGTTTTCAGTGTTTCAATATCCGACCCCATCTTGTTGGCATTGTCAGACATATCCACAATAGCCTGATTTGCTATCTCAGCCGCCTTTGCGGTGTCGCCGCCCAAGCCCTGCAGGAGAGAAGCCGAGAAGCTTGTCACCGTGCTCATATATTCATTAGCGGACATTCCTGCGTTCTTGTATGCATTATCTGCATATCTTTTCACCGTTTCCGCAGAATCCTTGAAAAGCGTCTCAACACCGCCCACAAGCTGTTCATATTCGGAAAACGCAGCTACAGCACTTTTGGCAAGAGCCGCAACAGCCGCAGCCGCCGCAGCCGAAGCCGCAAGAGCCGCCTCTGAGATAATGCTCATAGCCTTTGAAGCCGTAGAGCCTATCCTCCCCATAACGCTGTTGAACTGAGTATCATCACCGATAATGCGGTAAACAATTTCACCGACCGTCAATTACTTATCCCCCCTCTTTTCCATAGCCTCCCTGTGAATACGTTCAATATCCGCAAGAATAGCCCTGTTTCTGTCCTCTGCACTTGCATACCTCTTTCGGGGTACAGCTTTCAGAGCATAAGCCGCTTTTAGCCTATGCACCCTTGCCTTTTCCGAAGGGGATTTTATATCGGAGAGCCTTTCCGACCTTATGCCGATTATCCTTTTGAGCTTGCATTCATCGGGAAGCCCCTTGAACAGAGCGCAGAAGTCCAGCCAATGAAGCTTTGCCCTGTTAAGGTCAATGCCGTAAGCACTCAGAAAGTCGGCATAAAAATATGCCTCGTCCTCCTCAAAATCAAAAACAGGCTCAGCGGAATCCATAACGCCGCCCTTGCCGCTTTTTGACCTTGAAGAAAAGCCCGAAGCATAAAAATCTGTCATAGCCTGAGCGGCAGCCTTTTCCGAAACTCCCTCGGGAAGCCCCGCAAAGTAAAAGCGAGCCGCAAGCTCTCTCAGCCTTTTGCTGTCATCTGACTGCACCGCCGCCGAAAAGCCGCACATCAGACGAAAATCAGGGTCAACAGGGACCTTTATCCCGTCAATGACAACTACCTTACTTTTCGGGCTGAACATCAGCCTCACCTGCGATCCTTTCCATAAAAGCGGTAAGCTCGTCGTAAATGTATTTAAGTACAGCAAAACGCTCGGTTATATCGGGAAATCTGCCCGAAAAAATCTTTTTTGCAGACCCCTTTCCGAGAATGCTGTCAATAGCCCTGTCAAACATTCCGCAGGCACGGTCGTTTCCCATATCATCACAGTTTTTCATACGGGAAAAGAAGTCCTTCGCATTGTTCAGCCTGTCAATAAGAGACTTCTGAAAAACCACGCTGTATCTGCGGTCCTCTATTTCGATAACGCATACCCTGTTATTGAATTTAAAGCCCATATTTTTCAGTTCCTTTCGCAATAAAAAAAGCGCCTTGCTTCCCAAATATGAGAAGCAAAACGCTTTTAACTTTATTTTGTTGTTTATTTTCCGAACAGATCGCTGTGTGAGCCTGTTCGCACAAGAGACAGTACAAGAACATCTTCATAGAGACGATATATGAGCAGCCAGTCAGGCTCAATATGAAGCTCTCTGTGAGATTTCCAGTTGCCGTTAAGTGCATGGTCATTATACATGCGTATCAGCTCTTCGGTCTTATCTCCTGCGGCTATCATTTTGATAACGCTTTCAAGAAGCTTGATATCACAGCCACGCTTCTTTGCAAGCTTAAGCTCCCGCTTAAACTGAGATGTCATTTTAATGCTGTACTTAATCATCTTCGCTCAGGATCTCCTCAAACATTTTTTCGACATCGGTATAGCTTTTAACATTGGGGTCCGTAGCGATCCTGTCCGCTTCAAGCATAGCCTGTCGTGTCTCTTCATTGGGGATATCGGTTATTGAGCGAAGAAAAGCGATAAAGGTATCAAGCTGTTCTTCTGAAAGCATATCAATAAGACAGTAGGCGTATTCTCTTGTACTCATAAAATCAGCTCCCTTCTGATTATATTATACACCATCAGGGAGCCGAAATCAAGAGCCTTTGAAAAATTACACTCCGCTCTTATCGGTATCGGCAGTCTTTGAGTAATACTTACCCTCAGCCCATTCGGGAGCAGTATCGCCTGTTACAGCTGTAAATCTGCCGTCCGAGCGTACAAAATAAGAGGCGTAAGCCGTGCTCCAGTCCGCAGGCTGTTCCTTTGTAAGAGCGTAGCCGCCGAAGCCCATATATTCAAGCTTTGCAGGGTCCTCACCCGACTTCTTGATACTGCCGCCGATGGAAAGATTCTCCTCAGGCGCACCCGAGCCGTCGTCCGACATAATAAGCGTGCCCTTTCCAAGCTCTCCCTGTCCCGTGAGAACATCAAGATAAGCGTATCTCACAATGGACTTCTGACCCTTTGCATACTTCATTTCAAAGGAAGTAACAAAGTCCTGGAAGGGGTCGCCCTTGTAGCGCTCAGCCTTGAAGTCAATAGTTCTCTGATTGCCTGTTTTCATAGAGGATTCGCCGTGATAGTAGTAGGACGAGGTCTTTTCCTTGGGATTAAGCGAGGAAGAACGGTCGGTAAAGCCCATATACGCAACCTCGAAATCATCAACGTCCGCATTCTGGGCTTCGGTAATATCCACCGCAAGAACGACCTGATCTGTGGTGATAAACCCCTCAAAAGCGGGATTTGTGGCAACTGTCGCAAAAAGCTCCTTAAGCTTCATAAATTATCATCCTTTCATATAAAAAGTAAATTCAATGCTTGATGTGTAAATGATGTATTTCTCATTGTGCATTGTGGGAGAGGGGAGAGAGTTTATTCTGACCGAGGGCTGAGAAATGCCGTCAATGCGAAAAACAGCGTTTGTCAGCCTTTCACCGATACCGCACAGCTTTTCCACAACAGCCTCCTGCCTGCTGTTTATGTCCATTGCCGATACAGAAAAGATAAGGGACTGCTTTGAGCCGCCCCCGTAATATTTTCTGACCTTTTTGTTTCCCGAATAGATAATAGCGCTTTCACCCGAAGCGGAAACCACTCCGATACGGTCAATGCCGCCAAGCCGCCTCAGCTCCTCGGCAATGTCCGTGTAAATATTGCCCTTCATCTGCCTATCTCCTCTCTGTATGTCCTGTCAAAAACAGCCTTCCAATTATCTCCGAAATCTGCCTCAGCCCTTGCGCACCATTGTGGAGAGGCATTGGGATTCTTGTCCCTTCTTGCACGAGGGAAGGTGTACTGATATTCAGCATAGGGCTCAGCCCATTTCAGTACACCGCTTTCAAAATCGCTGTTTATGAGCGAGGACTGTATCAGCGCACCCGTGTCCTGCTTGCAGTAGAAATTGCAGTCTGAAAGCGCTTCCTCTGCGGTCATAGCTACAGCTTTCAGCCTTGCCGATTCCATAACAGAGGAGGAAACAGCCGAACTCATATCAAGCTCTATCCTCATTTCAGCAGCACCTCCAGATGATGAATGTCCACAGCACCGTAAAAGGTCTGCACCTCGGTGATGATGTATCTGTCGTTTCCGAATAATATCTCATCGCCCGTTTCAAAGGAAACATTATCGGGCACAGAGGAAAATGCGTCATAGAACATTTTCGCCCTTACCTCGGGAATATCTCCCGAAAGGCTGAATCTCTGAGAACGGCAGGGCTCTATGCGTACAAAGCTTACAGGAGTTTCGGAAACTTCTTCAGAGCCGCCCCAGCCGTCAGAGGAAAGCTTTTTTACAAGTGTGACCTTGTGGGGCAGTATGTACCGTGGAATAGGTGCTGTCAGCATACGCCGCACCCCCTGAACAAAAGCCCCGCCTTGTCAAGATAAGCCTCTGCCGATGAGCATATACCCATAGCCCCAAAGCCCTCAGAAGATGCATTGCCCTGAGACATTGAGAATGAGCCTACAGAAAGACTTTGTGTGTTCCCCGATACAGAAGCCGCCCACATCTCCACTCCGCCGCACAGCCCCATATGCTCCGCCTGAGCGCATACGGCAAGAGCATACTGCTCCTGTTGATATTCACCCTGAGGAGCAGAGAGAACAGCACATTCCACCGCCCTCTCCGCCCTTGTCAGCAGGCGGTCAATATCGGGAAAATCAGTTCCGCCGAAGCTTGTGTAATAGAAATCTGAATTGACCGCCATAAGCTCACCTCATTATGCCTTGATCGCAGAAGCGGCAGGATTGATATATCCGGAGCTTACAGCAGTCTTGCCGCTGTTGAAGCATACGACCTCGATAATATCCCCTGCGCTTACGCTGATCTCTGTAGTGCCGCTTGTAAGGGCTGTGCCTGCATACGCTGTGTCGGTCACGCCGAAAGCGGCTCTTTCCGAAGGATTCACCTTGTAGGCATAAGTGCCGTTTGCCTCGCCGCCTGCGGAAACAGTAACGACAGTCTTGCCCTTTGTGCTTCCTGCCGCCGCCGCAAGAACAAGGTGAGCAGGAGAATATACGGCTCTGATAGCCGCAGAACGCAGGACCTTATGGTCGTAGGCAAGTCTGCCCTGAACTGCGCTTGCACCGATGTACTTGCCGCTCTGGCTGAGGTCCTGAATATGAACAGGAACGGAAAATTCCTCCGCTCTTGTGGCAAAGCGGGGGTGACCTGCAAGCATAGCAAGGTTTGCGGTGCTGTCGTTCCACTCAATAACCTTGAAGCCTGCAATTTTGCCCACAACGCCCTCCTGAACAACAGCGTCGCCAAGGTCAGAAGCCTTGATAAACTCAGGGGATTTCAGTACGCACGCCATAGTGTCGGGAGTAACGAGCAGATAACGCTTTCCGTCATCGGGAATGTTCGCCTTGCTCATAGCCGTCCTGATGTCAACGATCGTGCCGTAAACCGTATCGGCGGCAAGAGCAGCCACATTCATAGACGTAGCTCCTGCAATAAGAACGGAAGCACCGTCGTTGTCGATAACCGAAGCAAGTGCATAGCCTGCGCTGTCAAGCCTGTCCGCAACAAGATTGTCGGGAACCAGCTGTGCGTCATAGCCGTCGATTATCTCATTAACAGCCTTGTCCTTGCTGATAGGGAAGTTCTCGTATGTGGTAGAGCCTGTGCCTGCGGTAATGCCGTTAGCCTTGTCGTAATCGGAAACAGCCACCTCCGTATCTCTTACGGGGATCTTTACAACTCCCGCTTTGGGGCTGCCCTCATAATCGTTGTTGAATACAACGCCTGTTTTCAGCTTGTTCTCCTTTCTGATCTTAGCAAGAACAAGCGAAGAATATCTTTCCTGTGCCTCATGTGCCATAATAAATTACCATTCCTTTCTTGAAAGTTTTTCATATTTTAAGGTCGGGATTTTTTGCGAGAAAAGCGGCTTCAACTCCCGAAGGCTGAGAGCCGTTCTTTCCGCCGAAGCTCACGCCTGTTGTGATACCTGCCTGAGCCTCGTTCTTTGCGGTGCAGAATGAGGGGTATTTTGCAATGACCTCTCCGATAGCCTTGTCAATGGTGGTGTTTTCGTCTGTCCTTGCCATTGCAAGAGCGATAACGTCCTCCACAGCCTCAGCGATTACGCCCCTTGAAAGAGCGGCGCATTTTGCCTCGGAAACACAAAGCAGTCTTTCAGCCTCTGCCTGTGCCTTTTCGGCGGCAGAGATTTTTTCTGCGGAAAGCTCCTCTGCGGTTTTCTGACTGTCCTTCCATTCCTTGAAGGCTTTCAGCTCCTCCTTTGAGGGCATATCCTTCTTCTGCCTTTCAAGCCTCTGACGAACTATGTCGTCAAGCTCCTTCTGGGTAAATGTTTTTTCCGTCTGACCCTCTGCGGACGTAGATACAGCAGCCGCATTATCTGCGTTGCCCTTTGAATCACCTCCTGTGTTTTCAGCCGTATTTTTTACGGTTTCGGTTGCGGTTGTGTTTGTGGTTTCTGCCATTGTGATTACCTCCGTTTATAGCCTGTCGGCTTTTATTTCCGTCCGCAGTTTAACGCCGTAAGTACGTTTCGGGCAGGGCATAATAAAAGCGCCCTTTCTCCAATTGTTGGAGAAAGAACGCTTGAAAACTATATTTTTTTTATTTAATTGAGCATATAGCGCTAAGTGTCATCGAACAGCTTTTTATTACATCATCTATAGCATTAACTGCTTCTTCGTTATAAGAAAGAGCTTTTCTTATCCAATTCAGTACAGTTAAAGTACAAATGCAGTCATTGCTGTCAGGGCGGTATGATACTAAAGTTTCTTTTTTCTCAACCTTGTTCTCAGTCATGATCTCAGGAATCTCAGCCCTAATCTTGCAATACTCTGTCAACTTGTCAAAGCCCGATTTGTATATAACGAATACGCTTGATACCGAGCGTGTATAGTTCGGGTTTCCCTTTTTGAATGCTGTAAGGTCTGCACCCTTGAGCAAATCAAAGTCGGTATGCTCCTTGCATATTCTTCTCAGAGCGTGGTCTATGGTCGTGTGGCTTACTCCGCTGAAATGCTCTATATCCGCAGCTGTAAGCACAGGCTTTCCCTTGTAAAACTTGTCCACATATTCATACGGCTTTTCTTCAAGTTTGGTCTGCTCGTAGGTCTGTTCCTTTGCTCTGAAATACGATTTTACCAATGCCCTCTGAACTTCCCAAGCTATGCTGTCGGTAAAGGACTTTGCAAGCATAAGATAACCGCTTTCGGTGAGGATAATACCACCATTATTGCTCTTAATTCCAACTGTACGAATTTCGTTCGGTTGAATTTTAAAGTAATCTTCACCTTCAATAAAATGCTGTCTGTTGTGGTTGAAGTTTCTGCGAGCCGTTCCGTCGGCTCTGCCGTGAACGGTATCAATGTCGGAGAGCGTAACTACTCTCTGTCCCTTGTATTCCTTGATTGAAACGTTAGCCTTGCCGATAGTAATCTCATTCATAACATATTCCTCCTGAAAAATATTTGACTTCCCACAGAGGATATGCTATAATAGATTTAGCAAATCCTTTGTGGGTTTGTTGATGTAAGCACTCGTAATCTCTGTGGTGGGGAGGACGGGTGCTTTTATTTTTCATCAAGCTTTTCTTTCACCATTGCAATCCCTTTGTGAATTACTTCTGCTTTGGTAATATCAAGCTTTTCAGCACACTCTTCAAGTGTTTTGTATGTTTCTGCTGATAAGCGTATTTCAAAGCGTTTATCACGTTTATCTTGCGTAGGTCTGCCTTTTGGGGACATTGCGTACACCTCCTTAATTATGTCCGTACCTTTATAATATCATATGTACGGACAAATGTCAAGAGGTTTTTGAAAAATTTTTTCAGACATAGAAAAACCGCCTTGACGAGCAGGGCGGTTTATTCGTTGTCAGTATCGTTATCAACTTCAATGTCTTGAAAAGACTGTTCGGGAGAAAGTCCGAAAAACTCTTTCATTGCGGCTTCACGTTCTTCGGCAGAACCGTCTAAAAAGGTTAAGGGCTTTGGATCCATTCTATCATCTCCTTGTTCTGTAATAAAAAGGCAGATACAGCCTTGTTTATCTCATTATCTGAATAGGTTTTAACGTGCTTTTTGTAGCATCTTTTAAAGCTATTTATCAATTGCATTTTATCATAGTTTTCAGATTTTGTCAATACCTCAACATTGCCGTTATTTTTTACAATTGACAAAGATTTTACAGCATCATTTGACAAGAAAAATGTAATATCGGTGTCTGAATAACTGCTGTTTCTTGGGTGATTATGCATAACAAACAAATCAGCACCGAAAAGACTGTTGCCAAAATTAAGGCTATCATCTGTTCCCATATATTCCTTTCGGTCGGTAAGTCCTCTTTTGAAAACAAATGCGACTTCATTTCCATTGTTATTGTCACGTGAATACTTTAACAGTTCTCTGTGTTCTGCTCTTATAGTGTTGCATTGGGCTGTTGTGTATCCGCTTATCGTAACATTCGGAACTTTTTCAATAGATTTGTCTGTTATTGGTGTAATGTGCGTAGAACTCTTTTCCTTAATAGCCGCCTTCCTCTCCGCCCAGACCGTCTTACTGCTCACACTCCTGTCATACCCATAAACCTGTGTCCTGTCAAGGTGTAAGCCGAGGCTGTTGCTTCTGCAGAAAGCGGAATACTGCTCTTTCTGCGTTCTCAGGCGAATAGAAGCCTTTTTCAAGCCCTCCTTGTCGCCTGTCTGCTGTAACATCATACATTCACGCTTAGTAGCCCTGATGTCACGCTCCATAGCCCTCTGCCGCTGAAACTGCTTGTACCTCTCAGCGTTTTCTTCCTCGGGATAAGGAAAATACCGCTGAAAATTGATTCTCGGTGCAAAAGGATACTGAACGTGTCCGCAGTTTATGCCGAAAAGTCCGTCAGGCTTTCCGAAGCTCGTCTCCGACAGGGGAGTGTAGCTTATCTGTCTGCCCCCTCCGTCCGAAGTAACGCCGCTTGTTCCGTCTCTGCTGAATATCCTGCCCTGATACGGAGCGCAAAGCGGACGTGCGCCCATATGGGAGGAAACCGAAATAAGCGTTATCCCGTATTCGTCGCACCGCCTGTTCTGCGCCGCCCTTGCGGTGTTTGCGAGAGTGGAGCGCATATCCATCATTATGTAAGCCTCGGGGGTCCATTCACGCCCCAGCTTGTCCCTGAAAGCAGGAATACCCTTTTGCGCAAGCTCACGGATAGCCTTTCTTGTTACCTCCTGCAAGGACATCTGCCCCGTTACAGCCTTTGCGGCAGATTTGCCCATAACGTCAAGCACTTCCTGCCGTGCCTTCTTGGATTCTCTGTAAACCGAATTGACAGCCCTTACATAAGCCGAGCCTGCACCGTACTGCATAACCGTGTTTACAAGATTCAGATCGCTTGCCGCCTGCTTCTGAAAAGCCTTTGCCGCACTGAGCGCCGAGCTCTCCGCAGGAATGTCCGAGAAATATTCCGCAAGCCCCGCTGCATTCGCCGCCCTCACAGCCTCGTCAAGATAGCCTATCTCCGTTTCTGCCGCAGTCAGTATCATATCCATTGCCTGACCGCCCTGCACCTCGGAATAGCCTGCAATAAGGGAAGCGGCTCTCTTATCGAACCGCCCCGCCCTCGCAAGCTGTCTTATACGCCATTTCGATGTGTCGGATACGTTTCCGTCACGGCTGAGCTGTACCGCAATTTCTCTGAGAATATCGTCCTCCATATCCAGCATAGTCCGCACAAGAGGAGCAGACAGCTCATCACATTGTGTTCGGGTCATTTATTCCGCTCCTTCAATGATTTTTCTTGCTTCTTCCTTGGAAATGCCGATTGCCACCGAAATCACATTTACCGCCTGACCGATACTCAAAGCACCCGACTGATACTGAGCCATAACAGCAATAAGGCTCTGCGTCTGAGCGCCGTTCAAAGTTTTTCCTGCGGCTTCCTCAGCGTTGTCAATTATTTCCGTCGAGGAATCATTGGAAACAAATCCATCTCCCTCAGAAACTCCCGAAACCGCACCCTCTGCGTTTATCCTGTCAAGCTCACACCTTGCCGCCGCCTCATCGCACTGCATTATCTCCATAATAGCGGTGATCTTGGATTTAAGCCCTGCGGAAACAAGATTGATGTTATTTTCGATAAGGGTGTTGTCGTCAACGATAACGCTGTCCCTGAATGCGGCAGTTACTTCAAAATCACCTCTGGGGACTTCGCCTGTCTCCATAGCAAGAAGCAATACAGCCGTGCACATTCCCTCTATAAGCTCCGTAAGCAGATTTTTCTGACAGCGGATAGTCAGCGCCGTCTTGCTCTCCTCGGAAATTACCTCTGTGGCAGTCTTTACGCCGCTTGCCTTGTCAAAGGATAAAGCTCCGGGAGAAAGCCCCACCTGAAAGCAGAGGATATTCAGCAGTGCGTTTATACCGTCAACGTGTTCGCCGATACGGAGCGTCACGGTGTTGTCGGTGATTTTAAGGTCCTTTTCCTCGTCGCATTTGAGAGCCTGATAAACCTCGTCGTCCGTATCAAAATATCTTTCCGATTCGCCTGTTTCGGGATTTACTACCGTCCGTATGCAGGAGCTTGGAACGATAATGCGTTTCTTGCCCAGAATAAACTCCCTTGCAAAGCTGTCAAAAGCAACATCAAGAGCTTTGAGCGTGTCCGTGCAGTTGGCAAAGCAGCTGAGCCCCAGAGGAAGCCCCGTGCGGAAATTGTTGGGAAAATCGGGCATAAAATACTGAAACAGGGGAGTGCTGACAGGGTATTTTATCACATCGGCAGTCATTTCGGGGTAAGCTTCCGAAAGGGGAACTCTTATCCCAAGATCGTTCGGGTTTTCCGACCTATACAAAAAGCACTCCGTAAGGATACCGTCACCCTTTACGGAATGCTTTTCAAACAGCGTATAATAATATTTCCCCTTTGCCGAGACCATACCGAAAATCCCCTCGGTAATGCTCTTGTTGTCCCATTTCACAGGAACAAAGCTCTGCCCCTCCACATAGGACAAACGGACCTTGCCGTTTTCGATGTATTCACGGAGAACACAGCCGCCCTGAGCGAATGCCGCCGAAAGCAGACGGGGAATGTTTTTCCAGAAGCCCTCTCGGTCAAGAAAATCAAGAATGAATCTGTCATATACCTCAGAGCCGCAGGAAATATCCGCCTGCTCCGCAAAGCACTTGTGAGCAAGCTCGTCGCAGAGAATTTTTGCGGTATTCAGCATATTCATCTGCCGTTCGCCGCCCTTGCCAAGCCCCGCACGCTTTACTCTGCGCCATCGGGGAAAGCCCTCGTATATTCTCTGCCACTCAGCCATTTCACCGAAGAAGCCGTTATCCCCGGGGAAGTCCATATCGGGGAAAGCTGTCCGCATTTTATCTGTCATCATTTTGAGATCACCCTTTCAAGCATATCCTTCATATAAGGCTCTGTACTGTATTCCTGAGCGTCAAGGCTGTCAATGTTGGTCGTACCGTCATCGAGCCGCACATCAGCTGTAACAGCCTTGCTGTCCCACATAGCAGAGGACAGAGCGTCTATCGTTGTTTTACAGCCCTTGAGTATCTTATACCGCCCTGCGCCCATCATCATTGTGTAGAAGCGTATCCTGTCGTTTATGGGATTTTTCCTTGCATTGTGTATCTCCACTTCCAGCCCGTTTCTTGCCGAAGCTGTACGCAGTCCTGCAATGAGCGTCTGCTCTGCGCTGTCGCAGTAAATATCGACCAGCGGAACATTGCCGAGGATAAGCCTGCACTCTTTGATAAATTCTGCAAAATCCTTATACAGCTCCTCAGGAGTGGCAGCGTCCTGTCTGCGGTAATCGTGAACGGTAACGATATGCCGCAGACCTCGTGAAAATGCGGTGCAGTTGAAAGCATGAGCTGATTTTCCGCCGCCGAAGTCAACACCGACAGAGGCAAAAGCAAGGTCAAGCTCTGACAGACTGCCGATAATAAAATCCTCGGGGCAGTCGTTGAACTTTCGGTAAATTACCCCCTCGGCATTGACCCAGTCACCGAGGATATATCGGTTATAATAAACCGTTCCCATATATTCCTGTTTGAGATTTTTCACAAATTCGGGAGATAGGAAAGGATTATCGTCAAGAGTGTATTTCTGACAGTAAATATCAAGCCCCTGCTCTCTGCTGTCAAGAAACTTCTTGAACCAATGCTGCCGCCCCTCAGGGTTGCACGTTCCGTCAAAGCGTGAATACGGCTTGTCCAGACGGGATTTCAGCATATTGAAAACTTCCTCGTTCCAGGTAACTACCTCGTCGCCGTAGCAGTATTTGATAGACGAGCCTCTGAGCCTGTTCACCTGAGAAACCTTGTCAGCACCAAGGCAGTAGCATTTTTCGCCGAACAGCACAGCCGTATTGTCCGAACGTATATCGGAAACGTAAGCCGTCCCCCACATAGCCTGGAGCGGCTCAATGATATTTCTCTGCAAAGTGCCTTTTGTGTTTCCGAGAATGACCGTCAGTCCGTCCTTGCCTGCCGCATCTCTTATCCTCATGGGAATAAGGTAATAATCCATATAGGTCTTGCCCGAACGTGTAGCACCCGTCTTTATGTTCCAGCGGCTGTTGGAATTTCGGAAATATTCCTTCTGCATAACTGAAAAAGGCATTATATTTCCTCCCTGATCTTATCGAGAATGCTGTCGAGCTTGTCCATAGCCGCCGAATTATCCTCAGCAGGCTTATCTCTCCAGCCCTTGAAATTATTCATCAGTGAGAATTTAGCACCGTTAACGCCGTCACGGTCAAAGAGTCTGCGCTCTGCGTATTCCTCACATCGGGATTTTGCCACCGTAAGAATATCGTTGAATGCTCCCGAACGTGCCTGATAATCAAGAAGGGACTGCCTTGTCTTGAAGCCCAGAGCAATTGCAAGTCCCGTTACAGTAGGAGGGTGAGCGCCGACGATCACAGGCTGACCGTATTTGTCTGTGATAACGTTCCCCTCCTCATCGGTGAGAGGATGCCCCTCGCAGTCCGTAAAATATTTCTCAATACGCTCCTCCATTTCCTCAGCTGAGCCATACTTAAGCTTTTTAGTCTTTCCTATGATTATCACCTCCTGCAACGAAATCTACGGGGCTAATTCTGCGTTTTTGCTTTTTTGCTTGTGAAATTATCCTCTGAAAGCAAAACGCCGCAGAGAACGTTCCTGTGCCCTCTGCAGCGATTTGTATAAACACCCTCACCGGTACACATCGGATAGAAGTGCGTGAGGTTTTATTCTGTTATCGTTCGCAAAGCGAAGCCGCCGATAAGCATAGGCTGTTGCCTGTACCCTCGGCGCCGCTTCCGTAATCTTTGCTATTATAATTATATCACAGGTGAATAGTGAAATTCAATGAAATGTTTTTCAAGGCATACCCGTGTATCTGATAAATCCTTCTTGCCGAGAAATTCATACACACCGCAATATCCTCCCATCTTTCCCCGATTATGTATCTTCGGGTAAGCACCTCACGCTGAGCCGGATCGGGTACCGAAGCGATAAGCTTCTCAGCGGTCTGCCTTGCCTCGTTCATCTTCACAAAAAGCTCGTGAGCCTCCGTCTGATAATCGGCAAGAACGCAGTAAGCATTTTCAACAGGATTCCCTTTTCTTTCGTGTGTACCGCCGTCGCTGTCGTATCTTATGCCCTTGCCCCCCGACAGTATCTCACCGTAATTATTCGCCTTATCCCTCGCAAGCCGATATGCCCTTACAGCTTCACTTGCATTTTTAAGGATCTTCTTGACTTCCTCAGTTGTCAATCCGCCTCACTCCTTTCCGTGTCTATTTTTTATCTCTGACATACAGCGGACAAGCTGTGATGTGATAAGTGGTCATAACCTTGCCTGCGTCCTTGATTCTGCGTTTCTCAGCCGTCCACCCCTCCACAGGCTTTGATCTATTCGCCCACGGGCAATCATCGCCGCCGCAGGCTTTCTTGCACGTCCAACAAAGTTGCTGACTTGCCATATTAACCGCTCCTTTCTGCAAGGGCTTTTTCGGCTTCTTCACGGGTAAGGAATAATCTATCGCCGATTTCGTCAAAAGTAAAGGTCAGCATATTGTCATTTTTCTCATAAACGACATTCATATGATTTTCCTTACCGTTTATGCCAATGTAAACAACTTTTGCCTTATACGGTTTGTCTTTTTCTCTGAGATACCAGCCTGTCCACGATACATTGGTATATACTGTATCGCCAACCTTTACAGGCGGTGCTATAACTCCATTTTTGAGGAGATAGTCAGCGATTTTTTCAACTGTGCCGTTTGAGAATTGTTCCCCTAATGGATAGTTGCCCAAAGGTGCTTTGCATAACAGCTCCATCAGCTTTTCACGCTCAGTCATTTTTATCACTCCAATTCTATAAAAGTCCGTTTGAATTATGCTGTACGATAACGGGCTTTTGCAAGCCTAAGTCCATTACTGTGGATTATTTCCAATTTTAACCTCTTTTCTGCTTCCCTACGAGTAAAGAATACGCATTTGCCGAAATCACATATTCCAAACTCCAATGTATTGCCGATTTCGGGACAATCAAAAGCCATCGAATAATAAACTCCATATCCATTATCAGTAATCCTTACGCATTTACTTTCGTAAATATAGTATCCTGCGTTATTTGCTCTTTTAAGCAAAAGGTATGTTTTATCCCATACTTTGCACGGTGTAACACACACGCCGTGCTTAAGGAGATAATCCACAAGTCCGCTGTCTGCAGCTTTTTTATAGTCTTCTGTTCCGCTGTATTGCAGTATGAGTTTAAGAAACCTTTCACGATCTTTCATTCCTGCCCCTCCCTCTCACTTTTTAACTCAGATATAAGCCGAGCATAAAGCTCATCATACTTTGCCGTGCATTTCGGGCAAGTGTCAATAAAGCCTTTGTTGTTAATTTTAATATTATTGCGCCGCCCTTCGGGTCTGTCCTCGAATTGATTCTACCGAGTATAGCCGCCGTCTGCTACTCCGTCATCTGTTGCTTTCAATTTCTCAACAGCTTCAATTGCTGCATTAATAGCCTTATCCCAACCGTCAGCCCAAGATTCGGGCGGAGCACCACAGCCGCCTATATCGTTCAACACATAAAATAAGCCAAAAGTAATGGTCATAGGGCACTCGAAAGCACATTCTTTCAGCTTCTCCGCAAACTCCCTCACGGCTTCGGATTTGGCTTTTTCAAGCTCAGCCTGCTGACGGTTAATAAGGTCAAGAGCATAAGTGTTGAGTTTTATTAAGCAATTATTTTTCTCTGCATTGTAAAATGAACATTTTTTACAGTTTGCAATTTCCCCACACGTTTCTAAAAGTTCTATGATCTCGCTGTCAGTCATTATCCTGCACCTCCTTTGAATTTTTAGGCTCGTAATGTCTGCAAGTCAGCGCCCTTATTCTTGGGTACTCCACATTGATATATCTTACTTCGCAGAAAGATGGAATAAGCGCTTCAAAAGCAGACGAAAGGTTTCTTTTGCGATTATATCTGCAATTCCTGCAATGCCTTATTATCGGTTTTTCAGTCATTACTTCCACCGCCTTTCAGCAGTTCGGGGTTGTCCGTTATGTTGCCGATGATTTCAACGGATGTACTCCCATCAGAGCTTGGACATAAACCCCAAAATGTTGATTTTTGCCAAGAGGGATAAATTATCCAAAGCCCGTCTATTCTTTGCTGAACAATGCCCCGAGCATTTATACCCTCGCTCCAGCAATCAACAATATCCCCCTCAAAAATCTTCTTGCCGTTCTTGTCGGTCAAGCCTGTGTACTGTCCTACAGTTTCGGGAATGATTGCACATATTTGTGGTACTATGTGCCCATCTTCATGCCACATAATGCACGCATTTGTATTTGAGGCTTTAGACAAATAGCTTCCTTCTACCCATTCGCCAGTATTCTTGCATTTTCCTCTAAACAGAATCTCATGCATTGCAAGCTTCTGATATTCATTCGGGGTAAGCGTTTCAGTCTTGCCCTCCACTGCATTAAAACGCTTTGCAAAAAACTCATTTGGTGTCATTGTTTTTATCCTCACTTTCCAACAGTTGGAGAACTGTCATTCTCAAATATATCTCCAAGCGACGCAATGATAGTCGAGCCGCTTTTTTTATCAATAAGCTCTGCCTGATAAAAAAATTCTCCGGTAGGCTTTTTGCGGATAATGCATCCGGACAGCAGAAATTTCCCATCAACATAATGCCTCGGGAGCTTAAGCTGTACATCTTTGCCGAGATTATATTTTACTCTTGAAATATCCATTTCAAAGTTCCTCAATGCTGATCCATATTCCGGGAACATCAGCCCAGAATTTTTCTGAAATTTCGGAAGCGACAAGAGCGTCGTCTTTCCAGAAGCCGCATTTTGTCATACAATCCTTGAGCATTTTCTGCAGATTATCTGTATCAGGGCGAGTAGTTTTGTAATCCCCGTTCTTGTGTTTCCCGCTCACGGGGAATAACCACTTTGCCACAAGTCTAACAGCTGACGAAAACGGTCTGTCTGTGCAATGTTTAGCAAGAGCAGCGGTAAGCTTAGATTTTGCGTCGGCTACTTCGGGCGGATCATAAAATCTCGGTTTGCCATTCACGACTGCGACCTTATGCTCCTGAGCTGTAACGGTCGGAGGTATCATCGGCATAAAAAATTGAATTTTCATTTTCAATCCTCCTCATAGTCAGCGCCGCACCATTTCCCTGTAGCAGCATCATAATAAACATCATCGGAATTTTTGATATTATCCCAGATGTAATTCAGAATCTCGGGCTGTGAAGTGAGCCATTTAAGAACGTCGCTTTGAGTGATATCAAAAGTCTGCCCGGGTATTCTATGATATAGCGGGGGCATGTTGCGTGCCACCATAAGCTTCTTACTTCTGCATTTTTTCATTTTCCTATCTCCCATCATTTTTCATTTTGGCATATGTCCGTGGTCGGGTGTGTATCGGTGACCGCCCCCTTAGCGGGTCACCGTACCACACACGGACACGGGTGTCAGTTATATATTTATATATATATGATTTCGTCGTACCGAAACGGAATCATAATTTTATGATTTCGTCGTACCGAAACGGAATCATAATTTTATGATTTCGTCGTACCGAAACGGAATCATAATTTTATGGTTTCGTACCGAAACGGAATCATAGATTTCGTTTTCCGTTTTTACGTTAAAATGACTCTCCCCGTTTCCTTGTCAACTTTATACCCTGATTTTTTTGCCCAATCACGAACAGTATTGAGCGGCTTTCCGAGTAACGTCGCAACCTCCTGCATTGTAGGCGGTTCATTGTCAATACAAAGCGAATTGTAGGCATTTATAAAGGTGTCGATATTATTAGTGCTGGTTTTCTTCTTCTTTTCAGTAGCCTTTTCCCAGGGCTTTTTATCATCCTCATATTTCAGATCGGAGAGAGCACCGTTTTTATCAGCTTTATGTATGGGATAGTCAAACCAGCAGTTTATCGGGGCAAAGCTTGCAAATTCTCTCAGAGTACCCTCTATACGCCACGCTGTGCGGTGTGAGAGTGATTCTTTGCCCTTTTCAATATCAGCACACATCAGCTTGAAAGAAGGCTCAGAAAGCTCTTTATGAGCATGTTCACGCATCTTAGAGGATGAGAAAGTATCGTCTTGTGAAATTTTGTTTTTAAAATCCGGGTTAAATCTGCTTATCCAATCAAGACAAATTTTGCAAGTAAGGTCGTTTTCTTCGGATTTTATCAGCCCGTCAGTAAGTACAAGCTGAGTAAGGTCGAGAAGTGCATCGGGATCTCTTGCAAATACTCCTGACCCTGAAGCCCTGTCCATAGACCGCTTACCGCCCTGAGCACCTTTTGAGTGATGGTGACAGTAAATAACAGCACAGCCTACCTCTGAGCAAACCTTGTCAAACTGGTTGCAGAAATGAGCCATCTGATCGGCGCTGTTTTCATCGCCTGTGATGATTTTATATATAGGGTCAATGATTATAGCAATGTAGTCTTTCTTGGAAGCCCTGCGGATAAGCTTCGGTGCAAGCTTGTCCATAGGGACAGATTTGCCTCTAAGATTCCATATGTCGATATTACTGATATTTTCAGGTGAAAGATTCATAGCCGTATAAACATCCTTAAAGCGATGCAGACAGCTTGCTGAATCAAGTTCAAGATTTACATACATAACTTTCCCTTGAGCACATCTGAATCCCAGCCATTCTTTACCTTCTGCAATAGCTGCGCACAATTCAATAAGTGCATAGGATTTTCCCGCTTTTGAAGGACCTGCAATAAGCATTTTATGCCCTTGACGCAGTACATTTTCAATGAGCGGCGGTGCAAGCTGAGGTAAGTTTTCCCATTGTAAGGATAGATTTTCCGGATCGGGAAGCTCGTCGTTTATGCTTTCTATCCAATCCTTCCATTCTGCAAAGCTTTCCTTGCCTATATTGGTATCAATTATGTATTGCTTTTTACCATTGCGCATTATTCCGGGAAGCCTTGACAGCCTTGAGGGATTGCGGTTTTGTTTGTCAATATCAAGACCGTTTTTTCTGCATACATTATACAAATAATCTACCCTTTTGCGGTATTCTTCGTAATTTGGAGCATCAACCTTTACGATAGCATGTATAGATTTACTGCCCGAATACACAAGTATTGCTATAGGTAATTCCAGTTCTCTCATAATTGAATTTTGTTCTTCAAGTGCCATACAATCCGATTCAACAAGAGCGTATCTGTAATCAGTTACATTTTCGTTTTTTATTCCCTTGCCATCAAGAGGATTGAAGCGGATCCAAGCACCTGCAGCAGGGTTGTAATCTCCAAGTACGGCTCCAATATCATCTCCGTGCTTGTTGAGTTCGTCAATAAGTTCTCCTGCAGTCCTTGTGCAGGAGCCTTTTGTGGGAAGATATTTTGTTTTGCCGTCCTCAGCTTTTT
The DNA here is from genome assembly GCA_017848125.1 of Oscillospiraceae bacterium. Taxonomy (GTDB): domain Bacteria; phylum Bacillota; class Clostridia; order Oscillospirales; family Ruminococcaceae; genus Huintestinicola. Next base: position 28,055 of record JAGAJY010000135.1, read on the forward strand.
CCCAGGTTTCAGTGACATATCCAACATTTTCGGACACTTCAAAAAGTGTTTCCAAATATCGAATAATTTCCTGTCCCGGGTGCCATTCAGACGGCTCTGAAAGCTTAATTCCTTCAGTGCTGCCCTGACTTGTAACAACGCAGTCTTCTTCCGCAATTATCTCATCGTCCCAATCAAAAGTTCTGCCGCCTGATGAAGGCCGCCACCCCTGATTCTTTGCGTACTGAATGATTGTACCTGCTGTGACAGGGGCGGCAGAGCCATTGAAGCTCTGCCACTTTTTTTCACAGTCACCGCTGTGGTATCTGAGTCTGTCTCTGCTGCTCCATATATCCCAGTCGGCAGATGAATATCCCTCATCTTTGAGAGCCATTCCTACATTTATCCATTCCTGATAATCAAGCTTAGCAGGGTCTATATGGTCAAGAATTTCAATTATATCCGACATAGTGCCTCCTGTTATAATATTGTAAATCCATCAAAGGAAAGCTGACCGTTATCAGGGGAGTATTCCGCAGGCTTTATATCCTTGGGAACTCTCCAATTATTTGCAGCTATTCTTCCGATAAGCTTGCTTGCAGCTTCAAGTGTCCAGGTTCCCACATGTTTAAAGCCCATACTTTCAAGTCTGCGGATTTGTTTTGGAGTTGTAAGACCTTCCGCTCTGCGCTTATCAAGCCTGTCAAGAATAAGTTTGGCTTTCCCTGCACTTTCAACTTCATCAGGGAATATGCCTGCTGCTTCAAGTCGGCTCTTTTGCTTATCTGTAGGCGGTTCGCATTCCCAGCCGAAGGCAGGAGTATAATTTGCCAGATCTGCCGCCTGTATTGACATCTCATACTGCAATGGGTCAACAAGTGTACGTTTGCGTTTTTTCATTTCTGAAAGCTTTTTTGCAAGCGCTTCCTCACGCTCTGCTACAACATCCTCAGAAGCTGCCTGCTCTGCGGCTTCTATATCGACAGCACAGCCTGCGTTGTCTGCAAGCTTTTCTGTCATTTTCTTTGCGACCGCTTCATCAGTACATATGAGGTGTGCAGGTCTGCAAAGCTCGTGCCGTTCCGTGTGCCATAGAAAGTCCAGCAGAAGCAGTTCTGTCTTGCCGGGAGCGAGCCGTGTTCCACGTCCCACCATCTGACAGTACAGACCTCTTACTTTTGTAGGACGGAGCACAATAACGCAGTTTACATCGGGGCAATCCCATCCTTCAGTAAGCAGCATAGAATTGCAAAGAACGTTATATTTGCCGTTCTCATAATCTTTCAGTATTTCAGCTCTGTCAGGGCTGTTGCCGTTTACTTCTGCGGCACGGAATCCTTTGCTGTTCAGTATGTCGCAGAATTTCTGAGAAGTTTTTACCAACGGCAGAAATACCACGGTTTTTCTGTCAGAACAATAATGAATCATTTCATCTGCAATCTGATAGAGATAGGGGTCAAGTGCAGTATCAATGTCAGAGGCTTTGAAATCTCCTGCTTGTGTTGCAACTCCTGTAAGGTCAAGGTTTATAGGTATAGTAACTGCCTTGATAGGTGAGAGGTAGCCTTCTTTGATAGCTTTTGGGAGTGTGTATTCATAAGCAAGGCTGTCAAAAACCTGACCGAGATTTTTCATATCCCCTCTGTCGGGCGTGGCTGTAACTCCGAGAACATCGGCGTTAGGGAAATAATTCAAAATGTTTTGATAACTGTCTGTAATGCAGTGATGTGCTTCATCAATGATTATGGTATCAAAGTATTTACGGTCAAATCCCGAAAGGCGCTTTTCTCGCATAAGGGTCTGTACCGAACCGACTACTACTCTGTACCAACTTCCGAGACAGCTGATCTCTGCTTTTTCCATAGCACAGCAAAGCCCTGTTGCTTTTTTTATTTTATCAGCCGCCTGTTCGAGAAGCTCTCCTCTGTGTGCAAGGATAAGCACACGCTTCCCACGCATTACGCATTCTTCTGTAATTTTAGCGAAAACGATAGTCTTTCCGCAGCCTGTCGGAAGGACAAGAAGTGTTTTGCTGTTACCGCCGTCCCATTCATCAAGGACAGCGGTCATAGCTTCTTTCTGATATGGCCTGAGCTCCATTAGAACTTACCTGCCTGCCAACCGCCTGTCTGCGGTGCGCTGTACTGTGCGGGCTGCTGATATGCAGGCTGTGCAGCAGGCTTTATAGTTTCTACCGCCTCGTCATACGCATAGAATTTCTTTATCTTATTGGACTTGCCGTCTGTGCCATCCTTCTTTTTGTATGTATCAATATATATACGGCAGCGTCCTTTCTGACCTACAAGACCTGTCCAATTCATACGCAGAGGTTCGCCGTGCTTTTTCATACCAACCGAAAGGAATAGCGAAGAAAGCTTCCACTCCAGAGAGGAACAAAGAAGGAAGTTTTCTGTTACGGATACCTTATCCTCTGCACCCCATATTGTAAATGTTACAACTGCCTTTTTGCAGGCAGGAAGCTTATCAGAGCCGTCAAAAGTTCCACGTTCAAACTTCTCAACGGTGAAATCGTAGTCGCCTTCGGGAAGCAGCACAAAATCAGAGCTTTCATTGTTTATCTCGTCTTCCCAGTCAAATGTGTAGTTGTTATCCATTGTATTGTCCTCCTCAGAATGGTAATTTTTTATTTTCCTTGATCATTGCATAAACCTGTTCCCATGCCGCTATAAGCACACCGTTAATGAAATCCGGCGGATAATCTGCAACAGGCATTCGTTCAGGGAAATATCCCTTGCTTGATACCGCAAAGCGAATATCTTCTTCAGAAACATTGTTAGCACGCATAAGGTCCTGCAAAGCTTTCGGAATATCAGGCGGTATGTTCGGTTCACATATTACTTCCTCAAAATCGGAAAGATCTATATTACTCTGCGGAACAGGAGTTGTAGAGGCTGCAGGTGTAGCAGGAGTGTTAATATTCTGAGTCTGTGCAGGGTGAACAGACGATTGTACCGCATTATTATTCTCTGTTGGCTTGATCGTCGGAGCAGAAACAGACGGAGGAGTAGTAGCAGAGCTTCCTGATGATGTGTGCTCAATGACGTGAGCTATCTGTGAATAGTCAAGAGGAAGTTTAGCAGGAAGTCCTGCTCTGTTTTTGGCGTCCCAGCAGGGGTGATGTGTAGTGTACATCACACGCTGACCTCCCTGTGCCTTGAACTTCTTTCCGTCTTTATCGGTAGCAACGGCATAGGTTTCATAGTTGCAGAAAAGGATCATATCTGCCCATTCCTTCACAAGAGGTGCGGTCTGTGAGCCTGTTTTCTTTCCAAGCTTCAGCTCGTAACGGTCATATGAGCCTGCTTCATCAGGCTGTTCAAACTTCTTGAGCTGAGAGTGGCAATTCAGTACAACATTACATATATCCTTGTCAATAAGCTCCTGCAGAATATTCAGGAATCGTCCGACAGCTTCCGCAACATATACATATCCGTTACCGTAACCGAAGTCCTCAATTCCCTTCTTACCGTGGGTATTCAGAATATCCTCCACACAGAGCCTTTCCGCCCAGTCCATTGTGTCAATAACAAGGGTATCGCATATCTGAGGATTCTGCTTGACATACTCAATATAATTGAGGAGCATAGACCAGGATGTGGGTTTATCTTCAAAGCGGTTTACATCAAGATTGCCCGTACTGCCCTCCGTATCAATAAAAAGGGGATTGGGAAACTGTGCCGCAAGAGTAGATTTGCCTACACCTTCGGGACCGTAAATAACGACCTTCTGCCTTTTGCGGACGATGCCGCCTGATATTTTTACGTTCATATCAACATTCCTTTCATACGATCATATCAATCACATCAGAAGCAAAGACGGTTGTTCCGTCCGCTTTTTCAATAAGTGAATTATCAAGAGCATATTCTACAAGTTCGTTTAAAATATCCTGTGCAGGCTTATTTGTGGCACTTTTTATCGCTAAAATCTTTACATAAGAATCATTGGATATTTTTACGTTTGTAAAGCCTCTTATGGGAAAATCTCTTGCTGTGCCTTTAAAAATGAGTTTTTCGCTTTTCATCAGAATGTACCTGCCTTCCACATTTTATTTTCTTCAGTAGCTGTGGGTATCACTCCCTTAACATATCCGTCTTCAATGATTATGCTGCATTCTCCGCCTGTGGAAACTCTTGTGGCAATTGCCTGCAAGTCTTCAGCTTCAAGCCATTTCCCAAATTCATCAAGAGTTTCAATGTCCATCTGCTCAAGCTTATCCATAAGTACAAAGCCACATTCGGGATTGAGCTTGCGGACTATTGCGGCGGCAACTCTGAGCTGCTCCGAGCCACTCATACAGTCCCATTTTGCTCCGTTATATGTAAGTTCACCGTTTTCAACAGAAAGCCCCGGAAGAGGGAGAGCGGCGCTGTCAAGAAGCTTTCGGCGGTCATTGCGGATATTGCTTATCTGGGCAGTAAGCGTGTCATATTCATCTTTGAACTGCTTTGCGTCCATTTCCGCTTTTTCCTTGTCCAGGTTGCTTCTGATCTTGATATTCAGATTTTCAATATCACGAATGTTATTTTCAAGTGCCTCAGTGCTTTCATCATGAAGATCTGCGACAGAAAGTTCGGCGATCCGCATATCTTCCGATATTTCAAGTCGCTTGCTTTCAAGCTCTGCAAGCTGAGAACGGAGTGCTGCAATGCGGCTATCAATTATTGCACATTCATTTCTGAGCTGTGCTGCCCTTTCTCGTTTACGCTGATTTTCTCCGTTTCTTGCAAGAATTTCCTGCTGCTGATGTATCAGTTCTGAAGCAGAAACAGGCTCCTTGGGAATACCCTCATATTCAGGAAGTTCTGCAGCAAATTTAGCCTTCTGCTCAGCAATACGCCCTATTTCAAGCCTGCGGTTATACAGAGTGCTTTCCTGTTTGTCCAGCTCAAAAAGCTTATCACCTACGCCGATTATCTGCAAAAGTACATTAGCTTTTTCCTTGGAGGTTGATTCCATAAATCTTGGCAGATCCAAAGCGAACGTGCTGATAAAAGCATTAAGCAGCTGCTGTCCGCCTCTTTTGCCTGTTTCGTCGATCACCTTCAAATCGCTGTTTTTTCCGCTGCGTTCAACAGTAATGCCGTTGCTGAGCTTTACTTTAAGATGTGGCGGAACTGCCGACCCTTCACGTGTGGCACCCGAAGGGCGGAACTTGTCACCTCCCAATGCCCAGGCTATAGCATCAAGTACAGAAGTTTTTCCCTGATTATTTCTGCCCCCGATAACGGTGAGCCCATTTGCAGTAGGTTCGATTTTTACTGCTCTTATACGCTTGACGTCATCAAGCTCGAGACTGTTGATTTTTATCATTGTTATTCCTCCATATCAAAAAATGTGATCTGATTATTTGTTTCGGGGAAATCTTCCCATTTTACACCTATATAATCGAGGACACGCCCCCAGCCATATTTATTACCGTTACTGTCTGTACAGCAGTTATACATCCAATATTCCCAGGCTTTTGGATTACGCTCTCGAAGTCGGTCAAATCTATGCGGTCGTGATTCCATATGTATTCCAAATCCGCATATGTCACAGCCTGTCCTTTGTGCTTTCGTGGTGTATAATATACCGTTGGGCTTTCTCTCAATCGTTCCGTATATCTCAGGAACAGGCACATTCAGGTCAAGAGCAAGCTGTAATATGTCTTGTCTGTTGAATATGGCAAACGGGGCTGACCTTACCGTCCCCTTGCCGTAATAATTACAGCCGTGCATTTTCAAGGCTTTTTCACGTCTGCCGCCTTCGGAAGCCATCAATCCGAGATAAGGGTAGCTGTTGTGCTCCTTAGCCCAATCATCACAGGGCTTTTCTTTGAGCCAATAACAGCATTGAGAGCTGACTTTGAACGGCGGTGTTTTGTAGTTCACACCTTCATTTTCGTTTTCATAACCGCCGAACAGATACAGCCATTTCATAGGCAATTTCATACGGCTGTTTTTCTGCCAACCGCCGTATGCCCCTGTTTCACCTGTTATTATAGCGTGGCGAATAGTGGCGTTGTTGTCTGTAGGGTGCTGTAAATGCTCTATCTTTGCCGCTTTTTCCTTGCTGATAACAGGAAAGCCGTAATCCTGAATGATTTTGTGCTTTGTCATTGGCTTGCCGCTCTTGTCACGAGATGTTTTAAGCTGAATCACTCCAAGCTCTCTGTGAATACGCTGAATACTCGTGTCCTCAATGCTTGAAACGCTGATAGCAGGAACATCAATACCAATACTTCGCAGAAATAACAATAGTGTTATACTGTCAAGACCGCCTACAGAAACGTGACAGTTCCCGTAATACTCACCAACGGGGGAAGTTATGTTTTTATAAAAATCCTTTGCCATTACAGCAGCGTGAGATATTTTTGATTCATAGGGAAGTTGTTGAAGTTGTAGAAAGTGCTGAATATTCTCATCAATATGTTCACGCTCTTTGCGTTCAAGCACATTTTCCTTATAATTTTTTGCGCCGCTTCTGGGAGAAATGTTTTTCTCAGCAATCAATGAAATCTGTTCCATTTCTCACTACCTCATAATCCTCCCAAAGCCTGTCCAGCTCTGCCTCGGCATAGATCTGCCTGTCGTCAAGCTCTGAGATTTTATCCTCGATTGCGGCGATCATCTCGTAAAGCTCTTTCATCTTAGCGTCAAGCTCGCACAACTCATCCTGTTTGCGGCATATGCACTCATATATCGCTTCTGCCGCCATAGGTGAAAAAATATGCTTGACTTTTTCGGCGTTTTCGGGTACAATATCAGTAGAAACACGGTCAATGTTTTCTACATCTGAGCTTGTGTCGGTTGCCGCCGTCACAGGCTCTTTTTCTGTGTCCTCCGAAAATGCACTTTCGCCGCTTTCCTTCCATCCGTTTATAACATTGCGGATAGTAGTTTCGCTGACGATGTACTGCTCCGCCAACTGCGTAACCGTAGCTCCTGCAAGGCGAGCGGTGACAATACTGCGTTTGTCAGTCTCGCTGAGTTTGATGTTTGCCATTTGATTTTCCTCCTTCTTATCTGTGGGAATTTCCCAGCCTTTTTCACGGATACTTGTTATCAGATTGACAACCGTATCGGGCATTACATCGTGGCAGTTGAGCCTCAGGAAATCGGGGCTGCCTAAGGGAATGTGCAGTTTTTTGGCTATCTCCTTAGGCTTAAGCCCCTCTTTCAGAAACTGATATACCATCTTCTCATTCGCCGACAGCGCCCGAACTGTCGGTGCATCAATCGCTATCCTCATATCAGCAACCCTGTATAGGGCAAGCCACAAACTCAATCTTCTCAGGCATTTTCTTTGTGAAAGTAAATGCAATTGCGTATGCATTAGGCTTGAGATCTTCAATGCGTATATCGCTTGCCACCTGTGTCCTGAACTTGACAACTCTGCCATCGCTGTAGTGGCAGTGTGTTATGTATGTTTTCATATCACACCTCCGTTATTGTAGTAATCCAGAAGGGTTGCTTTTGCAACTCGCCATCCTGCATCGGATTTTATTGCCTTGATCTTTCCCTCTGCACATTTCTGCCGAAGGGTTTCCTTGCAGATACCCAGCAGAGCACTGCAGAAAGATAAATCAACGAACAGGGGAACTTCGTCCCAACTGTATATGCGAAACTTCTTAGAGTTTTTCATTGCTCACACCTCCATATAAATATAGCTCATAGCCTCTACAGCAATCACATTAGCCTTGCCGTATTCGTTGAGAATATCTCTTGTGATTCTCTGTGCAGCTATGCCTGCAGAAGAAGCAGAAGCTTTTCTTCTGATGATTTCAACGCCGTTTGTGGTTTCAATTCTCATTGTAAAGTTATACATTTTATCACCTTCTTGTAGTAGTTTTAGTTTTTCAGATTTTGTGCTGTGTTATGTTCAGCTCGTCAATATCATCTTCATTGAAGAAAAGTATGTGGTCTTTCTGACAGCCATCTTTTACATCTCCGTAGATTACAAAATTGCCGCCATCTACCGACATATGAAGAACTCTGATAAATTCTATCACTTTGCCTTTAATGACAAGTTTAATCATCTTCTCACCTCCTACTTGACACAAAAAAGCTTCTGTTGTATAATTGTGGTAAATTATAGAGGAATGAGGCACTTAGTTGTGAATGAGCTTTTTGAAGTTGTTACTAATGATTTTGTTCGTACATATGCGGCATTAGCAGGATTTGTTATATCAGTAATCAATTCAATCTATCTGATTTCGGTAAATTCCTTTAAGTTATCACTTATTCAAAAAAGCTTTGCCTTTTGTGATAATCATAAAGGACACCCTGTATATTTTGAACTGACTATTGAAAACAAATCGAGAATCCCAATGTCGGTTTCACGAATGTTTTTGATAATAAATAACCAAAAATATGAATTTCAATGGGAAACAGAGCGTATAGGACATTTTGAATTTAAAACTAACGGTAAAGTTACAGAGCAATACTCAACCTATTCATTGACATTACCGCAGAACGTATCCGGAATGGGTGCAGTCGGTGGTTTTTTCTTTGTTCCGACTGATGACTCAATTTCAAGAACGGACTTTTTAAATTCACAGCTTTGGATTGAAATTCATTCAAATCGTGGTAGGAAAAAGTTTAAAGTTGATTTGGCAAAGTTATCTGATCACCCATAATGCGTATTCGCTCTTTACATTCGTCGAGGATTGCATAAGAGACTTCAAATGTTATATGATTTTCTGCTAAGCAGATTAGAATTTCGGAAATGCATTTTTCGCATTCTGAGCTGCTGTTTTTTTCGCTTGAAATCTCTCTTTTCCCGTTAATATTGGAATGTGTTTCAACCACTTCTCTCACCTCCTTGTAGTGTTTGTGTCGTTGACAAACTATGTCTTATCAAGTGCGGATTCATAGTTGATGACGTCTGCTACAGATATTCCGAAAATCTGTGCTATTTTCTCACATATTTGAATATCCATTTTCTTCTGACGGTCACCGTTTTCAATGTAGCTATAATATTGCTGTGTAATTCCTAATTTCTTGGCAATTTCGCTCTGAGAAGAATCACCACGCAATTTTATAAGCCAATCTCGCAATGTTATCACCTCTTTCAACAACCTAAAGTTGTAATTGCTGTAATATTATAATACAACATTAGGTTGTAGTTGTCAATAGGATTCACAACTTAAAATTGTACAAAAAATACGCTTTAAAGTTGTGCGATTTTTAGGGAAAGTGTATTGACATTACAACAAAAAGTTGTTATAATATGTGTTAAGGTGGTGATATTATGATGGCTGCTAATATAGGCGACAGCATTCGCAAAAGGCGGACAGAATTGCATTATTCACAAAAAAAAGTTGCGGACTACCTCGGCATTTCGCAACAAGCTTATTCAAAATATGAAAATAATCAGAATTCTTTTAACTTTGAAACTGCGTTAAAATTAGGAGAAATCCTTGATGTATCATTAGATGATTTGGGTTTGGATTATCGAAAAAATACTACTGAGCCTTCAAATGTCGGCGCAATAGAGCCGTCCGAAAACATCAAGATGATACCCGTATTCGGAAGCGTGTCGGCTGGCTTCGGTGCATATGCCTGCAGTGATATTATCGAATACGCTCCCGCACTTGTATTCGGAAGTGGAAACAACTTTATATATATAAACGTAGAGGGTAACAGTATGTCGCCCAAAATCGAGGAAGGCGACCGTATCCTCGTCCGCAAACAAGATACCTGTGACAGCGGTGATGTTGCTGTAGTAATGCTTAATTCAGACGAAGCGGTTGTAAAGAAAGTGACCTTTGGGGACGGATATATTACACTAACCTCGTTTAATCCGAAATATCCTCCACGTACTTTTGTAGGTGCTGAAATGGAAGATATGTCCATCGTCGGCAAGGTTGTGAATGTGACTAAGCCTTTGTGAGAAAATAAATAAGAATAAGGACGTGATATTTATGGGTTTAGGTGAAGTCCTAAAAAACATATTTTCAAACAAAGAAAAAGCAATAAAAATTATGTTTGACAATATTGCTACAGTTGGTGAAGATAGGCACGTAATTAGTCGCAGAGTTATAAATAATTATAGTGATTCAGAAGACCCATTAAATAAGTTAGCTTGTGCATTAGCATACATAAATGAGGGCGCTTCATATAGAAAACAAGCTATAGCATGTATGGAGTTTTATTTTTCTCATCCTGTAGAATTACCGAAGCAGAAGAATAATAATCCTTATTTCTCGATGTGGTATTTACATTCAGAACTTTCTAAGTTGTACGAAAAAGAGTATCTATTTGATAAAGCAATTGCACAATTAGAATTATGTATTGAATGCTGTGATGAGATTAACTGCGCAGATTTTACACGAATTGCAGATATATTGGTGAAAAAAGATAGCGTTTCTGATGCGCTACAATATCTTGAAGGTATAAAAAATATGGAAGTATATAAATCAATAAAATATGCGATAGACTGTAAATATAATGAGCTACTGGATAAAAAGGCAAAAGGATACGTATATAACCCACGAAAAAAGTAAGGTTATAAGGTCACAAAAGATTAGTTGTATTTTATCCTCCAACAATCAGAGAACTACCCGAAAGGAGGCGCTTATATGGCAAGAACTAAGAACATCAAGCGTTCTGACGGACGTTTGCAGTCAAAAATCTATCTTGGCGACGGTAAATATAAGTATGTCTATGCCGAAACGCAGAAAGAGCTTGACCGCAAGATACAGGAAGTCAAGCTGAAAATAGGAAAAGGTATAGACATTTCGGCAGAGCGTGACACCTTCGGTGTATGGGCTGAGAGGTGGCTGCGTAAGAAAAAAGGCAAAGTATCTGACGGACGGTATCAGACATATGCTATAAGAGTGAAGAAAATGGACGCTATATGCCATATACCCATATCAGAGCTGTCCGTCTCAGACTGTCAGGATATTATTGACCAATATACTGCCGAAGGATCTGCATATAAGACCCTAAAGGAATATAAGTCGGTAATGTCTCAGATATGTCAGTATGCGATCGTAAATCGTGTAATGGATTTTAATCCCATTCAAGGCGTTGAACTGCCTCCTGACTATATGCAGAACGATGAAGACAACGAGCCTCGCAGAGCATTGACCGAGGAAGAACAGAAGTGGATACTGACCCCCACTACTCACAGAGCGCATACAGCGGCAATGATAATGCTGTTTGCAGGTCTTAGACGAGGAGAGCTTCTTGCATTAAATTGGACGGATATCAACACCAAAAAACGCACGATCACTATAAACAAGGCTGTTTCAATGGTGAAAGATGTACCAAAGATTAAACAATGCACCAAAACAAAGTCGGGAATGAGGACTGTAAACATTCCGCCCATTCTTGCAGAATATCTTGAACAGCAGCGGAGTAAGTCAAAAACTATGCTTGTCTGTCCGAATACAAAGGGTCAGCTGATGTCAGGGAGCTCCTGGAGAAAACTGTGGTCGAGCTATCTTAAAGAGCTGAATTTCCGCTTCGGCGATTTTGATGGACTGCTGATTACTGACAAAGAGGGGCATATCAAAGAATTTAAAAAGCCCATGAGTTTGAAAGCCCCCGAGAAGATTCCTATGGTCATTCCTCAGATAACGGCACATTGGCTTCGGCATACATTTATCACAAATATGTACCTCGCCGGTGTTGACGTTCTGACAGCAAAGGAACAGGCGGGTCATGCGGATATAACTACCACAATGGAAATATATACGCACCTTAATGCTTCGCATAAAACCGAGCAAATGGATAAGCTTAATGATTATTACAATAAGCTATGGGTGTCAAATGGGTGTCAAAAATGTAATTGATATGTCTGCAAACGGCTTAACCAAGCCGAAAAATGAACTATAAGGAAATTCGTTCGGGACGAAGAGGCCGCGTGTTCAAGTCACGTCACCTCGACCATCAATGCTCATAATTTTATATGAGCCGCAAAGACCTCCTTTGGTGTAAAGCCAAAGGAGGTCTTTGTATTTCTGATTGAAATATGCTATTGCAAAAGAAAATCTATAACATTTATCTGCTTTATTCCATCATTATTTGAGCTCAGCTCATCCATTGTAATGATGTATTTAGGATAATTATCGTTTACTTTGCGAAGGGGTGCTATTTCACCCTCAAATGTGATCGGATCAAGAACGCTTGCAGATACCTGATAATATTCTTTGTCACCGTCTTTTTCAGCGATAAAGTCAATTTCCAGGGTATCGACCTTTCCTATGCTGACATTATATCCTCTGCGCAGTAATTCAAGATATACGATGTTTTCAAGAATATGACCGATATCCGTATTCTTGTTTCCGAGCAGAAGTTTACGGAGTCCAATATCCACAACATAATATTTTTCCAGTGATTTCAAGTACTGCTTGCCTTTAACATCGTATCTGTCTGCTTCATATACCAGATATGCTTCTGAAAGACTCTGAATATAGTTTTCTACCGTTACCGATGTGGTCTTTCTGCCGTAGGATACAAGACTGTCGGAAATTTTTTTTGAGGATACTATATTACCGATATTATCAAGAATAAACCTGATTACGCTTTTCAGCAGCGGAATATCCTGTATTCTGTTTCTTTCAACCACATCTTTCAGAAGTACAGTATTGTATATTCCGAGAAGATAATCATGCAGTATCTCTTCATCATTGATATATGCGGTATATGGCAGACCGCCGTTTGTAAAATAACGTTTCCATGCATCTCTGCGGTCACCGCCTATAAGCTCATAAAACTCAGCAAAGGAAAGCGGCAGCATCTCTATTTCAATAAATCTGCCTGAAAGCAGTGTTGCAAGTTCGCCTGATAGCATCTGTGCATTTGATCCTGTAATATACAAATCTACATTTTCCTTTACAAAAAGCGAATCAACTGCCTTTTGATATCCTTTAACCAGCTGGATCTCGTCAAGGAAGATGTATGTTGTTTTGTCAGGGTGAAGCCGTTCGTTAACGTATTTGTATAGCTTTTTATAATCCGGCAGATCCTCAAATTCCAGCTTTTCAAAATTTATGCTTATTATCTGTGAATTATCTGTACCGCATTCTCTCAGATAATTCTGAAACTGGCATAGAAGCGTAGATTTACCGCAGCGCCTGAATCCTGTTATAACTTTGATTATCTGCATATCTTTGAGTTTTTTCAGTTTTTCAAGATACTGATGCCTTTTTACCATATCCATCACCTCGGTTATACTATACCACAAAAAAAGCGAAAAATCAAGAACTTTTTATAATTGAAAATGAAAAATATGATTTAATGAGTGATTTTTTTACCCGATTCAAATAAATGTATCAAGGCTAATATTTAGTATCTCCCCTGAGTCCCTTTTATACTATCTGACAATCGGTAATACACAATATTATTTTTCAGGTGTTGCACTTATATCATAAATCTATCAGAAAAAAATGCTTTTTTCTGCTGGATATGTTTTTTTCATTGGATCGCTATTTATTCAGCGTGTCCTTATTTGTAAATTCAGCTTTTTAGGGCGTGACTTTTATTTGCAGATCTTTGAGGATCGTTTTTTATATTTATATATGCTTTATGGGCTGCTTGTTCTTTTTTGCATTTACTTTTTCATTTAAGGTTTGCTTAAAATAATTTTGGATTTTTTTGAAAAAACACTTGACAAATCTGAATTTATGTGTTAAAATAAATAAGTCGTTGAGCATCAGCTCTTTAAATAATGGAGAGGTGTCCGAGTGGTTTAAGGAGCTGGTCTTGAAAACCAGTGATCTCGCAAGGGACCGTGGGTTCGAATCCCACCCTCTCCGCCAACAAAATATTTTAATTTTGTTACCGCTATGCAGAAGTACTCAAGTGGTGACGAGGCGCCCCTGCTAAGGGCGTAGGTCGGGAAACCGGCGCGAGGGTTCAAATCCCTCCTTCTGCGCCAGAAAGAGCTGTGAAATCAGTTGGTTTCATAGCTCTTTGTTTTTATTATCCCGCATTTATCCCTCACTTGAATTTTTCCTGCATTCAGTAAAAAACACCCATCAATCCAAACTTAAATGCTCACCTTTTGTTAGACAATGTGGTATAATAAAGATATACCGAAAATGAAGCTAACGAAAGGGTGCATTTTTTATGCCAAAAGGAAATCTGAATAAAAGATACCACCTGAGTTTAAAATCAAAGTAGTATAAACAATACACAGGGAATGTTTAAGTTACAGAGAAGTGGGAATGCAATTTGAAATAACAGATCATAATGCTGTTGCAAAATGGAATGCATTTACCTCGAAGAAGGATCAGAAGGTCTCAGAATTGATAGGCGAGGGCCGTTAGGCGAACAGTCCGAGCAGCATAGAGAAATTTGAAGATAAGTATGGCGGGATTGAATTCGGCACAAAGCCGTCAACAAGTGTCAAATCTCCACGCAGAAAATAATCTCATAAAACACAAAAATCTTCCCAACTCAAAACGAGTCGGGGAGATTGCTTTTTTAGAGAAAATATGGTAAAATTTCTGTATAAAAATTAACATAGGTCAATGCGGAAAGTCTGTTGTTCGTGTATCATATTATCAGGAGGTAGATATTATGAACGATACAAAACAAAATTCACGCAGGGCATTGACCATTACAACAGCACTCACGCTGATTGTGGCAGGATTTGAAATCCTTATGGCTTATTCAAATTATAAGCCGGGAATGAATTTACTTGATATTACAAGCTATGTTACAGCAAACAGACTTTTTTACTGTCTGATGCTTATTGTGTGTAATCTTACTATGATTTCGGGTGCAGTACTGCTTTACAAGGAAAACGGCATAAGTCTTAAGGATGAAATCTACGACAGAAAAACTCTGAAAAAGGATATTTTCTACGGACTTGTAACCTTGCCTGTTACGGGTATACTTGGTATTTTGTCAACTTTTCTTTATACGGGAAGAACAGAACTTGCGTTTCAAGGCGGTGAAACCACAATAGGAATAATGGTTATGGAGTTTGTTGCACTCACTCTTGTAAGCGGCTTCTGCAAGGAGATATTTTTCAGAGGACTTGCAAAAAGGTTCTGCGGTCCTGTTATGGGGGAGATGACAGCACTTCTGCTGTTTAATCTGATGTTTGCAGTACTCGATTGGCACAATCTTGGTTATTCATTTGTAATTGGTCTGGTGTGGATATGGGCGTATAAAAAGACGGGACATCTTCTTGCGCCGATGATTGCACACGGAGGTATAAACTTTATAGGTATATTTTATAATTTGATTGTAAACGGGGGAATATGACTTGGATAAGGAATACATTGTAAATCAACTTGCCAATCTTGCCAGAAAAACGGGTCTTGATATAGGCGAGGAAATACTCAACGAGGTTGTAGGATTTTCAAAATTCAAGGTGTATTCAAAAGGCGAGCTTCTCGCTTGCAGTGGCGATGACGCTTCATACGCAGGAATTGTAATGAATGGTGTTGTCCGAAGTTATTATCTTGACGGCGACGGAAATGATATAACAAAGTTTTTCTCTTGCGAGGGAAATCTTTGCATGGACGAGGGAATGATGGGATATGATGAAGTTATCGCTACATGGGAGGCAATAGAAGAATCTACTGTTATGCTCTTTGAAGTAAAGCGGATGAAGTCGCTTATTCTTGGTAATGAACAGCTGAAAACATTGTGGATAGAGCTTCTCGAGGGTGCGATGCGGTATAAAATTTACAGAGAAAACGGATTCCTTATACAGAACGCAACTGAAAGATATCTCGCTTTCAGAAAAAGATATCCACAGTTATCGGAGCGTGTTTCGCAACAATACATTGCTACTTATCTCGGAATTAAACCTGAATCATTAAGCAGAATCAAGAATGCTCTTAAAGGAAATTAGAGCCTGTTCACATTAAAATAGCATCAAAAATCATAGCTAAAGTGAGATTGCCCAAATACAACGTATCGAGTTTATCATAACGAGTAAAAACTCGCCTAAATCGCTTTATACG
>JAGAJY010000136.1 GCA_017848125.1 Oscillospiraceae bacterium
CTATATACCTTGTTTTTACGCATTCTTCTTGGCATAAATTTACCCCCTTAGTGTAGTCTTGAAATCTTTTTGTTTTTCAAGTGTCTACTCTAAGGGGATTATATCATTATGCTTGCCGAGATTTTTTTGTTTATATAGTACCTCTGTGATGTCTGTTATATATAAATTTTCTTTCCCAAAGAATAAGCTTACGAACAATAAATTAAGATAGAATTTTATGCAAATGTAAAACCAGTGCTCACGCACTGGCGGGGTGGATTCAAAGTAATATATATTCTGATTGTATGTTACTTTTACGGAAGAAAAGCTGCCGTCGGGATAGAGTTAGGATAGCGTGGATGTGGTGTACTTCGCTGTCCTACTTTGGCATTAGTCCTAATGAATACAGGTAAACAGAACAGCGGACTGTTAGGCATGGCAGTCCGCTGGTTTTGTTTGCAGAAAGGAAGTTTATGAAAACTACATTAAAAAAAGCAACTGAAGCTTCTCGGAAAGGTTACATTTCCGACCAAAGTTCTATTGATTGGATTGTCGGGAAGCTGCTTGATGTACCGCTGATTGAGTTTCGCTGTGTTTCATCAGAAATACTCATGAAGCTGCTTGCAGATTTTATGCGTGACAGCGGTATGAATGAGTTTCGGGCACATCAGGTTACCTTCGGCGAAATGCTTGGTATGACCGAGCTGATGTTTGACTATGAGCCCTATTTGGCTGACCCTGTTCACCGGCGTGCAGGGCTTCGGCTTACCATGCTTGGCCACACAAGAAATATGCTTCGGGAGTGCATTTATCAAAACAACAATGTCCACCTGTTCCTGTCGATCTCCGTCAAAGAATATTTGCGATACTTGAACTTGCGTGGTAAGGTCAGCGTGAAGAAAAGTTTCAGCAAATTCAACCGCAGTGTATTCAACCACATTGGAATTAAAACTACAGACAACCTCACAATAGGAAAATTCCTGAATCTCATGTTTGAGTATCAATCGAAATGCTGGTATCCTGTTGTGGAAATTACAAAGTTTGAAGATGAGATTCGGAGCAGCTATGAAGATTTGTACTGCTTCTTTACCGTTCATTTCAAGCAGGCATTTCCGCAATATTTTGATTTGAAAGCATTAAAAGAAAAATACAAGAAGGAGGGCTAATATGCCTAATATTTTAAAAGAAACCGCACGAGGAATTGATATCATTCTGCTTGATGATGAACTTTTCAGCAACCGTGAAATCTTCTTCACGGATGAAGTAAACACCACATCTGCTACCTTGCTTTTGAAACAACTTATGTACCTCGACCGTACCGACACTGGCAAGGAAATCACACTCTACATAAACAGCCTTGGCGGTGATGTAATCAGCGGACTTGCCGTGTATGATTTCATCAAGCTGATGAAGTCGCCTGTGAAAACTGTCTGTACAGGAACTGCCGCAAGTATGGGTGCAATTCTGTTTCTTGCTGGTGAGAAAAGAGTTATGCTACCGCACACTCGTCTTCTCATTCACGACCCGTCATACGGCACAAACGACATCGGCGGACAGAAGTCACACGAAATTCAACAGCAGCTGGACAAGCTTAATGAAGTCCGTGAAACGCTTGCTAAAATCATTGCTGAGAAAACTGGCAAACGGCTTAAAGAAATCTACAAGGTCACCGCAACCGACACCTGCTTCAGTGCTGAAGAAGCGGTTGCGGTCGGACTTGCAACAGAGATTATAACGGAGGTTTAACACTATGAAAAATGTGCGTTACATCGCAGAAAATATTACAATTTCAAACAATACTCGTGAAACGGGGCTCAACAACAACGACCTGATTATCGGTGCATCGGGTGCTGGCAAGACAGGCGGTTACGTTATTCCAAATATTCAGAATATCACTGGCAGTATGGTTGTTTCAGATACAAAGGGACGGCTTTGCAAGATGTTCAAGGCTGAACTTGAAGCAAAGGGGTACGATGTGCACGTCCTTGATTTTGTTGACCCTTTGAACTCCTGTGGATACAATCCTTTTGACGGTATTCGACGTTACACTGACGGCAAATTTCGTGAACAGGATATCCTTACTCTTGCCAACACGCTTATGCCTTGCCTTGACAGGCTTGAGCCGTTCTGGGAGCAGGCTGCCGCAAGCTACATTGCGTTCCTGATTTCCTACTGCTTGGAGGCACTTGTTCCAGATGAGCACAATATGGTAGGGCTTTGCAAGCTTCATCAGACCTTTATCAAGCCCGGCGGAGAGTTGTCCTTTATGGAGTGGGTTGAGCGAAACCCTGACACATTTGCGGCTAAAAAGTATCACAAAATCGAGTCGATAACAAAGGCTGACAGGACTTGGAGTTGTATTCTTGAGTTTGCAAATCGTGCCTTTGAGCCCTTTGAATTCAAAGAGGTATACCACATTTTCAAGAGCGAGAATTACTTTGATATTTGCAGTTTGGGGAAGAAAAAGACGGTGCTGTTTCTGAACATCAGCGACACTGACCGCACCTTTGACCGCCTTGCCAACGTGTTTCACACGCAGGCTTTGCAGCTGCTCTGCTCCCTTGCTGACTCTAATGCTGACGGACGGCTGAAAGTTCCCGTGCGGATTATCTTGGACGATTTTGCTTCAAGCGCTGTAATTCCTGATTTCGACAAGTCGATTTCCATAATTCGTTCTCGTGAGATTTCGGTGAGCATAATTCTGCAGAGCCTTACACAGCTTGAAACGCTGTATACTCTGCCCGTTGCGACCACAATCATCAACAACTGCGACCATATTCTTTATCTTGGCTGTCAGGACATTCACACGGCGACCTATATCGGGCAGCGGCTTGGAAAGCTTCCCGAGTCGGTTCTTGCTATGCCGAGGGATTTGGCGGTGCTGATTACGGGCGGCGAGATGGGCAAGGTTGTGAAAAAAATTTTGCCTTACAGTACAGTAAAGTGACGGGCAGAAAAATACCCTGTGGAGAGTGTTCTTCACAGGGTATGACTGATTAATTTGTAAATCGACATTTATATGTTATATTACTTCGATAGATTTGTTATTTACAACAATATGAAATAGTGAAAATTCTTTTCCGTTGCGTGATGGATTATGCTCAGGATTCTTTTTTATCAGCCGCCACTGTTCATTTTCACCATCATAATGATGGTATCCATTGGAAATAAAAAGTTCTATCGTTATCTTATTGTCTAGAACAACTTTCAAGTCATTGACTGTTAGCAATTCTGCCGATAAAACACTGCCGCCTATGATCTCATTGCAGTATTTGTCCTTAAAAAAACAAAGATCGTTATTCGAACCAACATTTCCATCCCAACTCTGATAATCAAGCGTTGTAAAAAGTATATCACCATTTTTGACAACCCTCGTTAAACACTGTGAATGTATAACATATTTATTAAAATCAAACATCATCATTTCGCAAGCAAGAGAAAAACCTGTCAACTTACAGCCTATAATCTCCGACAAACATTTCATAAGTTCCGCTCTATCCATTTATAACATCTCCGATTCTTAGTCGTCACAACTACGCTGACACATCGTTAATTATTTTGTTTAAAACGTTTCATTTTCGGCTTGATAACTAAATTATGTGATACAACAATTTTTTATTTATCATTAAATTTATTATATAACTTATCAGCGTAAAAGTCAATAACAGAAACTGTAATTATCTGGTATGCAGTTTTATAAAACCAGTGCTTGCGCACTATCGGGTTACTTCTAAAGAATTTGGTGATTGCTTTATGATCTATACTATAATAGTTGTCAAGTTCTTACAATTTGACGCATCTTGCGATGCGTCGGATTGTTATTAAAGATATGCGAAAGAAAAATGTTTGCTTTCGTGTGTCGAAAAAAATTTATTAAGAAAGGTTTGATTTACCATGAAAATCACAGAAATTAAGATCAGAAAGACATTTACAGACGGTGCCCTCAGAGGTATTGTCTCAGTAACAATTGATGAATGCCTTGCAATTCACGACATCAAGGTCGTTCAGGGAAGCGAAAGATTATTCATCGCCATGCCGAGCCGCAAGGACGAAAATGGGATTTACCGTGATGTAGTTCATCCGATTTATCCTGAAGCAAGAAAGTATTTCGAGGACACTATTCTTGAAGCTTACAAGAATTATGTTGAACTTGAAAGCGTGCTTGACTCGGAAGATGACAAGATGTCTTTCTGATGCTCAAAAGCTTGTGCAAAGGTCTACCCGGCTTTTGCACAGGCAACATTTATAAAAATCAAAACAATAATTTTAACTGAAAAGGAGACTTTTTACCATGACAATTACAAATGTAAACATCCACAACGTCTTCACAGAAGGCAAGCTTAAGGCTATTGCTTCAATCGTCATTGACAACTTTATCGAAATCCACGACATCAAGGTTGTTCAGGGTACTGACAGGCTCTTTGTCGGTATGCCAAGTCGTAAGACTGTTGACGGCGGGTTTGCCGATATGGTGCATCCGATTTTTGCTGGAGCAAGAGAGATTATCGAAGTACCTGTGCTTGATGCTTATGCGGCTTATGTTGCACAGATGACAGAGTAACCGAAAAAGCGTTGGGACTTGATGTTCCAACGTTTAAAAAATATTTGGAGCCAACTATAAATAAATCAATAGCTTATCAGTAGAATTCACAAAGAATTAACATAAAGGGAAAAGGGTATAGTAAAACAGACCGTCGTGAGACAGC
>JAGAJY010000137.1 GCA_017848125.1 Oscillospiraceae bacterium
GATTCCCTGTTTGGGGAATTGCGCTTTGTTTTTTATCGTCTGAAGTATCAAATACAGCTTCATGCACAGGCTGTCAGTACAGATTTTTTAGATAGATGTGGGATTATGTAGGGTATAAACAAAATAACCTTGCAAACAATCAGTTTACAAGGTTTTGTTGGTCGGAGTGACGGGGCTTGAAAGTTTGTACAGAATTTAAAATGCATTCAAGGCACTGTAAAAACGGCTAATCTGCGTTGTTTCCGATAAATATGTGTTGTTGTAATTTTTGTAAAATTAAGTATGTTGTTGTATCTTTTGAAGATAAGTTGTCCTGGGGTTGTCCTGACTTTTAGTACATTGCTTCTGTCATAAAACGTGCATATTTACTTAATTCATCTCTTACCTGCTCTTCTAAAGAAATATAGTCTACTTTATATGTATCGCATTTACAATAACTTATAGCACTACTATACAAAAAGAATATAATATCAAACTTTTCTGAACTTACGGATTGTACTTTCTTTACTACCTCTACCCATTTAAGTGCAGTAGTTGGTATAGGCGGCTCATTGAATACGATTATAAGTCCAAGTTTTTCAAAACCTTTTTTACGATAACTTGTAACTTTATTTAATTTCTTTATCAATACTTCTTCCATACTATTTAATTCGTCTTTAGAAGTTGTGACCGGATATGAACATGAGCTATCATCAATTTCACCACCCCAAAAAGCTGCTTTTCTTTTGTATTTTTCGTCGCCAGTTTTTCTGTAATGAAGCCAATTTCCATCAACAATTTTTACTGACTTGATTGCTAATTCTGTCACTTCAATACCAATCATACTGTTTACATCTTGCAAATCTGGTGCATCTGCAAGCTGCAAATCTTTGTATTCATCAAAGCAATATTGTAGCATAAGCCAAGCAAACGTTTCTGTATAATATTTCATTTTTTCGCTGTCTAATGGAGTAGTATAAACTATATCTTTTACTTCATCAGGTATATTTATTTCCATTTTACCTCCGACGTTTTCTTAATCATTTATAAATCATTATTTGTTTTTACAACTTTTTGGCCTGTGCAATATGGACATCTGTTTCCTCTATTCCTATTGTATATAGTCGCTTGCCACTCGTGTCCTTGGCTACACTTCCACCATACTTTTTTATTACTACCAGGTGTTATGTCCAAAGGTGTTAATCCACTGTTTTTCTCATAATTCCATTCTTTTGCTAAAGTTGGATTTACTGTCTGTAAATCATTATAGCCTTTTAAAACTTTTTTGCCTGTGCAATACGGACATCCGCGCCCGCTGTTTCTATCAGCTATCGATGCTTGCCATTCGTGCCCATTGCTACATCTCCACCATGCTTTTTTATTGCTACCAGGTGTCACGTTCACTGGTGTTAATCCATTATTTTTCTCATAATTCCATTCATTTGCTAAACATGGATTAATTGTTTGTAAATCGTTATAACCTTTTAAAACCTTTCGACTTGTGCAATATGGACATCCACATCCTTTATTTCTATTGCCTATTGTTGCTTGCCACTCATGTCCATTTTGGCATTTCCACCAGACTTTTTTATCACTATTAGGCAATACGTCCATAGGTGTTAACCCATTATTTCTTTCATAATTCCATTCTTTTGCTAAACTTGGATTAACTGTATTTAAATCATTTTCACCTTTAACAGCACATAAACCCGAACAATACGGGCATCTGTGTCCATGATTTCTACTATTCATTGTTGCTTGCCACTCATGTCCTTTACTACATTTCCACCAGACTTTTTTTCCGCTATTCGCTGCAAAATATTCCGGTTTCAAGTTGCCGTTCTTTTCATAATTCCATTCGTTTGCTATTTCAGGATTGGAAAACAAAAATGAATTTACTTTTTCTGTGTATTCCCGCAAGTTTTCTATAGCAATAGAGTCTCTTTTCAGGTCAACATCAATGTTTTTCCCAATTATTACATTTAAAATTTCTTCAAAAATTTGGGGTAAATCTTTATGATTCTTTTGAATCATGTAATCTATAGAACTGTCATTTAATGGTGGCAAACCTTCTCTAATCCTATATAATTTGATCCTATCTTTTTCACACTTACGATTTTTTTCTAAATCTTCTTGTGTTTTATTTTTATGCCAAAAATATCCATCATACTCAATGGCGGCTTTTTTTGATGGAATATAAACGTCTAATTCGTATCCCTTTTCTTTATATGAATGTATTGTTTTTAAACCGTATTTTTCCAGGTAAAAAACAAGTGCATATTCAGGAAAAGAAGTGTTTCGTTCAGAATGACAAACAGGACAATCACTCACAGTATTTCTGTGATATATTTTTGCCTGCCACTCGTGTCCTTTTCTACATTTCCACCATACTTTTTTTCCGCTATTAGGCATTACTTCCTCAGGTGTTAGCCCATTATTTTTCTCATAATTCCATTCATTTGCTAAAGTTGGATTAACTGTTTGTAAATCATTTTCACCTTTTATGACTTTTTGACCTGCACAATATGGACATCCTCGCCCTTTGTTTCTATGAGCAATCGATGTTTGCCACTCATGTCCTTTGTTGCATTTCCACCATACTTTCTTTCCACTATTAGGCAAAACATCTATCGGTGATAATCCGTTGTTTTTGTCATAGTTCCATTCTTTCGCTAAATTTGGATTAACTGTTTGTAAATCATTTTCGCCCTTAACGGCAAATCGACCAGAGCAATAGGGGCATCTATTTCCAAGGTTTCTACTACTTATATCCGCTTGCCACTCATGTCCCTCGCTACACTTCCACCAAACTTTTTTTTTACTGCCCGGTGTTATGTCCATAGGTGTTAATCCGCCGTTTTTCTCATAATTCCATTCTGCTGCTAAAGTTGGATTAACCGTTTGCAAATCGTTAAAGCCTTTTAAAACTTTTTTACCTGAACAATATGGACAGTTGCTGCCGATCTTATTTCGATTGATAATGCTAGCCTGCCACTCGTGTCCTTTTCTACATTTCCACCATACTTTTTGTCCACTACCAAGAGTTAATTTTTTAGGATCGAGTTTTAATTCATTATTCTTATCCCAATCCCATTCTGCCATCAATTCAGCATTATCAATTACATATTTCTTTTCAGCCATAACAGTATCACCCCTCTTAACCTCTTTAATAGAAAAAATTTAACATTTCCTATTTTACCAGCAATTTGTTAAATAATACAATTAATTTTTATTATATCACAACTCTACATTAAATGCAATGATGAGCAATTCAAAGTAAAACAAAAAAACCTTGCAAACAATCAGTTTACAAGGTTTTGTTGGTCGGAGTGACGGGACTTGAACCCACGGCCTCTACCACCCCAAGGTAGCGCGCTACCAATCTGCGCCACACCCCGACATTTAATTGTTGTCATTCAAGTTCTTATCTCCTGACGACTATTATATTATATCACAGCGTATTTCATTTGTCAAGCTTTTTTTCTGTTTTTTTCAATTTGTTTTTTTGAAGAAGAATGGCTTAAAATCGGCGTTTGATTGATTTTATGAACATAGTTCAGATATTGTTTACAAAAGAAAAATATATTTTGTTATACGCATATCCTAATTTGATAAGCCTTGACATATTTCCCTATAATATGGTATAATAAACCATATTATAGGGAATCTGATTTTTCAGGATCACCTTTATTTTTTATCAGGGAATGATTCACTATGACCCGAAAAACTGCTGTTATGGGACTGGGCTGGCTGTCGGGACTGCTTGCGGCGTCATTTTTTGCCCTGTGGCTGTCGGTATCGGCAGGGATAATGCTTGTCTGCTTCGGTCTTACCGTTATTTTTATAGTCCGTCCCGAAAAGGCGTCAAGGCTGTTAGCATTTTCGGCGGCGGCTCTGTTTTGCGGTATGGGTCTGCTTTATTACAGCGGCTATGATTATTTTGTATGCCGTCCCATTTCCTCTGCAAACGGTGCGAGCTTTGAGGGAAACGCTGTTATAAAGGACGTTACTGCCTACTCGGAGGACAGTGCTTTCTGCACCGCGCAAATCTCACTGCCCGACGGCAGAAAAGCGGACATCGGCTGGTATGCCTGTGACGGAAATCTGGCAAGAGGTGATAAGGCTCAGCTTTCGGGAATTCTTTATTCTCCCGAAAACACAAGCTTTTTCAATTCCGCTGATTATTACCGTTCACAGAATATTTTTCTTCTCTTAAATCCCCGAAGCGAAAGCTATATAAAGAATGAAAACGGACTTTTTCACAGGCTGTGCGCCTTTCGTGAAAATGCCGTTTCTGTTATACGAAGCTATGTACCCTCGGACGAGGGCGAGCTTATTATCGGAATGACCCTGGGAAACGGTTTATGGCGCATTTCCGATAAAGCCGAAAATGCTCTTTACCGCTCAGGGATCGGTCATATCGCATCTGTTTCGGGAATGCATATGGCAGTTGCGGCAGGCATAGTATCCGCATTGGCGTCTGCTTTGTGCCTTTCAAAAAAGAGCAGGCTTTCCCTTATATGCATTGCCTGTGCCCTGTTTGCACTTACTGCTGATATGGGTGTTTCCGTCCTCAGAGCATATGTAATGACCGTCCTCGTTTACACTGCCGACCTTTTCCGCAGACAGAATGACGGTCTGACCTCCCTGACTGTTGCGGCTGTAATACTTACCGTCGGCTCTCCCTTTGCTGTACGAAGTGCCTCCTTTCTGCTGTCATTTTCGGGAGTGTTCGGTGTTTCTGTACTTGCTCCTTCGCTCAATTCGGCAATACGAAGGGCTTATGAGCGGCGGTATGAGGATAAAATGGGCTTTGTTTTCGGATTTGAAGCCCTTCTTTCCTCTCTGTGCGCTTCGGCGGCGGTAATTCCTGCGTCTGCTCTGTGCCTTGATGAGATCTCACTGATCGCTCCCGTTTCAAATCTGATAATGTCTCCTCTGTTTACGGCGGCTATGACCTTGTCGATGGCAGGAATACTTGCGTCTGTCCTTCCCCTGCAAAGCATTTCGGGAGGATTTTTTCTTATTGCAGGCGCATTGTGCCGACCTGTTCTTATGCTGACAGAGCTTTTCGGAAATCTCCCCTTTGCTTCTCTCCCCTCGGGAACAGCTGTCGCACCGCCTATAATTGCGCTGATAATCATCACTGCAGGAGCATCGCACATCATTATGAAGAATCGCTCGGCGGTCATTCTTACCGTAAGCGGAGCTGTGCTTGCGGGGGCTGTCTGCATTACATTCTATCGTGCCGTACCCGATGAATATGCCCGTGCTGTTCTGCTGACAGAGGGAAACGGCGGCGTTCTCATTTTATCCGAGGATAATTACTGTACGGTCATTGATTTTATGGGAAATTCCAAAAGTGTGAAGGCTGTTAAGAAATACCTTGCAAAAGCGGATATTCCCGAAGCTTCGCTGGTTGCGGTGACTGAGCACGGCGATTATGCCGCACCTCTGTATGTATCGGCATTTCCCAATGCACAGGTATTTTCACAAAGCACCTGTACTGGCTTGACATACACGCCCGATGGGGATATAATTAAATTCGGCAATGTAAGCTTTATTCCATCTGAGGATCATTTCATAGTGCAGTTCCGGGGCTCGGAAATACTTTGTGTAAACCGAAAATGCGAGCCGCCCCGGGCTGATTACGATATGTGCATACTTGACTGCCGCAGCAGCGTGGAGGTTTCTGCGGATATTTATGCGGTAACAAACAAAAGCTATTCGGGAAACGTTCCCATAAGCTCTCTTGTTATACCACAGGGCGGCGAATTTATCGTCTCTGACGGAATATTTTTGAAAGAGGAACAAAAATGGCTTCGATAAATGAAAAAGAGCTGTCACGGCTCATAAAAAGCGGCGAGCTGTCAGGAGCGTATTATCTGTACGGAACAGACCGCTACAGCGTTGAAAAATACTGCAAGGCTATGATTTCGGCAACGGTAAAAGCAGGAGACGAGGCATACAATCTCCACCGTTTTCAGGGAAAGGACCTTGATGTGGAGGGGCTTTCCGAGGTCTGCGACGCTTTTCCTATGTTTGCAGACAAGCTGTGCGCAGTGGTAATTGACCTTGATATGGAGGAGGAAACAAAGCAGCGTCAGGGACACAAGACCATAACAGCCGAACG
This sequence comes from Oscillospiraceae bacterium, assembly GCA_017848125.1. Lineage (GTDB taxonomy): Bacteria > Bacillota > Clostridia > Oscillospirales > Ruminococcaceae > Huintestinicola. Next base: position 6,113 of record JAGAJY010000137.1, read on the forward strand.
TCTGAAGCTGCTTAACGAAACAGTATCCCAGCTTCCCGATACCACAGTGCTGATATTTGCCGCAACCAACGCAGACCTGTGCGGCGGCAGAAAAACGCTGACTGCCAAAAACAAGAAGCTTATTGACCTTGTTGCAAAAAACGGAACAGTCTGCGAGCTTAATATAAAAAGCCGTTCCGAGGTTATCCGTATGATAACTTCAAGGATATCAAAGCAGAACGGCACTATAGATGAACGTGCCGCAGGGCTTGTGTATGACCTGTGCTGCGGCGATATGCTTATGATAATGAACGAGGCGGACAAGCTTGCTTCTTTCGCAAACGGCGGTCACATAACCGAGGCGGACGTTCACGCTCTTACCCCCGATAATTCCGATGCAAAGGCGTATAACCTTGCCGATGCCGTATCCTCGGGGAATATGAGCCTTGCAATGAAGCTTTATCACGAGCTTTCGGACGATCCCGAAAATACCCCCGTATATCTGCTATATACCCTTATCGGCAGTATGAACGACCTTTACAGAGCAAGGCTGGCTCTTGACAGCGGACGGAACATCGCTGATGTGACCGAGGATTTCGGGTATTCCAAGGCAACGCAGTTTCGTCTGAAAAACGCCTTTTCCTCGGTGAGAAAGGCAAGCTCAGCCCATCTGCACCACTGCCTTGAAATTCTATGCGAGGCGGATATTGCAATGAAATCGGGCGCAGGCTCTCCCGAAATAATTCTTGAAAAGGCATTGGTTGAAATGCTTTCAAAAAGATAATACAGGTGAAAATAAATGATAAATATTGACAGAGCCGTTATCGTGGAAGGAAAGTACGACAAGATAAAGCTTTCCTCGGTGATAAACGGTGTTATACTCTGCACAGACGGCTTCCGCATTTTCAAGGATAAGGAGAAAATGAGCATTATCCGTCATTATGCGAAAAAAACGGGTATAATAATCCTGACCGACAGCGACAGCGCAGGCTTCAAGATACGAAATTACCTGAAAGGCGCTGTAAAGGACGGCAATATAATAAACGTCTATATTCCCGATATATTCGGCAAGGAACGCAGAAAGACAGCCCCCTCAAAGGAGGGAAAGCTCGGCGTTGAGGGAATGAGCGAGGAGGTGCTTCTCGACGCATTCCGCCGTGCGGGGGTAGCTTGCACAGAGAGCAAAACAAAGACAGGCGGCATTGATAAAATGCTCCTTTACGAGCTTGGCTTTTCAGGCGTTCCCGACGCTTCGGAAAAACGCAGACGGCTTCTTGAAAGGCTTGGGCTGCCGCAGCTTATGACGACGGGCGCTCTTGCGGATATACTTAACACGATGATGAATGCGGACGAGCTGATACAGCTTGTCAATGAGGAAGGAGAACAGTAAGGTTGGTTTTTTCAGAGATTACATTTCTGTATTTTTTTCTGCCCCTTGTAATGCTTTGCTATTTCTTCTCGAATAACAAGGTAAGAAACATTATTATTTTTATAACGGGGCTGTTTTTTTATGCCTGGGGCGAGCCTTTTTATGTCTGCATAATGCTGATGTCAACACTGATAGACTACACCGCTGGCAGGCTTATGCACAAGTTTGACGACGACAACAAAAAACGTAAGCTTTGCCTTATCGTTTCAATATGTATGAATGTGGGTCTGCTGGCGGTTTTCAAGTACAGCGACTTTATTTTCGATACGGTAAATTCCCTGCTGGGCACGGATATTACAAATCCCGTTATACTTGTAAACAAGGCGCTTAACGACATTTACGATTTCGGACTTAACGAAAAGCGTGTTGACCTGCCTGTAGGTATTTCCTTCTTCACATTCCAGTCAATGTCTTATACCATTGACCTTTATCTGAGAAACATTTCCGTTCAGAAAAGCTTTCTGAATTTCGCCTCCTACGTTTCCCTCTTTCCGCAGATTGTTGCAGGACCTATCGTGCGCTACGATCAGGTTGCGGGAGAGCTTGAAGAAAGAACTGTCAATATCCCGAAGATAAGCGCAGGTGTTTCGCTGTTTGTAAAGGGTCTTGCAAAAAAAGTGCTGCTTGCAAACAATATCGGCATTATCTGGACGCAGGTAAAGGCTATGGACTACGGCAGTATCTCAGCCGCAACCGCATGGCTTGGAATACTTGCCTTCACATTCCAGATATACTTTGACTTTTCGGGCTATTCGGATATGGCAAGCGGTCTGGGAAAAATGCTTGGCTTTGAATTTCCGGCAAACTTTGACCACCCCTACATTTCAAAAAGCGTAAGCGAATTCTGGCGCAGATGGCATATCACTCTTGGCAGCTGGTTCAAGTCCTATGTTTATATTCCTCTGGGAGGAAACCGCTGCGGAAACTTCAAGACCTACAGAAACCTGTTTATCGTCTGGGCGCTTACGGGTCTGTGGCACGGCGCAAGCTGGAATTTCGTGCTGTGGGGACTTTATTTCGGCGTGCTGATAATAATCGAGCGCCTTGGCTTCGGAAAAGTTCTTGAAAAGCTGCCTACAGCCATAAGTATGCTCTACACCTTTATTGCGGCGGTTTTCGGCTGGGTGCTTTTCGATACTGATACCCTTTCTGACGCAGGGGCATTTATAGCCGCAATGTTCGGCGCAGGCGGCTCGCTGACAGACGGATATTTCAAATATACCCTTGTTTCAAACTGCTTCCTGTTTGTTGTATGCATTCTTGTTTCGGGCGGCGTTGCAGGCAGACTGGTTACACTTGCGCAGGAAAAGAGCAGGCGCTTCAAGGCGGTATCGACTGTAGTTATGGCGGCAGGCGGACTGCTGCTGTGCACCGCATATCTGGTTGACGCTTCATATAATCCGTTCCTGTATTTCCGATTCTGAGGAGGTGAGCTGAATGTCAAAAAACAAAACTATGAAAACACTTTCACCCGAAGCAAAGGCAAAGCGTTCCGAAGCTGTTTCCTCACTTGTTAATGTAATAGTTTTTTTCGGGATACTCATAGGCTTTGGGCTTGCAACGATTTTTTCCGAAAAGGAAAGCTTCTCCGAAACGCAGAACAGAAAGCTTGCTGATTTTCCGAAAATCAGCGGAAAGAATATCTACAGCGGTAAATTTATGAGCGGTATCGAGGAATTTTTATCCGACCATTTTATATGGCACGACAGCTGGATAACCGCAAAGACATCAGCCGAGCTTCTTTCGGGAAAAAGAGAGGGAAATGATGTATATATCCTGAAAGACAGGCTTGTTGAAAAGATACCCGAGCCTGATATGACGGAGGTCGGCAAAAGCCTTGAAGGAATAAGGAAATTTTCACAGGATAACGGCATTGCTCCCTTTGTAATGATAGTTCCCACACAGGCGGAAATTTACAAAAACGAGCTGCCCCCCAACGCCCCCAATCCCGATCAGCAGAAATTTATAAATGACGCATATTCCGCTCTGGAGGGCTATGCTGTTCCCGTTGATGTATATTCCACCCTCAGCGCAAACAAGGACAGCTATATTTTCTACCGCACCGACCACCACTGGACTACAAGAGGCGCATATCTTGCATATCTTGCCGCCGCAAAGAAAATGGATATAATGCCTGTTACCGAAAACAGCTACGACATTGAACACGCTTCGGATTCGTTCAAGGGAACGTTCTATTCAAAGGTGCTTTACGAGGGCATTACCCCCGACAGCATTGATCTGTGGATTCCCTCCGACAGCAAAAGCGAGCCTATGGTTGAAATTTATTCCTCCTTCGGAGTTGCCCCCGAGCTTCATCAGGGAATGTATTTCAGAGAGTTCCTTGATGTCAAGGACAAATACAGCACCTTCTTCGGTACAAATCAGCCTATGATAACCGTCCGTACGGGCAACAAGGGCGGAAAGCTTCTTGTTTTCAAGGACAGCTATGCTCATTGCTTTGTGCCCTTTATGACGGAGCATTTCAGCGAGATAACTATGGTTGACCTTCGCTATATCCAGATGTCCTACAAGGATATAATAGACGTTTCCGAATATGACAAGGTGATGTTTGTTTACAATGCATCAACCTTTATGAGCGACAGAAATCTGAAAAAACTTATGTATTGATTATTTACGCTCCCGAAGCTATGTGTTTCGGGGGCGCTTTTATACACATTCAACAAATCTGAAAAATATGCGATTTTCTGTTGAAATCATCGGCAGAAAGTGATATAATGATTTATATGTTTACATTTTGTTTACCTTTGTACAAAGATAAATTCAGTCTGACTGAAAGGAAAGAAAAATATGAAAAGGACAACAAGGACAATAGCAGCCTTTGCGGCGGCGCTTCTTATCTCAGCTGCTCCCGCATTTTCCGAAACGGCTTCGGGAAACTTTCTTAATTGGGGCATTACCGCAAGTGCGGCAGAGAATATTGAGATTGATGTAACCAACTTGCAGGAAACCAGCGACGAAAGCAACGGTTATACTTATGAAAATGGCATTCTGAAGATTTTAGTCAATTATAACGCTACCATAATAGGCGGTACATTCAGCGGAAATGTGCTGAATAAAGGAACTATCAGCGGCGGCACGTTCAGCGGTACTGTAACAAACGACCACGGCAACATAAGCGGAGGAACATTTACCGAAACAAGCTCTGTGCTTAATAAGAACAGCGGAGTAATCAATGGCGGTACATTCAACGGCGGTGTTACGAATGACAGCGGCAGAATAGATAACGGAACATTTAACGGCTCTGTTACAAACAGCAGTAC
>JAGAJY010000138.1 GCA_017848125.1 Oscillospiraceae bacterium
CATCTATAATCGCTCTGCCTTTTACGCCGCTTGGCAAAAGCTTTTGACAGAACCGTATTTTGCCCGGCTATGCACCAACCGCAGAGCTGACGTAGTGGAGATATACTGCGATACAGACGGGGAAGACCTGCGTGTTACGGCATATGCGGGCGGAAATAAGCTGTTTGACAATGAAGCGGTGACGCTTATCAACATTCTCGGAGGTGTAGAAGTAATGCACGATACGAGATCCCTTTATATCAGCACTGATACGTTATCCTCCGAGGAGATCGCCGATCTTGAAAAAGAATATGACGCTGTACTGACGGAGTTCATAAACGCCGACGGTGAAAACATAATAAATGCAGAGGAAATAGCCGAAAATCTGCCCGAGCTTGAAAAGCTTTCGATACACACAGACAGCAATATATACAGCTTTCTTCGCATCGCCGAGATGGAAAAGCTCCGTGAGCTGGAGCTTTTCCATACGGTCACAAGCCCGTATCTGCTTTATAACTGCAAAAGTCTCAGAACTCTCACCCTGAGCGGCTGCTCCATTGACCTTATGCCCGACCCCGAAAATCTTGAAGAGCTTATTCTGACAGACTGCACCGTTAATTTCAACAGCTCCTTTGACCCTGAGAATCTCCGAAGCCTTACCATAACCGACTGCTCCGTCGAGGGCTTGGGAAACCTTGCGGACTGCTGCAGCCTGGATGAGCTTTATATAAAAAACTGCTCCCTCTCCTCTGCCGATGATTACAAGGAGCTGTCAGTTCTTTACGGTCTGAAAAAGCTGACGATAGAAAACAGCGGACTGAAAGCAAACACCTACAAACAGCTTGTGAAGAACCTGCCAAACTGCAAGATAACAGCCGAGCCCGAACCTGAGCCCGAGCCTGAGCCGCTCCCTGAGGAAGATACCCCCGAAATTTCCTATGACTATGGAAATATAACTGCTGATATCATTACAGAGGAAGTTGATTACGATTACCTGAAAATGCGTTACGAGGTCACTAACACAGACGATGTCAGTATCGGGAACATATATGAGTATCTGAAGGAAAAGGGAATGCTTGAGGGCTATGTAAAACTGATGGCAGATTATAAATGCGAATATAATATTACGGAAAACGTGAACATCATCGACGGAATACCCGACTGCGAAAACACCGAGGTTTACATCTCAGTCCTTGCCCCCTCAAACAACGCCGAGGTAACAAGCGGCAGCTTCCGAATCGTAGAGCCGGGGGAAACGGTAATTATCCACCTTGTCCCTGAGGATATAGTTATGACTGAGGTCGTTTATGCGGCGGCACAGGGAGAGTGACTTACAGATATGACTAAAAAGGACGAATTGGGAATTCTTATTGACGCATTGAAAAAGCGTGAGGAAGTATTGGAAAAAGATCTGTCGGTAAGCAAATACAATAAGTATTTTGACATTATGCGTAAATCCGCAAGAAAGCTCATTGACGAAAATCGGCAGGAGGAATTATTGCCTTATCTCTATTGTGACAGCATTTCTATACAAAGAGATGTTGCGGGACTGTTATTTCACTGCTATCCCGAAAAATGCACCGAGGTTCTGAAAAACATAAGCAATATGTCTGTGCAGACAGGCTTGCCAAGGTGCTTTGACGATATCAGGCTATCAGCAGTTTTGGCATTGGAAATAGGGATTCCCGAGAATTATCCGTGAGCGGACTTTGCTTGCAAAGGCTTGCGGCTGCTATGAATATGTCTTTAAAAATTGAATTCGTGCCGAAACCTAACTGATCATGTACAGAATAACCGCCGCAAATTTAGATTTTGCGGCGGTTATTTCAGTTATTTCAGCTTGATCTCCCATTTCCCGTTATCATTATTATAGAAAAACTCGCTGAGTTCATCTTCGCAGAAAACACGAAGAAGAATATCCATATCTGTGGCAAGCTTTAATTTGCTAAATTCCGACATTTTCACCCAGAACACCTCTCCCTCCTCGGAGGAGCGAAGCTCTCCCGAAAAGCTGTCGGTCTTGTAGAGAAGCACCATATACCGTGAGCCGTCTTCTCTTATCCAGTCCTTTATACCGCAAAGACGGGGCGAGCGTATCGTCAGTCCCGTTTCTTCAAAAACCTCCCGTATTACCGCATCGGTAAAAGGCTCACCCTTTTCAACGTGTCCTCCCGGAAAGGTTGCGCCATTCCATGAGTCATCGTCCTTTTTGTCCTGAACGAGTATCCTGTCCCCGTCACAGACCATACACATATTGGTTATTGTAACAATTTCTGTCCGTGCCATTTTCACTTTCCCTCTCAGCAGTAGTTTTTCTCAAGCTCCTCAACAGAGGGCAGCTCCTGTTCCCGACGGTATTTACTGCCGTCGGGACTTCTGTTTATAAAGCAATGAGTATAAAGCTCCCTACGAAGCGTTGCAGGGTCACCGAAGCTGTGCCATTCACATAACAGGCTGTTTATTTCCGCTTCCGAATAAACCCTGTCCTTTCCGATTTTCTCCGCAAGATAGCAAAGAGCGTAAAGCTTCATTTTCCTTTTCGCAGGAAATGCGGTCAGCACACCGTTTCCGTCAAGAAAGTTTTTAAGTATTTCTTTCATTTCAATCCTCCTCCGTAAGCTTTTTTATGATATCCGAAATGCCGTTTCTGTCTGTAACGACGGAGCTTATTTCAAGAGCGTCAAGTATTTTCAGCTCACGCCGTCTGCGTTCCTCAAGGCAGGAAATATAGCCCTCATAGCCCGAAAGCCCCCTGTCCTTTCCATAGCCCTGTGATGTATGGTAATCAATGACCGCCCCCAGCCAGCCGTTCCCCCGTTCACCGAGAACTGCATCTACGGTGCTTTTCGCATTTTCGTTGTCAATGTAGATTATCACAGGGTCAAGGCACTTGATTATATCGGCAATTTCCGAAATATACTCCAAGCATTTTTCCTCACTCATACCGAATCGCATCATAGCTTCGCACATGGGATTCTGCAAAAATATGCAGTTAAATACATAAACCGTTTCCCTGTCGGCAATGCGGACAAATTCACGCCATTTGTCAAGTATCATACGCCGCTCTGTTTCAAAATCGGGAAAATCGTAATCCTTGTAATCCGCAGGGTGCTCCTCACAGCCCTCGTCCGCTGTGAACACCTTTATCTTCCGCTTTTCAAGCTCTGCCGACAGCATTGCCGCCGCCGTGCTTTTTCCCGTTCCGGGAAGTCCCTCGAAGATAATAAGACGTGGTTTCATATTTATCCGCTCCTTTCTGCTTTATAATGGCAATTCCGTTTAATTCAGTATATCACAGTCATAATCCCCTGTCAATAAACTCCGATTTGCACATTTTCCGAATTTATTATAAAAATCACTTGACAAATCCTGCGGCGGTATGCCCCTTGTTTACACAATAGACACCCACTATGAAAAATATTTAACTCAGCCTTATGGGAGTCTGCACCGACATCTGCGTAATATCAAACGCAATGCTGCTTAAAGCCTTTTTTCCCGAAATTCCTACAAGCATAAAGGCTGACTGCTGTGCAGGCGTTACTCCCGAAGCCTCCGAAACGGCTCTCAGAGCTATGAAAAGCTGTCAGATAACTGTTGAGTAAATGATGAAAAACGTCACCGTCTTTTTTGGGCGGTGACGTTTTTATAATTCTATAAAATGTATCTGTTTACATATGGAATAGTTTTGAAACCCAATCAATTATATTTTTACTCTGCGTTTCGTTTCTACTCGACGTATCATTTTCACTCTGCTTATCAATATATTTTTTCAATTCTGCCTCAACTAATTCATCAATATCGTCAAAACACAGATATTTCCCATAGCTGTTATACCATTTCTCTCCCCATTCCTTACCATGCACTTCCCCTGTCAAGATACACTGTTCATCGCAGACATATTCATCTTCGCCGTAAAAATGGTCAATTATCCAGTTTATATCTGTATAATTTCTCCTGAGCCTTTTCAAAGCATCATATATCTGTTCTTTTTCTCTGCAATTCGGATTATTGATAAGATATACTCTCGCCGCAAGATAAAAGCATACTATAAATTCTTTAAAATCCAGCTCATCATAATCTTCAGGTTCCATGTGAATATAAGGACAGCCTGACCATGCAAAGGGTCCTTTGCGCATTATATTGTCATCGCCGCTCGGCAAAATAAGACCGCAGGAGTCAAATCTGTGTAGAAAACCATCTGCATATTCATCTATTATTTTCGGAAATTGACCTTTGATGCATGTTTCAAAAAAATATATTACCGAATTATATCTTTTCCCTTTGTAAGGAAAAACCTCCACAAATTTCATATCAGCTATCCCCATCTTTATTCACAAAAGGGTCAGCATTGCCGAAACCATCGGCAATGCTGACCCTTTTTTATTCGCTGTACTCGTATCCAAGTCTTATTGCTCTGAGATTGTTCTCGATAAGCTGTGCTTTTTTTGCAGGAACTATCTTTCTTATAGCCGCCTCAATGTCGTCCATAGAAATGATTCCCGTTTCCTTGATAAGTTTGCCTATGAGAATGATGTTTGCGCCGCCCTTGAGCTCGTTTTCGTCTGCAAGCCTTGTGGCAGGAACTCTGAACTCGTCAATGTCGTCACGGAGCTTTTCGGAGTCAACAAGGGTGCTGTCAACGAATGCATAGCCGCCCTCCTTGACTGCGCCGATAAACTTTGTATATGAAGGCTCGTTCATTGCTATAAGCAGGTCGGGGTCGTTTACAACAGGCGAACCGATAGGCTCGTCGGAAAGGCACACGGAGCAGTTGCAGGTGCCTCCTCTCATTTCGGGTCCGTAGCAGGGAAGCCAGCTGACCTCTCTGTCAGACAGCATACCGCAGTAAGCAAGCACCTTTCCCGCAAACAGGATACCCTGTCCGCCGAAGCCTGCAAGCTGAATTTCACTGGTCATTGCGATCTCTCCTTTCCATTACTTGTTTTCGGCGGTGATGTCCTTGTACACGCCGAGAGGGTAATAGGGTATCATTTCCTTTCTTACTCTCTCCATAGACTCCTCGGGAGTCAGACCCCAGTTTGTGGGGCAGGTGGACAGCACCTCGATAATGGAAAAGCCCTGATTGTTCTTCTGCATCTCAAAGCCCTTGCGGATAGCCTTTTTCGCCGCATTGATGTGTGCGGGGGAATCAACGGAAACTCTTTCCGCATAGGCTGTTCCCGTAAGCTGAGAAAGCATCTCGCAGACCATAACGGGATAGCCTGCAATTTTCGGGTCACGTCCGAAGGGGGTGGTCTGAGTTACCTGACCGGGAAGTGTGGTAGGCGCCATCTGACCGCCTGTCATACCGTAAATGGTGTTGTTGATGAAAATAACGGTGATGTTCTCGCCTCTTGTAGCGGCATGAACAGTCTCACAAGTTCCGATAGCGGCAAGGTCGCCGTCACCCTGATATGTAAATACGAATCTGTCGGGTCTTGAACGCTTTACGCCTGTTGCAACGGCAGGAGCACGTCCGTGAGGCGCTTCTATCATATCGCAGGCAAAATAATCATAGGAAACTACCGAACAGCCTACAGGACAGATTCCGATAGTATCGCCCTCAATGCCCATTTCGTCGATTATCTCGCAGACAAGGCGGTGTACTATTCCGTGTGTACAGCCGGGGCAGAAATGCATACTTATATCCTCAAGAGAATGAGGCTTTCTGTAAACAGCCATTATTTCAGTTCCTCCTTGATAAGCTTTATCTGAGCAAGAATTTCAGCGGGCGTAGGTATTACGCCGCCTGTACGTCCGAAGAATCGGACGGGTCTGCGGCAGCTTGTGGCAAGACGTACATCGTCTATCATCTGACCCATAGAAAGCTCTGTACAAAGATATGCCTTTGCGGTGTCAACCGTATCGGCATATGCCTTTTCGGGGAAGGGCCAGAGAGTGATAGGTCTGATAAGACCTGCCTTTATGCCCTCCGCTCTTGCGGCATTTACCGCAGAACGTGCGATTCTTGCAGCAGCACCGTAGCCTGTTACGATTATCTCAGCGTCCTCTGTAAGGTAGGTTTCGGCTTCGGGAAGCTCCTGCTTGATTGTATCGTACTTTTTGAATCGCTCGATATTTGACTGCTCAAGCTCCTCAGGCTTCAGATAAAGGGAGTTTACAACATTGTGACGGCGCTGATTATTATGACCTGTGCAAGCCCAGTCCTTTTCAGGCTCGTTGTTCTTTATCTCGGGGAAAACAACAGGCTCCATCATCTGACCCAGCAGACCGTCGGAAAGTATCATTACGGGCATACGGTACTTATCAGCCATATCAAAAGCCTTTACCGCAAAATCCGCCATTTCCTGAACGGAGCTGGGAGCATATACGATAACGGAGAAATCGCCGTGTCCGCCTGCTTTTGTGGCAAGATAGTAGTCTGACTGCGCAGGCTGGATACCGCCGAGACCGGGGCCTCCTCTCTGAACATTGACTATTACGCAGGGAAGGTCGCAGCCTGCCGCATAGGAAATACCCTCGGATTTAAGTGAGATTCCGGGAGAGGAGGAGGAGGTCATTGCCCTGACGCCTGTAGCAGCAGCGCCGTAAACCATATTTATAGCGGCAATTTCGCTCTCTGCCTGTAAAAACACGCCGCCGCATCTGGGCATACGCTTTGACATATAAGCGGCGATCTCTGTCTGGGGAGTGATGGGATAACCGAAGTAGCATTTGCATCCTGCACGGACAGCCGCTTCGGCAAGGGCTTCGTTGCCCTTCATAAGCATTCTTTCGTTAGACATTGGGATTCAGTCCTTTCAGATGATATGTGTTCGTGTTCGGTTATCTTTCAACGATTATTGCACAGTCGGGGCACATCGTATAGCAGAGTGCGCAGCCTGTGCAGCTGCTTACATCGGAACATTCCGCAGGACAGTAGCCCTTGGGTGTTCTGATATCCTTGCGTAAAACGATAAGCTTCTTTGGACAGGCTGTAACGCAAAGTCCGCAGCCCTTGCATTTGTCGTTAAGTACAGTCATTTTTGCCATAATTGCTATCCACCTTTCTTTTATGGAGTAGGTGCAGAATCAGTTCCACACGTTTCGGATATATATTTCAAGGGGAAATACGCCGTTATCCGTGTTATCGGTCATATTTCCGCAGGAGGGTATCAGGGGGAAGGTATGGCAGAACAGGGAAAGCCCTGTTTTTTCGGAAAGCTCCTCAGCCTTCTGTCTGCCCTTTGCAATAGTGCCGCTGTCTGTTTCAAAGCCAAGATTGGTGTTATTTACTATAGCTGTGGCTTTAAGACCGCAGGCGCTTTCTATTTCACGGAGTATCTCCTCTGCGTCGGTACATTCGCTTGTAAGGTAACGGCAGAAATTTACAACGTAAAGAATTTCCGTTTCGTCATAACATTCACGGATAAACTCCCTGAATTTACCGAGAGGAAACGCTCCTGCGTCATCTCCGCCAAGGTCTATCACAAGCTTTCTGCCCTCTGCGCAGAGAGAGGAAAGGTCGTAGTCGAGAATGGGAACATCAAGGTTTGTCCCCGCATATCTGGGGGCAATGAGCTTAACGCCTTTTTCGGCAAAAAGCTCACTCAGGTCGGCGGTGCGGTAATAGGGATTCACCGTGTCCATATCCACCACAGTTACCTTTTCGCCCGCTTCCGACATTTTCACGGCGTAGTTTGCCGCAAATGTGGATTTGCCGCTGCCGTAATGCCCTGCAATAACAGTTATTTTCTTCATAATAAGGTCAACGCCTCTCAGTTTGGCTCAACGGATATGATGTAATAGTAAACAGGCTGACCGCCTCTTACGAAATTAACATCAACAGAGCTGAACTTTGCCTGCATGATCTTTTCAAGCTCAGCCGCCTTTTCCTCGGAAACATCAGCACCGTACATAACCGTTACAAAGCCTGTGTTCTTTTTCAGATTCTTCATA
>JAGAJY010000139.1 GCA_017848125.1 Oscillospiraceae bacterium
TATATGATAATCAGATGATAAAATACCGAAGGCAAGATAATTTGTTTCAGCAGATGTAATAGTGGGAAGAACTGCAGGTGCAGTAATCCGCTTTTGAGCGATGGTTCCATTGTTATCATCAAATGCTATTATCAAAACATCACCTCTATCCTCTAACGCAGAAGTAAGAACGTATTGTGAGTGAGTCGCAACTATGATTTGAACATCTTGTGTCCCATTTTTATTAAAAAGGGTACGATAATACTGCAACACCTTTTGTTGCCACTTTGGATGCATACTTAATTCCGGTTCATCAATTAAAACAATTCCTCCAGATATATTATTAATGTTCTTTAATAAATGTGTTCCACGAAATACGATTTGCTTTTCACCCGTACTTAATTCGTCAATTGATATCTGTTTTCCGTGTTTTTCAAATAATACTTTTAATTCACTAGGATCAGTACTATCCACTCCTTTGAATTGAAGTGAACCAAAAAAATTGTTGAATGCAGTTTCAAATCTGAACATTTTAGAGGATTGCTGAAAAGCAGAAAATGTAACATTAGTGCCAGATTTGGTAATATTCATCCATTCAGAATTATCTTGTGTACTGATGTCAACCAACAACTGTTTTATTGAAGTAAAATCTTCGTTTGTATCACTTTCGTATTTTTCTGAATCAATTTGCTTTGTTGTTGTTGATGTCACCTTTTTGGTGTTGAATCCTGATCTCGCTTTAGAATACGAAACACCGTAATGTCGAATGTCTGCATCATCGGATTTTATTGTATCAAAATTATTGTTTCGGTTTGATGTAATTTGTTTTGAAGAACCATCGCTATCATTTGTGCGAATATGAAACCCAAAGTTAGATCCTTTTTTGGCTGGACGAACAGTGTATGAAATGTCATCAATAAAGTAATTAATATATTCGAAACACTCTATTGAACCAAGATTAAGAAATGCAGATAATGTTTCAAGAATTGTAGTTTTTCCTGTGCCGTTTTCTCCTGCAAGTATAATTGTGTTATATATAGAACCATCTGGCTTTGAAAAATCAAGTTCAAGATTTCCTAAAATCTTATGATTATTCCATTTTATTTTTTTAATCATCCTATACCCCTTCTATCTGATATAAATTTAAATTACAATTGTATATAGATAAAAACTAAAAACAGAGTGTCGTTTAATAATTAGGCAACTTTCTATATATTACCTTTCCGCTTTGCACTCAAAGACTTATGACCTTCTTCAGCGTGTGAAAGAGGATACCTCTGACACCAACTATCATACTCCTCTTGTGTTATCTCACCTGCTGCTAATTGTTCCTTTTTCTCATACCATAGAGCAAGCATTTTAGGTAGCGTTCCATTTTTGGTTGTTCCATCGAATTTAAGGCACAAAACACCGTCAATTTTTGTAGCTGTCAAGCCGTATGTTTCTTCCAACTCAAAAAGTGTATGGAGAACGCCGACATAATCATCTATTTCGGGGTCTGATATTGCATAAACACTGACATTCAAAGCAGAAGCAATCTTTTCAAGCTGCTGTGCAGATGGTGTTCGGTTGCCTAATTCATAATTGCGGATAGCTGGTTCGCTCAATCCGCTCATAATGCCTAATTCTTTCTGCGACAAGTTACGGCTCTGTCGCAGCTTTTTTATTTTCTGCCCTGTTGTCATATTCGTTACTCCTTGTATGGATTAGTATTCTGAAACAATTATAGCACATTCCGTTCAAAATTGAAATACCTAAATAAAAATTTTTTATAAACCTCTTGACAGTTCGATTATGAACTGATATAATATAAATACAGTTCAGTATTGAACGGAATATAAACAGGAGGTAGATACTATGACAAATTCTATTCTTATTGATGCAGCAGAAGTTGCACGAACACTTAATGTGTCAAAAGCATTCGCTTATAAGCTGGTACGGGATATGAATGATGAACTTAAATCCAAAGGCTTTATCACTGTTGCTGGCAAAGTAAGCAGAAAATTCTTTGAAGAAAAAATCTATGGTATGAAAAAGGAGGCGATATAATGCCTGTCTATAAGGATAAAAAAGCGGGCACTTGGTATGTTTCATTTTGGTATACTGCTTGGGACGGGAGCAAGAAGAAAAAACTCAAACGAGGCTTTGCAACAAAAAGCGATGCAAGTAAGTTTGAGAGATCATTCCTGATACAGCAGCAAGGCGATATGGAAATGACTTTTGAGGAGTTCTATGAGCTTTACAAGCAGGATATAAAGCCACGGTTGAAAATGAATACTTGGCTTACCAAAGAGGCAATTATCACAAAGCATATTATCCCATATTTCGGAAAGCGTGTTATTTCAGATATTGCCGCAAAAGATGTGATTAAATGGCAGAATAATCTTCGGAATTGCATAGGTGAAAACGGCAAAACAATTTCTGTTTCATATCTGCACACTATACATAATCAGTTGAGTGCTATGTTCAATCACGCAATACGCTTTTACAACCTCACAACAAACCCTGCGTCCAAAGCAGGTAATGTAAGTACATCTGAAAAGACAGAAATGAAGTTCTGGACGCAGGAAGAATACAAAAAGTTCTCGGAAGTAATGATGGATAAGCCCGTTTCTTTCTATGCCTTTGAAATGCTCTACTGGTGCGGCATAAGAGAGGGAGAACTACTGGCACTGACACCTGCTGACTTCGACTTTGAAAAAGGTACTGTATCTATTTCAAAATCATATCAGCGTATTGACAAGCAGGATATAATCACAACACCGAAAACCCCTAAAAGCAACAGGATTATACAAATGCCTGATTTCCTTGTTGATGAAATGCAGGATTACATCGGGCAATTATATAAGATACAACCTAATGACAGATTATTTGTTATTTCAAAGCATTATCTTCACAACGAGATGGACAGAGGTGCTAAAACAGCAGGAATAAAGCGGATAAGGATACATGATATTCGTCACAGCCACATAAGTTTGCTCATAGATATGGGATTTTCTGCGGTAGCAATCGCTGACCGTGTCGGACACGAAAGCATAGATATTACATATCGCTACGCTCATCTGTTCCCATCGACGCAGCTTGAAATGGCAGATAAATTAAGTACATTCAGAAAAGGAGAAGATGAAGATGTCGGCTAAAAATCTTGACGGAAAAGGAAGATTTCGCAGTAAAACCATTGCTTTCAGAGTATCACCCGAAGAAAATGAACAGCTTAATATAGCTGTGGCATTGTCTGGATTAACGAAACAGGACTACATCACAAATCGTCTGTTATCAAGAGATATCGTGGTACAGCCTAATCCAAGAGTGTATAAAGCTCTGAAAAATCAGCTCGAAATGGTATATTCCGAACTCAAACGCATTGACAATGGTGAAAATACAAACAGCAAACTCCTCGAAACCATCAACCTCATCGCCGTAACTCTGAACGGCATTAAAGGCGGTGAGGGATAATGTACGAAAACGAAAAGACCACCCCTATTTCATCTATTGGCGCAGATGAGGGGCAGTCTATCCCAAGCAACTCTATTATACCACAAACGCCGCCCGAAATCAAGTGGTTATCGGACGAAAAGAAGATAAACGAGCCGCTTTTCTGCGAGAGCTTCTGTCAAAGCCGTGAACTAAAGTGCATTGACGGCATATTCTACTCTGTGGACAGAGCGGAGCGTCAAGACAAAATCGCCGCTGAAATCTCCGAAATGCTTATTCAGAACGGCATTACCACGGGGATTGCCAAGCGGTCAAAATCGCTGTTAGAAGCGCTGAAGCTCTATTGCCACAGCGCACCGATTAAGCCGAACGAGGAAGAAATCCACGTCCTGAACGGCGTTGTAA
>JAGAJY010000140.1 GCA_017848125.1 Oscillospiraceae bacterium
GGTGGAATCGTCAAGAATAATGATACGGGGCTTTTTAAGAAGCGCTCTTGCAATACATAGCCTCTGCTTCTGACCGCCCGATACATTTACGCCGCCTTGTCCCAGATCTGTCTCATAGCCGTCGGGAAAGCTCATTATAAAGTCATGAGCCTGTGCCTGCTTGCAGGCTTCGATTATCTGCTCGTCTGTAGCATTTTCATTGCCCCAGCGGAGATTGTTCTTGATAGTTCCCGAGAAAAGAACGTTTTTCTGCAAAACCATCGCAACCTGATTTCTGAGATTATCTATCTTGTAATCTCTTACATCGTGTCCGCCTACAAGAATACGCCCCTCGGTAACATCATAAAGTCTCGGAATAAGCTGAACGAGCGTGGATTTTGCCGAGCCTGTTCCGCCGATAACACCGATAGTTTCGCCTGATTTTATATCAAGGCTGATATTTGTAAGATTAAGATTGTTCTTATCACCCGAATAGCTGAATGAAACATTATCAAACATAATACTGCCGTCAGCAGGCACAAGAGCAGGGTCTGCATCATCATCGGCAATATCGGGCATTTCGTCAAATATCTCAACGATTCTGTGCATTGACGCCATTGAAATGGTTGTCATTACAAAAATCATAGAGAGCATCATAAGTGACATAAGTATCTGAGTAATGTATGTGATAAAGCTTGAAAGCTGACCGATAAGCATAGAACCGCCGATTACCATATTGCTTCCGAAATATATTACACAGACGATACATACATACATTGTAAGCTGCATAAGAGGGTGACCGAGAATAACTATTTTCTCTGCCTTGACCTGAGCCGCACGGACATCGTCAGCGGAAGCCACAAACTTCTCGCCCTCAAATTTCTCACGGACAAAAGCCTTTACAACTCTTATTCCGATAAGGTTTTCCTGAACTCTTGAATTGAGTGCGTCATACTTTGCAAGCATTTTTTCAAATCTTGGAAACGCCTTTGAAGTAATAAGCACCATACCTACTCCCAGAACGGGTATAGCAATAAGGAAAACAAGCGCAAGCCTTGCATTTATGGATATTGCCATTATCAGGGCGAATATGAGCATAAAGGGCGACCTTACCGCCATTCTTATCATCATCATAAAGGTGTTCTGGACGTTGGTAACGTCTGTTGTAAGCCTTGTTACAAGAGAGGCTGTGGAAAACTTATCCACGTTTGAGAAGGAAAAGTCCTGCACCTTGTCAAAAAGTCTTTTTCGCACATTCTTTGCAAAGCCCATACCTGCAATCGCTGCGAATTTGCCGCCAAGAGCGCCGCAGATAAAGGAAACTATCGCCATAGCTACCATTATCAGACCCATTTTTATTGTATAGTCGGTGTCATTTTTTCCGATTCCATTATCTACCATCAGCGCCATTACAAAGGGAATGGAAACCTCCATAAGCACCTCCCCCAGCATTACAAGAGGGGTAAGTATAGCATATTTTTTATACTTTCCCACACAGGACAACAGTTTTTTCAGCATTTTTCCGAAAACTCCTTTCCGTCAGTATCACCTTTGTGACTCGAAATATCAGCTGACTTGAGATTTTCAAGAGCCAGCTGTGTCAGACGTATAAATTCGCTTTTTTCCTCTGCTGACATATTCCGTGACAGTATTTCCTCGATCATATCTACAGTCAGCCGTATCTCCTTTTGCAGCTCCCTGCCTTTTTCTGTAAGAATCACCCTTTTTATCCTTGCGTCACGCTTATCCACCTCACGGAAAATATAGCCGCCCTTTTCCATATTGGACAGAATACTTGCCACAGACGAACGCTTTATTCCGAAATGCTTCTCAATATCCTTCTGATGAACACAGCTGCCGTTTTCCGTACTGCACTGGATAAACCCCAGAACTCTGCTCTGCTCTGCTGTGAGAGGATAGCCCTTTTCGGAAATAAGATTATTCATTGTATAGCGTATATCCTTTGAAAGACGGTTAACATACTTCCCGATATGTTCAGCGTCCGCCACCCCTGAACAATTCACATTATCACCTCTTACAAAAAAATGTTAGACGTCTATCGGTTAGACGTCTAACATTTATTATACTGCTACTCTATACCCATTACAACTAACATTCTATGAACATTCATTTAATATATCATTTTCTCAGGAACTTATTTTCAAACCACACATCGGGAGCTGTAAACTCTTTTCCGTTAAGATATTCCAGCAGTCCCCCGTCGGTTGAAAAGGTAAATTTCAGCTTGTAGGAATAAAGCGCCTGAGTTTTTATGCCGTATTCACGGTTTACTTTATTGCTGCCGTACTTTCCGTCTCCAAGGAGAGGGCAGCCGATATATGCCATATGCGCTCTTATCTGATGAGTTCGCCCTGTAAGCAGTTCGACCTCAGTAAGGGAAAGCTTTCCGTCTGATTTTATGACCCTGTACTTTGTCACAATGGTCTTGTTTTTCTCAGTCTTTCTGTCAGACACGGTAACGGTGTTGCTTTTGCTGTCCTTAAAAAGGAAATGCGTCAGTGTATCGGACTTTTTCGGGGGAACACCTGCGGTAATGCAAAGATATTTTTTCTGCAGCTCCCTGTCCTTTATCTTCTGATTGAGAATACGCAATGACTCCGCATTTTTTGCGGCTATAACGATACCGCCTGTGTTTCTGTCAAGCCTGTTGCAGAGGGAGGGGGTAAAGCTGTTTTCATCGGCAGGGTCATATTCGCCCTTGCTGTAAAGATAATGCTGCATACGGTTAACAAGGGTATCCACAGTACCGTCATTGTCCTCGTGGACAACCAGACCGTTTTTCTTGTCAATAAGCAGAATATTTTCGTCCTCATATATTACAGAAATATCCTTGGGAGCTTTGAGAAACTCATATTCCGCTTCCGTGCTTTCAAAGAACTCATCTGAGAGATACAGCTCCAGCACATCGCCCTGGGCAAGACGTGTTGATATTTCACAGCGCTTGCGGTTGAGCTTGATGTTCTTTGTGCGTATGCCCTTGTACATCACGCTCTGGGGCAGTCTCGGAGCCGCTTTCTGTATGAACTTGTCAACACGCTGTCCTGCGTCATTGGAGTTGATTATGTATTTTTTCATAAAATATATCTTCCTTAAAAATTTATCCGATACAAAATCACCGCACCCCAAGGGGGCACGGTGAACATAATCTTACTTTGAAAGATATTCGTCAATAGCCTCTGCTGCGGACTTTCCTGCGCCCATAGCAAGGATAACGGTAGCCGCACCTGTAACAGCGTCTCCGCCTGCATAAACGCCCTCACGGGAGGTCAGACCGCTTTCGTCTGTTGTAACGATACAGCCGTGCTTGTTTGTTTCAAGTCCCTCTGTGGTATTTCTGATAAGAGGATTGGGAGATGTACCGATGGACATAACAACGCAGTCAACATCAATAACGTGCTCGGAATCTGCCTTTACAACAGGACGGCGTCTGCCCGACTCGTCAGGCTCGCCAAGCTCCATAGAAACGCACTTTATACCGCTTACGAACTTGTCATCGTCACCGAGAATTTCAACAGGGTTTGTGAGGGTCTTGAAGATGATACCCTCCTCCTTAGCGTGCTCTATCTCCTCTGCTCTTGCAGGAAGCTCAGCCTCGCCTCTGCGGTAAACTATGTAAACCTCTTCCGCACCAAGTCTCTTTGCACAGCGTGCTGCGTCCATAGCAACGTTTCCGCCGCCTACTACCGCAACTCTCTTGTTCTCCTTGATGGGAGTGTCGCTGTCGGGCTTGTATGCCTTCATAAGATTAACTCTTGTAAGGAACTCATTTGCGGAATATACACCCTTGAGATTCTCGCCGGGGATATTCATAAATCTGGGCAGACCTGCACCCGAGCCGATAAACACGCACTTGAAGCCCTGCTCGAAAAGCTCGTCAATGGTAATTGTTCTGCCGATAATAACGTTTGTCTCGATCTTTACGCCGATAGCTTTAAGACCGTCTATCTCACGCTGAACAATGCTCTTGGGAAGTCTGAACTCGGGGATTCCGTAAACAAGAACACCGCCTGCAAGGTGAAGCGCCTCGAATACAGTTACCTCATAGCCCTTCTTTGCAAGGTCGCCTGCACAGGTAAGACCTGCGGGACCCGCACCGATAACAGCAACCTTTTTGCCGTTTGAAGCAGGCTTCTCAGGCTCGCCCTTGAAGTTGGCATTGTGGTAGTCAGCGGCAAATCTTTCAAGTCTGCCGATAGCAACAGGCTCACCCTTGATTCCTCTTACGCACTTGCCCTCACACTGGGTTTCCTGGGGACATACACGTCCGCAGACAGCAGGAAGCGAGCTTGACTTGGAAATTATTCCGTAAGCGCCCTCGAAATTTCTGTTTGCGATCTCCTTGATAAAGCCGGGGATATCAATATTTACGGGACAGCCCTTTACACAGGGCATATTCTTGCAGTTAAGGCATCTCTGAGCCTCGTCAACAGCCATTTCCTCGGTATAGCCGAGAGCAACCTCTAAAAAGTTCTTGTTTCTTACCTCAGGCTCCTGAGAGGGCATGGGGTTCTTCTGAAGCGACATATTAGGCATATCACTTTACCTCCTTGAATAAGTTGCAGGTTTCCTCGTGCTTCCTTCTTTCAAAAGGCTTGTACATTGCAGAACGTCCCATAGCCTCGTCGAAATCAACAAGATGACCGTCAAATTCGGGTCCGTCAACACAGGCAAACTTTGTCTCTCCGCCGACGGTAAGACGGCAGCCGCCGCACATTCCCGTGCCGTCGATCATTATAGGATTCATGGAAACAATTGTCTTTATGCCGTATTCCTTTGTGGTTGCCGCAACGAACTTCATCATTATCAGAGGACCGATAGCGATTACCTCGTCATACTGCTCTCCGCTGTCAATAAGCTCCTTGAGAGCGTTGGTAACAAGTCCCTTTGTACCGTAAGAACCATCATCAGTCATCATACAGAGCTTGTCAGAGCAAGCCTTGAACTCGTCCTCCAGAATAACAAGATCCTTGCTTCTGAAGCCAACTATGGAATGAACCTCGCAGCCGATGCTGTGAAGCTTCTTTGCAACAGGGTATGCAATGGCGCAGCCAACTCCGCCGCCCACAACTGCAACCTTTTTGAGTCCCTCTGTATGGGTAGCTCTGCCGAGAGGTCCAGCAAAATCCTGAAGGCAGTCGCCCTCGTTCATATGGTTGAGCTTTTCGGTTGTAGCGCCGACGATCTGGAATATGATGGTAACTGTACCCTTTTCCCTGTCATAATCGGCAATTGTAAGGGGGATTCTTTCGCCGTTTTCATCTGTTCGGAGAATAATGAACTGACCGGGCTCTGCCTTTGCGGCAACAGCAGGTGCTTCAATGTCCATAAGAGTAACCGTAGGATTCAACGCCTTTTTTCTGACAATTTTATACATTGCACACTTTCCTTTCGTGTAAAATACAAATCAAATACCGCAGAAAATTTCCGATTATCCGATATTTCTGCATACATTTTTATAATATCACATCATATGTTCTTTTTGAAATATAAAATATGCATATACGCATATACATTTATACATATCAATCATCTCTGCCGAAAGATTTCTTATAGCTCAGAGGACTTGAACCTACATATTTCTTGAACTTGTTATGGAAATAGTTGATATTGGAATAGCCTACCATTTCCGCAACCTCATATACCTTATAATCCTCCTGAGAAAGCAGACGCTTTGCCTCGGTTATCCTTATCTCATCAAGGTAATTGTTGAAGTTCTCCCCTGTATATTGATGAAAGACCTTGCCGAGATATGCGCTGTTATAGCCGAAGATCTGAGCCAGCATTTCAAGACGCAGTTCACGGTTGTAGTTTGCCCTGATATACTGTACCACACGCTCCATATTGCTCTTTGTAGTCTTGCTGAAACAGGTATCGGATATATTGACAAGGCATTTCTTTATCTCTCCGATTATCTCCCTCAGACTTCCCAGCTCGCTTATATCAGCCACAAAATCGTCTGACACCAGTGTTTCGGGCTTCTTATCCGAAGCACTGCGGACTATTTTTGAACGTATCTCCATAAGAAGCGTGATACAGCTTATCTTCGCCTTTTCGGGAGTAATATCCCCTGTGAACATTGATTCCATATATGTATCAAGGAGACCGGCGAGCTTTTCAGTATCGTTTATCTCCATATAAGCATATATCTGAGATGCATAGTCTTTTTCCTCAGAAGTTCGGTCAATGCGTGAAATATAGCTTTCATAGGTCATAACATCATAATGACGGTAAACAAATTTGTTTGAATATATTGCCTTTGCATCATTGTAGGAAAGGCATATATCCGCAGGCGAATCCACAAGTCTTCCGCAGGCAATGAATGCCTTTTGTCCGAGATCTGCGTTCAGCCCCTCAAGAGAAGCTGTTATGCCGCTGTAGTCCCAGTCCCTGAAAAGCAGACCAAGGATACCGCTTATATCCAGAGTAACTATATCCACATTTTCCTTATCCTCATAGAATCTGCGGACAGCAGCACTTCCCTCAGCCGCCGCATCTGCCTCGTCGAAGCCCACAACAGCCGCACAATAGGAAGAAAACACACCTGCGGAAGCTGCATCGGCAATATGAACTCCGTCTCCTGCGAACAATCCCTTTATCTGCTGCTCGTGAAGATATTCACTGCCTATCCTCTGACGGTATTTCTTTTCCTGCTCGCTGAGTATCTTTTCTCCTGCACTTCTGATAGCCTCTGTAAGCTCGTCCTCGTCAACAGGCTTCAGGATAAAGTTTTCCACGCCCAGCGCAATTGCAGTCTTTGCATAGGCAAAATCAGAATATCCCGACAGGATTATGACCTTCCCCTTAAAGCCCAGCGCCTTTGCCGCCTCAGTCATCTCGATACCCGTTTTTCCGGGCATTTTTATATCGGCAATAACGATATCAGGCTGCAGAGTCATTATTTTTGACAATCCATCGTCGCCGTCGTCCGCTTCGCCTATTATCTCGCAGTCGATATCCTCCCAGGGTATCATCATTTTCACACCCATACGCACATTCGGCTCGTCATCAACCAGCAAAACCTTGAACACTGTGCATCATCACCTTTCATTTTCAGCTTGCCTGCCGTTTTCGGCCGAGATACGGGCAGCAGGCTTTCTCGGCAGAGTAATGGTAATGGTTGTACCCTCACCCTCCTTTGTTTTTATTGTAAGCCCGTACTGTTCGCCGTGATACATTTTTATTCTCTTGTTAACATTGGTAAGACCGATACTCTTTCCCGAAGATGTATCGTTATGCCTGAGCTTTGCTTCAAGCTCGGCAAGCTTGGTATCGTTCATACCGACACCGTTGTCGTTAACGTCAATAATAACATTTTCTCCGCTGTAATAAACTCTTATATCTATCCTGCCGTTTATTTTGCAGCTTTCTATGCCGTGAACAAAGGCATTCTCAACTACAGGCTGGATAACAAGGGGCAGTATCATATAATCCTTTGATACCTCGGAATAAATACTGTAGGAAACTCTGTCCCCGAATCTTGCGGACTGCAGCTCCAGATAGCCGTTTGTAAATTCAAGCTCAGACCTGAGAGTTACCTCGCCGTCCTTAAATTCAAGGCATCGTCTCATAAACTTGCCCAGCTTCTTTACAAGGTCTGCGGTTTCCTTGTCGTTGTTGCAGAACGCTTTCATTCGTATGGTTTCAAGAGTATTGTACAGAAAGTGCGGATTTATCTGGCTGGCAAGAGCCTTGAACTCCGCTTCCATCTGAATGAATTTGAACTCCTCATTCTGCAGCTTTGCCTGATAAACATCGTTCATCATAGTCTGCATACTGTTTATCATAAGCTCAAGGTCGGTATACAGCTGGGCTATTTCATCATTGCCCTCGTCGCTTATCTCAACATCGAAATCTCCTCCCGCAACAGCGTGCATTTTCTCGCTGAGGAAGGTTATTCTTCGTGAAAATACGCTGGTGAACAGAACGATTATAAGCAGTGACAGGATAAAGAACAGGCTGAAATATCCTCCGTAGATTATGGTGTATCTGTTAAGCTCTATATCCGCCACGCCCGAAGGGATAAGCAGTATTATCTGAAAGCTTTCGCCGTATGTAAATGATTCGGTCACCACATTGCCTTTAAAGCCCAGAAGTCCCTCTTTAAGAAGCGTTCTTCCTCTGCTCAGAGGAATTGATTCGTCAAACTCTATCTTTCCGCCTACGGTAACTCCATCATAATTGCTGAAAAAAACATCGCCCTCTCCCACGCACAGAATGCTTTTTATATCCCCCTGTGAATCCATTCTGTTGAGACGGCTGTCAGACACCATGGCCGACGCAACTCCCACAACACGGTTTCCCGATTTAACAGCCTTGCTGCAGCCGAGATACCATTTTTTATCAGTCTGATTAAAAATAACGCTCCAGATAAAATCATTGCTGTTCAGTCTCGCATCTTTGTACCATTCCTGCGCCCGTATCTGTTCATCTGCATACATATAGTCATTATTATAAAGAAAGCTTTCCCTTTCCATATATACCTTTATGCTGTCAAGCTGAGGAAATGACCTTACATATTTCTGATGAGGTCCTCTGCCGTAATATTTGTAATATTCTCCGCTGCTGTCATAGTCATTTTCAAGAAAGGCTATGACCTCATCATCTGCTGTAAAGGAATCCATATACGCTTCCGTAACATCTACAAGGTTCATTATAGTATTTCTGTAGCTGTCAGCCTTGGTGTTTGCGGTGCTGACGAGCTTATCCGCAACCGCCGAGCGCATATTAACCAGAAGAATAACGCTTGCCGCAAAAAGAGGCAGGATAACAACAAGAAACATTATCAGTATCTGATTCCTGATAGAGCTGTTTTTTAAACTTACAAGCTTTATTTCCAATACCGCCCTTCCTGCGAAATATACATTCATTATACCATAATCCTCTTTTTTTTTCAATAGCCGAAGATGAAAAAAGTTAACATCTGGTGACATTTCTGCAATGATTGACAGGATAAATGCAATAGTGTATAATTAAAGTATATATTTTCAAGGAGCACAGCTATGAAAAAAGAAAAACCGAAGAAAAAAAGCCTGTTTTTACGAGTGCTTGTCTGCCTTATGATAATATTTGTCTTACTGGCAGTAATGAGCTTTCCGCTGAAAACAGTTCATTACAGTATTCCAACCAATGAAGTCACTGAGCCTGTAAGGATCATACAGGTGTCAGACCTGCACAGCTCATGGTACGGCAAGGAAATGAATACTCTGATAAACGCAGTCAGAAAAGAAGCACCTGACGCAGTTGTGCTCACAGGTGATATTTACGATGATATTGTCAATAATGACAATACACGGACTTTTCTGAAAGCCGTATCAGCCGAATACCCCTGTTTTTATATTTCGGGAAATCACGAGCTGAGAAGAAACGGCTGGAAAACCTACAGAGAAGAAGCAAAGTCCATGGGCATAACCGTCCTTGAGGGAGAAAATGCGGATTTTATGGGAATAACTCTCTGCGGTGCTTCCGAAACAGGCGACGGCAGACTCACCTTTGATGAAAGCGTGGAAAAATGCGCCGAAAATGCAGACGACGGTTTTAATGTGCTTCTGGCGCACTATCCCGAAAATATAGATTTCTACCGTTCCTTCGGGAAATTTGACCTTATCCTGTCGGGTCACGCTCACGGCGGACAATGGCGTGTCCCCTTTCTGATAAACGGAATATTCTCTCCCGACCAGGGAATATTCCCCGAATATGCAGGCGGTGAATATAGATTTGACAGCGAAACTATGATAGTCAGCCGTGGACTTGAACGAACCAAAAACCCTGTTCCAAGGATATTCAATAACCCTGAGCTTGTTGTCATAGACATCATACCTGAAAGCGAGGAAGAGACTTGAATATTGACCCTGTAAAGATACTGAAAATATCCGCAGGCGCAGCTTTGTCAGCGGCACTGTGCTACGGGCTTGACCTGCAATATGCGGTATCGGGCGGCATAATCTGCCTGCTTACCATACAGGACACCCGAAAAGAAACCCTCAGCATTACCCTTAAAAGACTTGTTACCTTCTGCGTTACAGCACTGCTGTGCCTGTGCATCTTCGGCATAACGGGCTTCGGACTTATACAGCTGGGGCTTGTTCTTGCTCTGCTTCTGATTTTCTGCGGACTTGTGGGAATGAACGAGGCAATAGCAATGAACAGCGTTATCGCCACACACTTTTTCGCATCGCAAAGCGTATCTCCCGATATGATACTCAATGAACTTGCCCTCTTTTCGGCAGGTGCGGGAATGGGTATTCTGCTTAATATCTTTGTTCCGTCAAATGAGGCTAAAATCAGACGGATACAGCGTGAGACTGATGAAAGGATACGCAGGATAATAGGAAGAATGTCAATATATATCACCGCTGAGGATAAATCAGATTATACGGGAAGCTGTTTTGAGGAAACAAACCGACTTCTTGACGAACTCAGGCGTGAAGCAGTAAAATACATCGGAAATGCCTTTGTAAGCGAAAAGGATTATTTCTACAAATATGTGGGAATGAGAATGGAGCAGTGTATTATCCTTATAAGGATATACACCGATATAAAAAGGCTCAGCATAGTTACCTCCCACGCCAAGCCAATAGCTGATTTTCTTGAAAAGACAAGCGCCGAATTCAGCGAGATAAACGATGCAGAATCGCTTCTTGCCGAGCTTGACAGGCTCTTTGCCTACTATTCGGAGGAGGAACTCCCCAAAAGCAGAACAGAGTTTGAAAACCGTGCCCTGCTGTACCACATTCTCTGTGACCTTAAAAGCCTTGTGAGTCTGAAAGCAGATTTTGCCGCAAAGCTCACGGACAGCGAGAAAAAAAGATATTGGATATATTCACAAAAAAGCATTGACTGATTTTCGATTTTGAGTTATAATTATATATGTATAATATTGTCAAAAATAAATTTATATAAAAGGAGATATTTAAAATGAAAAGAATACTTATCACAGACGATGAACCTATGAACCTTAAGATGACAGAATTTGTCCTTAAAAAGAACGGCTATGAGACTATCACCGCTCTTTCAGGTCCTGACTGCGTAAACGCTGTAACCTCACAGGGCGCAGACCTTATCCTCCTCGACCTTTTTATGCCCGATATGGACGGCTTTGAGACCTATGAACGTGTAAGAGCCACTGATGCGGGAAAGGATATTCCCGTAATTCTGCTGACAGCGGCAGAGGACAGCGAAACCTTTGACAAAGCAGCCTCCTGCGGAATATTCGCCTGCGTGGGAAAGCCCTTCAAGCAGCCTGAGCTTCTTGAAAAGATCAAGCTTGCTTTAGGCGAGTAATTTTTACTAAGGAGTAACCGACTTATAAATGGAAAGAGAACGTTTAAAATCAAGACTCGGATTTATTATGCTTTCGGCAGGCTGTGCCATAGGAGTAGGCAACATCTGGCGATTCCCCTATGTTGTGGGAAATAACGGCGGAGGCATATTTGTACTGTTTTATATCATCTGTCTGCTTATTTTCGGAGTACCTCTGCTGACAATGGAATACTCCATAGGCAGAGCCTCAGGAAAGAGCATCACCTGCGCTTATGATGAGCTTAAGCCTGACAAGAAAGCCTGGAGCTTTCACGGCACATTCTCCCACATTGCAAGCTATATCCTGATGATGTATTACTCGGTAATATCAAGCTGGATGGGCTTTTACTTCTTCAAATATCTGACGGGAACAGGAACTGACGGCACGACCTCAGCTGACTTCAAGGCAGAGTTTGACACTCTCCTCTCTGACCCTGTTACAATGGGTATTGTCACATTTATTATGATCGCAGCAGGCTTCTTTATCTGCTCAATGGGTCTGCAAAACGGAGTTGAAAGAATAACTAAGGTCATGATGACCGCTCTTCTCGGTCTTATCGTTATTCTTGCTGTTCATTCGGTAACGCTTCCCGGCGGTGCGGAAGGAATAAAGTTCTACCTTCTCCCTAACCTTGACCACATTAAGGAACACGGTCTGTTCTCCGTGCTTGTAGCAGCTATGAATCAGTCCTTCTTCACTCTCAGTCTTGGCTTCGGCTCGATGATGATATTCGGCAGCTATATGGACAAGGAAAAGAATCTTATGGGCGAGTCTATTACTGTTGCAGGGCTTGATACCTTTGTTGCATTTACAGCAGGCCTTATAATTTTCCCTGCCTGCTTTGCATATAATGTAAACCCCGACAGCGGTCCAAACCTTGTATTCATCACTCTCCCCAATGTATTCAGCAATATGAACGGCGGACGTATCTGGGGAACTCTTTTCTTCCTGTTTATGACCTTTGCGGCTCTTTCAACACTTATTGCCGTATTTGAACATATTATGGCATGCTGTATGGATAAATTCGGCTGGAGCAGAAAAAAAGCTTCTATTATCAATTTCCTTATTATCACCATCGGCTCTGTTCCCTGTGTGCTGGGCTTCAATGTTCTGAGCTTTGTTCAGCCTCTTGGCGCAGGCTCTACTATCCTTGATTTCGAGGATTTCCTTATCAGCAACCTTGCACTTCCCATCGGAAGCCTTATCATTCTCCTGTTCTGTACCGTCAAGGGCGGGTGGGGATATAAAAATTTCCTTAAAGAGGCAAACAGCGGAACAGGTATGAAAATGCCCGAAAACAAATGGGTACAGCGATATCTGACCTATGTTGTGCCTGTGCTTGTAGTCGTTCTTATTGTTGTAGGTGTTATTGATGTTTTCACCTGATATGAATGACCCGATATTAACAGAACTTTTCAGGCTCAGGGACGAAAAATATCAGGCATTTCAGGCAAGGCTAATTCCGAATATTCCTTCTGAAAGCATAATCGGAGTGAGGACACCTGAGCTTCGCAGAATAGCCAAACGTATTTACAGCGAGGGAGCTGATGAATTTCTTTCACAGCTCCCTCATAAATATTTTGAAGAAAACCAGCTCCACGCATTTATCCTTTCCAATATAAAGGATTTTGACAATTGCATATCTGAAACAGAGCGTTTCCTTCCGTTCATAGATAACTGGGCAACCTGCGATCAGGCTGTATTCCCTGTCTTTTCAAAGAACAAGGATAAGCTTCTCCCATACATAGAAAAATGGATAGCCTCCCGACATACATATACAGTCAGATTTGCGGTAAAGCAGCTTATGCAGTATTACCTTGACGACGCCTTTGATATGAAATATCCCGAAATGATTTCGCAGGTAAAAAGCGACGAATACTATGTAAATATGGTGTGCGCATGGTATTTCGCCACCGCTCTTGCAAAGCAGTATGACGCTGTGATACCTTATCTTGAAAGCAAAGCACTGTCCCCTGCTGTACAAAAAATGGCCGTAAAAAAAGCTGTGGAAAGCTACAGGATATCCGACAAAACGAAAGCATATCTGAAAACGCTGTAAAATCAAACCGCTGATTGACCTTTCACGGTCAATCAGCGGTTATTTTCAGCCTTGACTAATAATAATCTTATTCACATCAATGGGAATACTTGTGCTTTTTATTCCTATCAAGTCCATATCCGCAGGGGTAAAACCTGCCGCTGTCACAGCCTCAGCTATTTTGTCATACTCAAAAATAACCATTCCCTCTGCACTGGTGGTTGCCGATACATCAATAACCGTATCATCTATGGTAATGACCATAGCCGCAGGAGTGATGTTCGCAGGAGCAGAAGCGGTTGATGTATATTCAGCAATAAACAGAACTCCGCTTGAAAGGATAGACGGACTGATTCCCTGCTCGGTAAGGGAAATCTCCATAGATATCGTATTGCCCATTGCAACAGCGTGCTCACCCTCAATGGTAATACCGACAGCCAGATCCTCTGCTGTATAGCCTGTATCTGAAACAGCAGATGTTTCCGAATTGTCTGTTTCGGAAAGTTCGGTTTCTGATGTTACAGAGCTTTCAGTTCCGCTTATATCGGAAACAGACGCACCTGTTTCGCTGACATCAGATGATACCGCAGATTCTGTAACGCTTTCCTCTGAGGAAACAACAGTCGTTTCGCTGGGTACAGCCGTCTCGGAAACTGTCTCCTCACTCTGAACGGCAACTGTCTCGGTAGAAAACACGCTTGCATCTGTCACAGTAGTGACCTCTGCAGGAACTGCTATGTTGTTGCTGCTCTGATTCATAAAGAACACAGCACCGCCTGCCGCCGCAACGAGAACTATAGCTATAACAGCAATAAGCACACCCTTGGATTTTTTCTTGGGCTTCTCAGATGATGCGTCCCAGTTTATAGACACACTGTTGACATCATTTGTTGCATTGCTTACGCTCTTTAACGAGCCCTGCTGAACAGTATGTGCACTGCCAGTCTCCGGATTATCCGTTTTTTTCACAGGTTCGGAAGCTTCGGAATCCTTGACAGGCTCAGACTTGGGAGCTTCTGCCTTAACCGTTTCCGCCTTAGGAATGTCGGTATTTATAGGCTTTACCTTAGGCAGCTCCATATCCGCAGGCTTGACCTCGGGAAGCTCGGTCTTTTCGGATTCAGTCTTTTTCTCTGTACCTGTTTCAGTCTTTATTTCACCGTTTTTTTCCGTATCCGATTTCTCTTTTTTATCCTCTGTTTTAGCAGGTGCATCGGAAGAAATATCCTTTTTATCGTCGGATACGTCCTTATCCACGTCATCAATTTTCTTGATATCGGGAATATCTTCAAGAATGTTTTCCGCAGCCATTTCAAGCACAGCTGCCTGCTCCTCGGGAGTAAGCTCGGCAGATGCTATTTCGGGAAGACCCTCAACATCGGCAGAAACAGTTTCGGTATTATACTCCTTAACCTTGCCCTCTTCATAATTTAAAGTAAGTTCAAGGACAGGAGTTCCGCAATGCGGACAGAATTTGCTTGTTTCAAAAAGCTCACCGCCGCAGTTAGTACAAAATGCCATAATTATGCCCTTTCTGTTAAACCACATTATAAAAAATGCTGTATAATCACTTATTATAATTATACAGCATAATTTATTAAATTATCTATTACAGCACATTATCCCATTGTAAAAAATCTTTGTTCAGCGCTGTAGGTTTTGCCCGGAGCAAGCTCCTCATATCCGCTGAGCTCGGCAGGCATATCAAGATTGGGAGCATTTACCTGTGCGGTCATAGGCTCGGGACAGAAATAGTTCATAAAGCCGTTGTGATTCCATACTATCCAGAACTTGTAATTTTCATCGACCTCGTTGCAGACCATCTTTCCACTGGCAGTATCTGTCATAATCGTGCCGTGGAAGGGCTTGCCGTCAAGTGTGAGATTACCGCCCGAATACATATCATTGCATATATCCCTGAGAACAGGACAAGTGCCGTTGACATACTGCTTATCATAATCCGAAAGCTTTGCTCTCTTGCCTGTGGGAAGCCATTTTGACTTATTGAACAGAATGTGTTCCTCGGCAGGAACCTGAAGCCTGATATTCTCCTGAAGTCCGCCGTCAACAAAGGGAGCGTTGATAGTGGTATGTGTAGCAATGGAAACAGGCATCATCTTGTCAGACTGATTTATAAGAGTTATCTTATGAGAAAGACCATTTTCCGAAAGCTCAATTCTTATCTGAACAGTAAATTTAACAGGGAAACAGCTGTAGAAAAAGTCCTTTTCATCATAAACATATTCGTTCACCACATAAGCGCTCTTGCCTTTTACAGCCATATCCTTAACGGTGTAAGCCCTTTTCTGGATAAAGCCGTGAAGGTGATTTCCGAAGCGCTCCTCATTTACGGGAAAACGGTAAAGAGCGTCAGATGTACGCAGAAGTCCGCTTTCAAAACGGTTGGGAAGGTAAAGGGTAGGCAGACCCCAGATCTCAGGCGCATTCATTATCTCACCCATAGAAACGCTTCCGTTGTAGCGGAATATCTCCATTCCTCTCTTGTTATCCCTGAATCTGAGCACATTTGAGCCAAGTCCGTGAGCAACTATTGCATAATAGCCCCCTGCTGCCAGTTCAACGACCTCTGCTCCCTTGTGAACAGCTTTTCTTGCATAAAGCTCCATATAAAAAACTCCTTTTATCTTATGAATCGTAAGCCCTTATTCTCAGCGGAATTCCGAGCTTTTCTGCCAATTCACGGCTTTCGTTTATTTCACGCTCCGAAATCACATCAACCACGGTAAACATTACCTGCGGAACATACTTCTTCGAGTCCTCGGCAAATTTAAGCATAGACTCAAAGCTGTCCTCCCATTTCGGACGGGTAACTTTATTGTAATCCTCCCTGCTGCCTGAATTAAGGCTTATGGATACAACATCAACAGCGCCTTCAAGGCTCGGGGCAGTAGGTCTGCCGTTTATCTTATCCCCCAGACCGTTTGTATTCAGACGGATAACCGCCTCGGGATAACGTTTTTTCAGCTCTCTGCCGATAAAAGAAACGTCCTCCGCTCTTTCCATAGGCTCACCGTAACCGCAGAATACTATTTCCACCGTGCCTGTCATATCATATTTATCAAACTCTGCAAGGACCTCCTCACAGGTGGGTTCTCTTTCAAGCCACAGGCTGTCGCTGCCGTAAGCGCCGTCACCGTTCTGACGGATACAGAATGTACAGCTGCAGGGACAGCGGTTTGTGAGATTTATGTACAGCTTGTCCCCTACTCGGTAAACAAATGTTAGACTTTTCAAATTTATGTGTTTCCTTTACTTTCTGATTTTAAGGGAAATGTCAAACGCCTGAACTGAATGAGTTATTGCACCTACGGAAATAATATCCACTCCTGTTGCGGCAACAGCAGCAACGGTGTTTATATTGATATTGCCCGAAGCCTCCAGAACAGCCTTGCCGTCAGCAAGCTTAACGCACTCGGTCATATCCTCGGGAGTCATATTGTCAAGCATAATAACATCTGCATTGCAGCCAAGAGCCTCAATAAGCTCCTCCTTGTTTCTTACCTCGACCTCGATCTTAGCCATATGACCTATTTTCTTTTTAAGCGCCGAAACAGCACCTGTTATAGAGCCGTATGCGTCAATGTGATTATCCTTGAGCATAGCCGCATCGGAAAGGTTGTATCTGTGATTTCTTCCGCCGCCTGCTGTAACAGCATACTTTTCAAGAGCTCTCAGTCCGGGAAGAGTCTTTCTTGTATCAACAATAGAAGCCTTTGTGCCTGCACAAGCCTCAACAAGCTTGTTTGTGGCAGTGGCAACGCCTGACATATGCTGGAGAATGTTGAGAGAGGTTCTCTCTGCTTTGAGAACAGAACGTGTTCTGCCCTCAACTCTCGCAATAACGTCACCCTTTTTGACCTTTTCGCCGTCGTGAATGAAAACCTCGCACTTTACAGAGCTGTCAATAAATGTAAATGTTCTGAGAGCGCAGTCTATTCCCGCAAGCACTCCCTCCGCCTTTGAAACAAATTCAGCAACGGAAATATCGTCCTCGGGAATAAGAAGGTCTGTTGCAAGGTCGATATAATTTATATCCTCAGACAGCGCATTCTTTATAACGCCGTCAATGTAAAAATCGGGTAAAAGCATTTTATTTCTTTCCTTTCGGGTAATTTAACCTATACAATAATCAAGTGTTTCGCCTATGCTTTCGGGGATAAGCAGGTCTGCACGCTCATCAAACTGAGTTGCACTCTTGTTGATAAGAACAAGCTTGTTTCCGTGATAGTAGTCGATAAGACCGCTTGCGGGATAAACCGACAGAGAAGTTCCGCCGATAATAAGCATATCGCAGTTTTCTATAGCCTCTATCGCACCGTTCACTATAGTCTGATTCAGCCCCTCCTGATAAAGCACCACATCAGGCTTTAAAAGCCCCTCGCACTGAGTACACTGGGGAATATAAGGAAAATCCTTTATGTACTGAGCGTCGTGGAGAGCACCGCAGCGGACGCAGTAATTTCTGTGAACTGAGCCGTGAAGCTCATAAACCACCTGACTTCCTGCCGCCTGATGCAGTCCGTCGATATTCTGGGTAACCACCGCTTTGAGCTTTCCTCTGCGTTCAAGCTCCGCAAGGGCAAGGTGAGCCTTATTGGGCTTTGCGTCAAGATAAAGCATCTTGTCCTTGTAAAACTCATAGAATTCGCTTATATTATTGCAGAAGAAAGTACGGCTGAGAATAGTTTCGGGAGGATACTTGTATTTCATATTGTAAAGACCGTCCACGCTGCGAAAATCGGGGATCCCGCTCTCAGTGGAAACGCCTGCGCCTCCGAAAAATACTATATTGTCAGAGCTGTCTATCCATTCCTTTAGCTGAACGGTACTTTCGGTAACTGCCAATGAGATCAATCCTTTCTGCGTGGAGCTATATAAATTCATTATATCATATTCTTTCGGAAATTTCTACTGTTTTTTGAAATTTTTACAAAAAAATTTTCACGCAGAATAATAATGTCAAACAGCTTATTATTTTATAGCTTTAAGCAGAATAAGCGACAGCAGAACAGTTCCTGCCGAAAGCACAAAGGGCAGTATAAAGTCCTTTTTATGGGGATTCAGAGATTTTACCGCCGATTCATACGCTTCCTCTGTCTCCTCCTCCGATATGCTCAGACTGCCCGATACAGCCGTGCCTGCACTTGCCGATATATCATATCCGTATGCCGAAAGCTCCTCAGCTTCGGGGGCGGAAGCGAATATCCAGCAGTTGTCGTACCTTTCTCCGCCCTTGCAGATATATCTGTAAATATACACCCACACATTTCCCTTTTCATCAGTCCAGCAGCGGTCACCAAGCTCCTGTTTCTCAAAGGGATAAGTTTCTCTTGTGTATGCCTTATCCGCAGGAACACGTCCGCAGATCCTGCCCATAGGATATTCCCACAGAATAACTTCATTTTGAGGAATAAATCCGTCAAGCTCACCGTTATAATCCGTCATCTCAGGATCGTGTTCATCAATAAAGGTGAATACATTGTATATCTCCGAAAGCTTATCCTTTTCTATCCAGCCGTCCTTGCGTTCATCACTGTTATCTGCAAACCAAAACGAACAGCAGCACCATTCTACCCCATTTTCATCTGTATAGACAAAGCCCGAATAAACCGTTTCACCCTTTTTCACTTCACCGTTTTTCACCGAATCGAGAGGCGTTTCCAGCAGAGGACTGTCCTCCCTGACCTCAAAGCTTCTCCAGCTGATAAATTCACATTCTCTCGGATTATCATGATAAAACTGATTTGCAGGCTCTGCAATTGCGTCAGCAAAAACAGCCTTGCCCCCAAAAACAGAAAGCAAAGCAATACACAGAAAGACACATATCATTATCCTTTTCATAATGCACCTCCGAAAATCAGAATATCAGCCCTATTATTACACCCACTGTATATGAAAAAGCATTAGCCCCGAAAGAAAACAGAAAGGGTCTTTTTATATCCGTCCGAACACTGTAAACATAGCCCTCTGCCGCAAATGCGCCTGCTTCAAGAGCGAGTATTATAATGCTCATAGCTGCCCCGTGAAGCCCCAGCCCATATGCACAGAAGCCGTGAACTGCATTTACAAGGGGATTCGTAAGAAGATTTGCAAGCAGCATTATAAGCTGCCCTCTTACACTTCGCACTCCGAAAGCAAGTCCGAATATCCCCTCGATAACTATTGTCAGCAAAAGAGCTGTACCCATTGAATAAATCAACTCAGCCGTCACTGTTTTTCTTCCTTCCCATAATCAAAAAGCCCGTCAGAAGCATTGCCGCCGAAGCAATGCAGAGAATACACATAATCCCTCTGCTTATCTGTGCTTGACTGTCCCATAAATACACAGGCAGAAAGCCCAGAAACAAAGCAAAGGTCAGAAGTCCGAAGGAAAAGCCTCTGCCTCCTCTGAAAATATCAGCCGCACCTCTGAGAGTCATAGGCATTGACATATTGAAAAGCAGCACCGCCGCAAGCCCGAATATCATTTTATCAGACAGCAGATACAATAAAGCCGCCCCGCACAATGATACAGCCGCCGCAGACTTTTTACCGAAGCAGTCCGAAGCAAAGCCGCCCAGTGCCTTTCCCATCGCCGCCGCAAGCACAGCCGCAAATGCCGCAGAAGCCGTTGTCTTCCATTCAAGCTGCAGTGCAAAGCCTCCGAAGCTTCTGATGATTACAACGGTAAAAAATAAAATTGCCGCAAAAACAGCCCTTGAATCTGTCTTTGTCGTAAAAAACTCCGACGCAGGCTCGCCCGATCTGCTGTCCGATTTGAATATGTAAGGAGCCGCAAAAATCACCGCCGCCGAAACAGCCATTGCAAGCATAGGAAATACGCAGGATATTTCTCCCCCGTTTGCCCATAAAGTACCGAGATACAGCCCGATAGCTCCCGGAGATACAAATATCCCCAGAGCGGAAGAATCCTCGAATTTATCCAGCACATAAACTCCCCCGCCTGCGTGAAAAAGAGCGTTTCCCACTCCCGAAAGAACTGCCGCAGGGGTGAAAAGACTGCCGAAAGCCGTGAAATAGGAAATGAGAATAAGTCCGCAGCCCAATGAAGCCATACGATGACCGCCGCCGAATCTGTCAAGAAGTATTCCTATAGGCATCTGAAGGGCAAAGGCACAAAAGTTGTACAGCAGAATATTCTCACTCTGCCCGTTGTAGGCATATCGCAGAATCAGAAAGGCACAGGACAGATCAACAAGAAAATGAGCGGCTGAATATACTGCGGTTATAGCCTTTTTTTCCACATTCTTCCCCCCTTATAAGTAATACAATTCACACTTGCCAATAATTTCACTCTAAAAAATTATTGTAGCTTTCAACAAATCTCAGACGAACATTCAGACAAAATGCCACATAGGACCGTTCCCTTTTCCAAGATCAAGCCCTGCACCAATAACAGCGGATATGTATTTCTTTGCCGATGCTACAGCTTCATTTATGCTCTTTCCCTCCGCAAGTCCGCAGGCAATTGCCGAGGAAAGGGTACAGCCTGTTCCGTGATTGTTGCTGCTTGCTATTCGTCCGGCTGTAAAATGCTCGGTTTTACCGTCATAAACCAGAACATCGTGAGCCTCGCCGTCAAGATGACCGCCCTTTACAAGCACCGCCGCACCCGATTCACCGTACAGCAGAGCCGCCGCCCTTTCCATATCCTCTGCACAGCTTATTTTCATTCCGCAAAGCTTCTCTGCTTCGGGAATATTCGGGGTAATAATATCGGCTATCGGCATAAGCCTTTCTCTGAAAAGCCTTACACCCTTGTCATCAAGAAGCTGTCTGCCGCTTGTGGACATAATGACCGTATCGCAGACAATATTCACCGCCCTGTAGGCTTTAAGCATATCTGCGATTATTTTCACATTTTCACCGTTCATCATCATACCTATCTTAACAGCGTCAGGAAAAATATCCTCAAATACCGCTTCAAGCTGTCCCCTCATCATCTCAGGCGATACAGCCTCGGCAAGTGAAACTCCCATAGTATTCTGAGCGGTGACTGCGGTTATAGCTGTCATTGCATAGTGACCGTGAGCGGAAATTGTCTTTATATCCGCCTGTATCCCTGCACCGCCTATTGAATCCGAGCCTGCACAGGCAAGTATTTTCTTTATCTCCTTCACAGCACAGCCTCCTCTGCGGCTGTTTTAAGCTCCTTTGCCGCCGTAATAATGCCCTCAGCTGTCTGACTTGAAAACAATGCGGATACTACAGCAATCCCCTTTATTCCGCTTCCTCTGAGCTTTACGGCATTATCTATGCCGATACCGCCTATTGCACATACGGGGATATTAACGGAGGAGCATATTTCTTTCAGCTCATCAAAGGAAATTCCCTTTGCATCGGGCTTTGTAGGCGATGTAAACACCGCTCCGCTTCCAAGATAATCTGCCCCCGATTTTTCAGCGGCTACAGCCTGCGAAACAGTCTTTGCCGTAACGCCTATTATTGCCTTATCTCCGAGAATACGCCTTGCTTCATAGGGAGAACAGTCAGTCTGACCCAGATGAACACCGTCCGCTCCCGATTCAAGAGCCACCCCGACATTATCGTTTATTATCAGAGGAATATTGTATTTTCTTGTTATCCTCAACGCAATTTTTGCCTTTTGAATGTAATCATCATCGGAAATATTCTTTTCTCTGAGCTGAATCATAGTTGCACCGCCAAGAACAGCCGCTTCAAGCTGAGATTCAAGGCTCATGCTGTCAAATGCGCTGTCTGTTATTCCGTAAAGCAGAAGCTTTTTTTCCATAATAAAAACCCTTTCTATGTAAATAACTGCACCGTACAAAGGTGTACGGTGCATAGTTTAAAATGTTCATACTGTAAATATTTATGATAATTGTGCTGTCATACCTCGAAGCAGTTTCAGCAGAATACTGATAATCTGTAATTACTTCCCCGAAAACTGTGCCAGCCGCTCACAAAGGAAGCTGTAAAAATCGCATATCACCGCCGATTCAGTGTTATTGCAGATAACCGTAAGCTCTCTGCGGCAGTCGGGATATGAAACGGGAAGAAGAATAACATTGTCCGAATTTATATTTCCCCAGCTGTATGCGGGCCAGAAGCCGATACCCATTCCTGCACCTATAAGCCCTCTTACTGTTGACGGCGAATCGCTCTCAAACACCACCTCGGGAGTAAAGCCCACAATCCTGCAAAATGACTCACAGATATTATGAAAGGGCTTTGAGCCTGAAAGACTTATAAATCCGTTATTCCTTACATCAGAAAGCCTGACCGAAGAAAGCCCCGAATAGCGTGAATCCGACGGCACGGCAAGCCGTATCTCCTCGCTGAAGCTTCTGCACATACTGCCCTTTGGTATCATCGGAGGATTTCCGGGAAGATTTGAGGAAATAATACAGTCACACTCCCCCTCGTCCTCACTCTGTCGCAGATGAAAGATAATATCGGGGTTTGTACGCTTGTACTCGATTATCAGCTCAGTGATAAGCTCGGAAGCGGCGAGAATGTTTACCCTGATATTCTTCCCCTCAAACTCGGTTATCCTCATAAGCTCCTCAGGAATACGGTCAATGGTTTTAAGCACACCGTCCAGCTGCTTGTAAAGATATTCACCGCAGGGACTCAGAGCAATGCTCCTTCCTCTGCGTACAAACAGCTTTACACCAAGCTCATTTTCAAGCCTGCGTACAGACTGCGTAAGAGCAGGCTGAGCAATGTGAAGCTTTTCCGCCGCTCTGGTGATATGACCGCACTGGGCAGCAGTATAGAAGTATTTCAGCTGAGTAAGTTCCATATTGATTACCGTCTTTCAATAAAATATGACGCACCTGCTGATATGAACAAATATGACGGATATAATTATCACCCTACATGACAGCCTGTTATTGTAACAGCAGCACATTCTGTACCCTTGTCATCATATATCCTTATAGTGTAATAGCAGGTGGTTCTTCCGTCCTTCACGCATACAGCCTCAGCATAAAGGGTATCACCCTTTACGGTAGAGAGGAATGTAATATTGCTGCTGACGGAAACAACTCCCATATGCTCGCAGTTTGCCGCAACCGCAAAGGCAAAATCCGCAAGCATAAAGTGAACACCGCCCATTACTCCGCCCATAGCGTTCTTGTGCCTGTCGCACAGCTTAACGGAGCAGCGGGCATATTTATCTCTTGCTTCCTCGATAACCGCAAAGTTCTCCGAAGCAAATCTGTCATTTTCAAAGATTTTTCTGATTTCTTCCAAATTCTTCATATATCTGAGATATTTCCTTTCCGTGCATTATTGCACAGAACTATTATACCACATCATCGCCGAAAAAACAAGCAGGATATAATGAACCTCATTTTAATATGCGGCATATAATTATGTAAGGGCACAGCTGCCACATAAGTTATGGAAAGGAAAGCATATATGAGTGAGATATACATTGTTGCAGGCGGCGATATGCGTTTTCCCGCACTTGCCGAACAGCTTTCGGAAAAATACACAGTATATACCGTAGGAATGGATAAGCAAAAAATATCCTGTGAAAAGGCGATTTTTGCAGAAAGTCTTGAGGATATTCCCTGTCCTGCCGACTGTCTTATCCTTCCTCTGCCCGTATCCTCTGACGGAAAAACGCTGAATGCACCCTTTTCTGAAAAAGCAGTTCCTCTCAGCCAGCTTGCAGATATCGTAAAGGCCAACGGCAAGGTAATGGGCGGAATGATAACCCCCGAAGTTAAGGAAATATTTTCCGTAAGAGGCATAGAGGTCACGGATTATTTCAAGCGTGAGGAGCTTGCTGTTTCAAATGCCCTTGCAACAGCTGAAGGCGCTTTGCAGATAGCCCTTGAGGAGCAGCCCACAATAATATCGGGAAGCAGTATCCTCATCACAGGAATGGGGCGCATTTCAAAAGCGCTTATCCGTATCCTGAGCGGCTTCGGCGCAGAAATAACCGTCTGTGCAAGAAAGTATTCCGACCTTGCCTGGGCGCAGATATACGGCTGCAAAACTGTAATGCTTTCGAAGCTTGTGGAATCTGATGCACTGAAAAAAGCTGACATCATATTCAACACCGTTCCTCATATTATCCTCACCGAACCCGTACTTAAAGAATGCAGCAGAAAATGCCTGATAATCGACCTCGCCTCAAAGCCGGGCGGACTTGACATACAGTCCGCCGTACAGCTTGGACTGCGTACCATATGGGCATTGTCCCTCCCGGGAAAATGCGCACCCGTAAGCTCGGGAAGAATGATAGCCCAAGCTATTGAAAATATACTTAGCGAGCAGAATACACATGACCATTCCCCCTGAAAGGCGGTGATACCTGATGAACGAAACAGATTCGCTTAAAGGCAGAAAAATAGGATTTGCGCTTTGCGGCTCCTTCTGTACCTTCTCAAAAGCCTTTGAGCAGATGATAAAGCTTAAAGCGGAAGGTGCGGAGCTTACTCCCATAATGTCCTTCAACGCTTCATCTCTGGATACACGCTTCGGAACAGCCGAAGAAAACGTTATGACAGCCGAAAGGATATGCGGCAGGGGTATTATTAACACAATTCCACTTGCCGAGCCTGTAGGACCAAAGAAAATGTTTGACCTGCTTATTGTTGCACCCTGCACAGGGAATACCCTTGCAAAGCTTGCCGCAGGAATAACCGACACCCCCGTAACAATGGCGGTAAAGTCACATCTGAGAAACGGCAGACCTGTTCTTATAGCCGTTTCCACAAACGACGCATTATCAGCCTCGGCAAAGAATATCGGCGTGCTGATGAACACAAGGAACATATACTTCGTACCTCTCAGACAGGACGATTTTGTAAAAAAGCCCACATCTGCCGTAGCAGATTTCTCAAAGCTGCATGATGCCGCATTGTCCGCTCTGAACGGTCAGCAGCTTCAGCCTGTTCTGATGTAGCTTAGCGACAATCCATATTCATCGGTCTGCCGATAATTCGGCGGACCGACTTTTTATTTTACAACAGGCTGACAGCTATTTGATTCGGGTACTTCCGACCCGTCATACGGTTCAAGCTGAGCCATTCTGTACCCTATTCCGTTCTCGGTAATAATATACTGAGGCTCTGATGGATTCTTTTCAATTTTACGGCGGATATTTGTCATATTCACTCTCAGTATCTGATTGTCTGTTTTAGCGTGAGGACCCCACAGCTCCTTTATTATGCTGTCATAGGTCATCACCCTGCCTGCATTCTTCCCCAGCAGCGAAACTATCTTAAATTCGCTCTGAGTAAGCCTTGCGTCCCTGCCGTCCACATACACCTTATAATCATCATAATGTATAGACAGACCGCCCGTTCTGAATACACCTTTAACAGCAATATCCTTAGCGGCAGAGTTTGTTCTGGTATGCCTGAGAGCAGTTCTTATTCTTGCCAGAAGCTCCTGTGTACCGAAAGGCTTGGTAATGTAATCGTCCGCCCCCAGTTCAAATGCATACACCTTATCTTCTTCCGACGCTCTCCCCGAAATAACAATAATAGGAAGCGACGACCATTTTCTTACCTTTTTAATCAGCTCGGTGCCGTCAGCTCCGGGCAGTCCAAGGTCAAGAAGAACAATATCGGGACAATGGGACTCTATGACAAGGCATCCGTATTCTGCATCAACAGCGCAAATCACCTCGAAATTATTGTCATTCAGAACAGTACTCAGAAAATGTCTGATATGCCTGTCGTCCTCAATAATAAGAATCTTGCTTTTTATGTTCATAGTGACTTTGATCCTTTCATTCATTAGCTTTCAGCGGCACCGTGAATGAAAACTCAGCACCCCCGTCCTTATTATTCCCTGCCGAAAAAGCACCTCCGTGCATATCAACGATTTTTTTGCATACAGACATACTTATTCCCAGATTGGAATCCTTTTGTCTGTAATACTTACTTTCCGAAACAGGCACACCTTCATTAAGCATATTTATAAAGCTCTTTGAAATACCCTTGCCGTTGTCGCATATCCTGAACAAAACCTCATTATTTATTATTTCCGCACTCAGGATTATTCTTGTGGCACAGCCATGGATAATAGAGTTTTCCATAATATTTATCATTACCTGTTTAATGAGAACGGCATTTACCATAACCGTCAGACTTTTGGCAGGAACAACGGTTTCAACAACATTTTCTCCCGATAATCTGAGTGCCTTGACCGAATCCCTGACGATTTCCTCTGCCGATTCGGCAGATATGCTGAGCTTGCCTGTTTCTTCTGCTATCATGCTTACAGTCAGAACGTTTTCAGTCATGTTCTTAAGCCTTTCCGCTTCACTGCGGACATCTGCCATAAGCTCCATAAGAGTATCTTCGTCAATACCGCTTCTGTTTTCTATAACAGCGGATACTGCACCCAGAATAACTGTCAAAGGGTTTCTTATATCGTGAGATATGGCACGAAGCATATATGAACTTATGCTTTTTCGCTCTGATATTTCTCTCAATTTCCTGTATTCACTTTCAGAGGATCTGATAAAAGCTGCGGCAGCTGCCATAACAGCAAATGAAGCTGCCGTAGCTATGCACAATTCCGAATCCGAATAGATCTTTTCAAATGTAAAATAGGACATAACCGTTCCCGCTGTACAGACTGCCAAGCTGCAAAAGCTGCTTCGTGAAAAACGTGCAGCCGCAATAACGCAAAGCATACACAGCATCGGTATCAGAAACGGATATTCCGAATAAACAGCTATATAACCCGCCATCGCCGTAATAAACAACACAAAAAAGATTTTTCCTCCTGTCGGAAGAATCATCTGATTTTTTTCCAACTTCAAAAAGAAACTCTCCTGTTCTAACCTGAATTTAATCAGCGTCAAAAACGGTTTTTGCCGCAGTATAATTTGATTATACCATAAAACCCCGTTAAGTTATCGTTAAAGTTGTTGTATTCTGGCTTTTTTTGAAAAATATTGTCGAAATGTTATTCATATCATCTGTCATTTCGTCATTTTTCTGTTTATCAAGGCTGTATAATATGTAAAAAAACAAAGGAAAGGACAACATCAAATGGGAGTAAGAATAGAAAAAGAGGAAAGCACTGTCAAGGCGTTTCTCAACGGTGAGATCGACCATCACTGCGCCCCTGAGATACGAAATGAAATAGACCTTGCCGTAGATGAAAGCCACCCCGAAACCCTTGTGCTTGATTTCGGCGAAGTCACATTTATGGACAGCTCAGGGATAGGTCTTGTAATGGGACGCTATCAGACAATGAAGGGCATAGGCGGACGGGTCACCCTTGAAAACACACCGTCCCATATAAAAAAGGTGATGCGCCTTGCGGGAATGGACAGATTTGCAAATATACTGTAAAAGAAAGGAATATCATATATGTCAAGAAAAGAAAATGAAATGCGTGTTATACTTGCGCCGAAAAGCTGCAATGAAGCTGTTGCACGAAGCGTTGTAACCGCCTTTGTAATGCAGACAGACCCATCTGTATCGGAGCTTTCCGATATAAAAACAGCCGTGTCCGAAGCGGTCACAAACTCCATAGTTCACGGCTATCGCAGCTGCACGGGAAATATAGAGCTTCTATGCCGCATATTTGATGACAAAACCCTTTACATACGGGTCAGTGACAAGGGCTGCGGAATCGCCGATGTGAAAAAGGCAATGGAGCCGCTGTTCACCACCGCCCCCGAGGAGGAGCGTGCAGGACTTGGCTTTGCGGTAATGGAAAGCTTTATGGACAGCGTACAGGTCAGAAGCACCCCCGGCAAGGGAACATCTGTCATAATGAAAAAAAGGATATTATCAAAAACTCCTGTAAGAACGGGGGCTTTGGAAAATGAATGCAGCTGATATTGCCGTAAAGGAAAGCCGTGACCGCCTTGTTACTGAAAATCTGGGGCTTGTGCACCTGTGCGCAAACCGTTTCAGAAACAAGGGCATAGAATACGAGGAGCTGTACAGCACAGGCTGTATAGGTCTTGTAAAAGCGGCAGGCTCTTTTGATGAGGAAAGAGGGGTAAAATTCTCCACCTACGCCGTGCCTGTTATTCTCGGAGAAATCAAGCGGATATTCCGTGACGGAGGAACAGTCAAGGTCAGCAGAAGTCTGAAAGAACTTTCCCTGAAGGCAGTCCGTGAAAAAAGCGGATTTATCGCCGCAAACGG
Organism: Oscillospiraceae bacterium; assembly: GCA_017848125.1. Classification (GTDB taxonomy): domain Bacteria; phylum Bacillota; class Clostridia; order Oscillospirales; family Ruminococcaceae; genus Huintestinicola. The sequence continues at coordinate 28,460 of JAGAJY010000140.1, forward strand.
ACGTGAGCCTACAATAAATGAGCTTTCCGAGCTTCTGGGCTGTGATAAGGAACTGCTTGCCGAAGCCCTTGCAGCGTCCCTCCCCTGCATTTCTCTCACAAGATATGATGATAATGATGACAGCGAGGAGCAGGACATTCCCTCACCTTTCCGTGAATCGGATATTTACGAAGGAATTGCTTTAAAACAAGCAATAACTCAGCTTGAACCCACAGACAGGCGGCTTATCTTTCTGCGGTATTTCCGCTCAATGACCCAGAGCCGCACCGCCGCACTCTTGGGAATGACGCAGGTACAGGTATCAAGACGTGAAAAAAAGATACTTACTGTACTGAAAAACCAACTATTGTAAATATGTATCTGACCATATTCCTTTTCATTATATTCCACATCTCTGACTATTTCAGCAAAAATCCGACAAAAGCACCTAAAAAAGGAACAAAAATCATATTGTCATGCAAAATCAATGGCTGTGCAGTAATACTGCACAGCCATTGCCGTTTGTAGATATTATTTTCTTACCTTGAAAGCCATGCATAGGCAATATCAAGAGCCTCATAAAGACTGCTCTTTTCGCTCTGCTTGATAATAGCCTCAACAGGACTGAGCTTTTCATCGGTAGCCATCTTGTAGATCTTTACCTTGCTTGCAACATCAAGATCCCCTACCTTTGTCTTTTCCATGATCTGCATCATAATAACGTAGGTATCATACATATTGCCGTAATATATTTCGTCGCCTTTCCTTACAAGAGGATAACCCTTGTAGGTAAAGAAATCATTCTTTTTTGCTGCGTCACTCATAGCTGTTCCTCCTTATAACCAAAAGTCGTGCTTTGCTTTATCTTCTTTAAATATTATATCATAAAAAATTCTAAAAATCAAGTGTTTTTTCTGTATTTTTATATTTTTTGTTAAAAAGATTCGCAAAGCCAATAAATAAATTATATCACAAATAAAAATCGAATCAAGTCGAAAAAGCTTACCAGGTAGTGACTATTTTTTCTCCGTCAAGAAGATAACCAACATTTTCCATCAGACGGTTAACATAAGAGGTTCTGCATTTGAAGCTTGGTCTGCCGTTTAAGCGGATAACAGTCTTTCTGTCAGACGAATTGATAAACTCCAGCTTATCCTCGCCGTACTCGTGACTGATGGTAATGGTTATATCCGCAGGGTCGGTACATTCATCAAGATAAAGCTCCTCGGCAGGCGCACGGAGGATATACTGATAGAAATCCTTGAAGCCCTCCTCAGTAACATCGCTGTCGTCACATTCAACCTTGAAATCCTCCTGACCGCCGCTGAGTCTGAACTCATTCGTCCCCTCAGCAGTTTCAACGGTAATGGTGTCAATGGTATAAATGTAGGTGCTTGTTATCATAGACATCGAGATATCAAGAGGCATGACCTTTACCCAAGGGATAATGCTGTAATCAAACATATACAGAATATCAATTCCGTCAGCCATACAGTATCGGCCCAGAGCCTTGCCGTTTTCGTCAACATATTCGTTTCCGATATTCAGCCTGAAATCTCCGCCTGTTATCTCATAGCTTACTGTACAGTAAGGGTCGTCAAGACCGTACTGAGCAATAATTTCCTCTGTAGGAGCGGCAACGGCAATTTCCGTTGCAGTCAGATTGAATACGCCGTTAATAAGGTCATAGGACTTGTCGGGATTAAGATCAAGACGCACGGGGTCTGTCATAATATGGCTTGACGAATTGCCGTATATAGCGTCCGCATCGTCCTGTCTTACGTCATATTCAAGAACGATATCATAATCAATATCATCTCTTGAAATCGTAAGCTTTTCTATTTTAGTGTAGTTTGTTGTGTCGTTTTCATCGGCAGGCTGCCTCGCAGTGTAAACTGTTCTGGCAAGGAAGTGGAATCTGTCATTCATAAACACATCAACATCAGAGGTGTTTACTGTATAAACAGTATTCTCGCCCTTGAAAGCCGCATAGCTGAGCCCTGCTGAGGGAGTTTCGTTTCCAATAAGCAGCTCCTTTGTCTCAGAGCCGAAGGAAACCGTTACCTCCGCCAAAGGCTTATCAAGACCGTAAACAGACATATCCTCCGCATTTTCCGTAACCACCTGCTGAGAGGTGAAAGAAGCCGCAGAGCCGCATATATCCTGCAAAGCGGCAGCACTGTGAGGAAGTCCGATAAAGTCGGATACAAACCAGCTGCTGTCATTGTACTTTACAATATCATACTCCCCTGTTTCATTGGAAACGTGGATATTTTCAATAACAGAGGGATCTTTATCATAAAGCAGCCTTGAAAGCGGCTCTGTGGAAGCAGTGGTTTCGGAGGAAACAGGCTCACCCGTTTCCTCACCGCCGCCTACAGTCAGAAGTATAACGGCAGCGGCAAGTATTACAATAACCGCCGCACCGATTATAAGAAGCTTAACATTGGATTTCATTTACTTGCGTCTCCTTCTGATAAACACCACTGCACCTATAATAAGAACAACAACAGGAACACCGATAAGGAAAACAGCAAAATATCTGTTCTGTGTACCGCTGTCCACATCAAAGGTCGCAGAGGCAAGATCCTTTGCAACAATGGAAATGCCTGAGTTTTTGCCTGCCATGGTGTTTACTATGGAAATGAAGTAGTCACCGTTGTTGAAGTAGGTGGTAGATGTGAAGCTTGCATCAAGAGTTTCGGAAGACCCGATAACGAGAACATTACTGAAAATCATATTGTTCTCCTCGTCAAAGGTATATTTTCTTCCGAGAGCCATTGTGGTCTGCACACCGTAGTCAATGTTTGAAGTATCTCCGCTCTGAATACGCTGCTGAACCTCGTCAGTCATAACGAATGCAGTATCCTTTGTCTGGAGCAGAGGAACTGTGCTTCTTGAATCCTTGTTGTCAAAAAGAAGCGTAAGGGGCTTTGACTGGAAATCAATTACAGGAAGCTCGGCATTTGCGAGGTTGGTGGAATAGTCGTTTGCAGCAATATAATCTCTTATAACATAAAGATTCTGGCTCTGGAGATTGTTCATATCGCTGTCGGCAACGATACCCTCCTCTACACGGATACCCCATTCCTCAAGGAAGGTGTTGATATTTCCTGTTGTTTTCTGGGTGTAATCCGCAAAGTAAACAAGATTTCTGCCAAGCTTGCCGTCATTGTCAAGGAAAGCATAAAGCATTTCGATAACAGCAGGCTCATAGTCATTGAGAGGAGCGTTTATTACAACAAGGTCAGTTTCCTCGGGTATAGGCTGGGAAAGAGGGTCTATCTCGTTTACCTCATAGCCGTTTGAAGAAAGAAGGTTAAACACATTATCATAGGAAGTTCCCGAAGTTTCGCTCTTGAAAACTACTGCCTTTATAGGGTCAGGGTCAGTTACATACATAATAGCAGATGTGATCTCCTGCTCCGCCTTTGACGAAACGGGAACATCAATATAATTGAAATTATTGTAATCAAACTGAGTTTCGGTGTTGTAAAGATCCTCGATACCGAAAACCTTGATCCTTCCGTTAGCGGGATTTTCCACAACAATGCTGTACTCGTTTATCTCCCCCTTGTAGGACTCCTTGTATCTTTCCGCATAGGTGGGATTTTCTATCATATCAACAAATGTAAGATTGATATGGTCGCTGTAAATTGAATATTTTTTCAGCACCTCATACGCCTGCTTGTAGTAAATATAAGCAGCTGTCTGGAATGTTATCTCATCTGAAAGACATACGATTTCCACAGGCTGATTCAGAGTGCTGAGATAGTCGATAGTCTGCTGTGAAATTTCAAAATTACCGTTTTCGGTAAGGTCGAGAGACATATTCACCTTATTGGAAGCAATATTCACAACAACATTTATAAGCACAACAATAGCCACAACCACAACAGTAATAGCAGCTGCAACAGAGCCGTATTTAAGCTTTCTTCTGTTAAAGCGCCTATGCTTTTCTGCGGCGGTTTCGGTTGAAACAACCTCAGCTTCGTTAGTATTCTTAGCCATTTTATTCAGTCCTTTCGATTTTATCAGCTCCAGCGGCGGCGCTCAAGCACTCTCACCGTAAGGAAATTGAAAACAAAAATAACGCTGATAAAGAACACAATGCTTGTAACATTAAGTATTCCCTGTGTAAATTCGGTATATCTGTTGTAGAAGCCTACAGCCGCCATTACCTTTTTGAGGGGAGCAAAGGAAACCGCAGACGCCATCATATCTATCATATACAGAACAAAATTTATAAGGAGACTGATAATAGCCGCAACTATCTGAATTTCCGTAAGAGAAGACACGAACAATCCGATAGATACAAAGGAAGCGCCTACAAGCAGAAGTCCCACAAAGTTTCCGATAACAGATGCCCAAGGCAGACCGCCTGCAAGGCTGTGAAGCACAAGAACATAGGGAATGTAGATAGCCATACCGATAAGGAAAACAGTAGTAGCCGCAAAGAATTTGCCAAGGACTATCTCTGCGAGATTAACGGGAGCAGTAAGCAGTCCCTGATCGGTTTTCTGCTTTTTCTCGTCGGACATAAGCCTCATGGTAAGCAGAGGGATAAACAGCATTATTATAAGGAAGATACCGAGAAATGCATAGGACATATCTGTGGTAGCTCCCATAATGTTATTGCCCACAAAGTAAAATGCGCTTATGGCATAGAAGATTGCAAGATAAATATAAGCAATAGGCGATGTAAAGAACGCCTTCATTTCTCTTTTATAAATTGCGCCCATTATTCGTCTCCTCCATCGCTTTCAGATTCAGGCTCAGCCTCATTTTCCTCACGGCTCATTCTGCTAACGGTATCAGCCGCAAGAACAGCTCCCGAAACCTGATCCATAAGCTCTCTCTGAGTCTTTTCGTCAACAGCCTTTGAGCCAA